>CAVWKV010000042.1:0-53943 GCA_963755265.1 uncultured Methanomassiliicoccales archaeon | reverse complement strand
TAAGACCCGGGCCATCGCCACCCTCTGCTTTTCGCCCACGCTCAGAGTCTCTGGATATGCGTATAATATGCGTTCTATGTCCTTTTGCGGGAATCCCACACCGCCCAAGACTTGGATGGCTTTCATTTTGGCCAGTTCAGCTGGCATCTTCATACCGATGCAAACGGTCAAGTTCTGCAGGATAGTGTTGAACGGGTAAAGGCTGTACTCCTGGTGCAGCATTCCCGATGTATGGCGTTGCCCTGCCTCGGCCGTACTCGCCCATTTCCGACATATTTATCCAGTCATCACCGATGCGGACCTCCACGGAACCGCCTGTGGCAGGTGTTAGTCCGGATATCATGTTGGACATGGTGGTTTTGCCAGCCCCGCTCAGGCCGACTAAACCAAAGATTTCCTTTTCCTTCACGTCGAACGAAACGCCATCCACAGCCTTCACAACGCCACGAACTATCGAATAGAAATATTTCTTAGCATCGATACACTTTATGATAGGTTGACCAACCGGCACCGTCATATCGGCAGGCTTCTCGTAACCGACCTCGAATTCCTTTACTACATCCTCCGGCGGACCTCTTTTCACCATTTCTCCCGACTCGAGCCATATAGCCTTATCGGAAAGACGACTGATGGCCTTCGGCCAATGTGATGTGACCACCATGGACATATCCTCGCACTTGGTCGCCTCGGTGAGAGCCTTGTGCACTATCTCCGCAGTCTGGGGATCGAGCGTCCCGGTCGGCTCATCGGCCAGGAAAAGGATAGGGTCCCGCGCCAATTGACGGGCCAGAACGCACCTCTGCTTCTCACCACCGGACAGGTCACGGGCGATGTGCGTAGTGCGATGGGTCATATTGACCATCTGCAGGAGATTGATCGCGCGCTGTATCTTCAGCTTCTCATCCATCCGTTCCGGGAATGCTTCGAAGATATTCTCGATGACCGACATGTCACCGTATAACGCGAATGATCGCTGGAGCATGATGGCAATGCGTTCTTTGACGGCCATCCGGAGAGGGTCCCTCTCGTCCAGACCCCAGAAGTCAACCTCTTCGATTTGCGTCGGCTCTCCGCATCGTGTGCATGGTTTGCCCGGCGCAGGAAGATCTGCACGATTGCACTTCTTGCAGTGGTTGACGCGGTAGATGATCTTGCCCGAGGTAGGTCTGTACTCCTCAGTGCCTCTTAGGGCGTGGATCAGAACGGACTTTCCTGATCCGCTCCTTCCAATCAGGCCTAATACCTCTCCAACATTGATTGTGGTGCTAATATCACGTAGCACCTGGCTGCCATTGAAACTCTTACTGATATTGTCCACAATTACAAATACTTCGTTGCTTTCGGACATAACCGCTCCCGAATGTCTTAACGGGCTTAATAAACTTGCTCCAGTTGTTCAATAATCGTTAAGATGTGTTAAGATAAAAAGTTTAAATGGATGGATTATATATCCATCCATAATGTCATTGGCGTTCAATTCGTACTTTACCGGGGGCCCGACACCGAAATTCAGCCTGTTCCATATCTGGAAGGCATATCAGGTCATTGATAGCCAAGGACCCATAGGCCGTAAGGCGCTGGCTGACGCTCTCCAGATCGGGGAGGGCAGTATAAGGACGATATTGGACAAGATGGTGCGTGAGGGTTCCGTAGAGAACACTCGAATGGGAACGGTCATCACAGACCGAGGCCGAAAGAAGTTGGAGACGACCGGCGTAGATGTAGCATCGGTCGAGATGTCCGACCTGACCCTCGGTAAACACAACTGTGCCGTGTTAGTCAAGGGGATGGCGCATCGTATCAAGATGGGGTGCGAGCAGAGGGACGAGGCGGTCCGGGCCGGGGCCGTAGGGGCCACCACGCTTGTTGTCAAGGAAGGCAAGATCGTATTCCCTGGTGACGAGGACTTTCCAGATCAGGACATAGTCGCGCCCTTGCGCAACAAGTTCAAGATAGAAGACGGGGATGTGATCATCATCGGGTCGGCTTTCTCCTACGAAGCGGCAGAGAAGGGAGCGGTGACCTCGGCCCTGGCACTTGGAAATCAATCCCGCAGGTGCTGGAACGAAGGCACCAACCTATTGTCGCAGGATACTGAAGCAGATGAGCTCAAATGTCTCACACTGGCCATACATGAACTGCTCGGTCGCCTCCCAGTCACCATGCGGAGCAAGAATCATTTCGGCGTCCGATGCGACGAAGGCGAAGTTGTGGACACGAATTTTACCGGTCCCTTGCTGGAGGAGTCGCTAAAACGGAACACCATAATCAGGAAGACAGCATCGACCGGACCGTTCCGTGGACTTCCAGTAGTGGTAGTCCCGATAATGCGCAAGAAAGAGGCGATAGCGGTCATCGGGACCCTCGACGTAGGCAAAGGCGCGGTCTTCGAAATGCTTAACAAAACCAGGAAAGACAAATATTAGGGACTATCTAGGACATCCTTCCGTTGGCAACTGAGCGGAGGCCAAAGACATTTCTATCCCCTTCATTCATTCATGGGGGCATGGATGAAGTTCTAGCAAGATCGGGTCCAGTAGTGGCCATCATGCTCGACCCGGGCGTCTGCCAATTCAGGAGCAAGATCAGCGTCACAATGGACGAGGACAAACGCTTGAGATACAAGGTCGAGAGCCAGTGCCCACACGTCAAGAGGATGGCTGCCGAGATGCCCCTCTTCGACATGTTCGATATCATCAAGATGCCTTTCAGCGAGAACCCGATCTATGAGCACGGTGGAAAATTCCTTAAACACAGCGCATGCCCTTTGCCCATGGCTATGATAAAGGCCGGCGAGGTGGTCACTGGAATGGGTTTGAGAAGAAGTGTGTCTGTGACATTCGAGGGCTAATGCATTCACCCAATGATCTCGTCGATCTTGTCCGTCCAAATGACCGCACTGGGGCCGGCGAGGTACATTGCCACCAGGAGCGATTCCCTGAGTTCGTCCTTGGTTGCTCCAGCTTCGACCGCTTTTCTTGCATGCACCACAAGGCATTCGTCGCATTTGAGCAACGCCGTCACCGCCACTGCGATGAGTTCTTTCTCTTTCACGCTCAAAGCTCCTTCCTTGAAAATTGTCCCCTTGAGCCGATAGAGTGCCGTGATGACCTCTGGTTGCTGCTTAGATATGAGGTCCAGACTCATGCGTTCAGTAACATCTGTCTTGGCATAAATATTCACCTTCAGCCCCGTTAATAGAAAGGGTATATTATTTAAAACGGCATTGTGGCCAAAGATGGCAGCGATTGATGAGGCTCTTGAGATCATCAAGGGGATGAAGGGCACAAAAATTGTGTTCCCTCTGGACAAGAAAGATGTGGTTGAAATCCTCGAGTGCGAAAGAGGTGTCAAGTCCCAGCTAGGTCAAAAGGTCTTCAACATGGGCCTTGAAGAGACAATGAAAAGAGACCATGTTATTTGCATCATTAAGGACGTGACGTTCCGCCCGCCACCTGAACCAACCGTTTTCATGCTCGACGAGGAGGGGACGATTCTCGGCACTGAGGTCCTCCCCGGCGAACATAAGAAGTACAGGGAGATGAACAATGTCATGTTCCTCTGCTCCGATTTCGTTGTATTTACTGACAGGGCGCAGAAATCCAGGGAATACTGGATGATGCCACCAGTATCATTCCCGGAGCTCACGAAGATAAAAGGCGTGACGGAAGTCGTTTCGTGTAGCCCTTCTCCCCCAAGCGACATTGTGATCAAGAAGAACTATGACCTTGTGGACGACCCGAAGTTGGCATCGATCTTGGTCGGTTTCAACGCCGAGTGATCCACCCTGAGGATCTCAGGGATGGTCATTGTTTGCCCATCGTAGATACTCGGATCTACTTGCTTCGGCGAAACCAAACTCAATAAATCCGACAAAAGACGGATAAATCATTGTAAGGATATCGAACGGGAAGTATGGTGGACGCTTCGCTATCGAGAATTGGCTCGCTACTTGCTCTAGCGGGCGGGATCCTGATGATCGCCTTCGGTTTTTTTCACTTATCTATTCGCCATTTGCAGGATTGTTCTTCAGTTGGGGGTATGCCTTCAGCGGGCTGGTCACATTGTTGTGCGGCATCGCCGCTTTGAAAGGATGGGATAAGCTCGATACGATGCACTGGCCAATCATCCTTATCATCGTCGGAGGACTGGGTGGCGGCATCGGAGGTCTCTTGGCGGTGCTGGGCGGAATATTAGGCATCGCCTCTGAGACCTGAAAGGAAGACCTCCTGGCGACATCACTGCAGGTAACCGTATCCATGTGATGTGATGCTTTGAAGTTCGTGCGTTAAATAATAAGAGAAGATAAGCCAAAGAACAAAGGGTGAAGAACTAAAAAAATGAAAATTGTAAAAAGGGTTTGATGTGAAGGATTCAACCGCCGCCGGAGGCGGTAATCGAACCATACCGCTCAACCTTGGAGATTTCTTCCTTCATGGCCTCGATGTCTTCCACCGTAAGTCCGCGTGTCCTTTCTTTGACGGAGAACGTCTTGTACTCCTCCACCGAGCCCGGCTCGAGGGTCGTGGCGTCATAGTAGAGGCTGAAGGTATCGAGTAAAATCCACTCGACCCCGGCCTCTTGCTTGACCTCCAAGACCTTTCCGACGGTCCCGGTGTTCTTGTACCTGGCATAGTCTCCGACGTTCATTCAGGATCACATCGGGGGTATGATGGTCGTCCGCTCGCCGGCAGGCATAAACTCGCGCAGTGCGCCACGGCCGAACTCCTTCGTGATGTTCGCGAAGTCGAACGGGAGGTTCTTGTCTGCAAACGCGATCTTGATGAGCGGGTTACAGGCGTACGCGTCTCCCCTCGCAGCGTGCGGGGCTAGAGCGATACCGGTGTATCCACTCAGGTGACCGACGTTCATGGCGTAGTTGGGGTAGTTCGGGCCACGGAGTTCGTGCGGGAGACCCTCATCGGACCTGTACGACAGCGAGTTTGCCGCGCCGCACATATCCTGCAGGTCGTATCCGTAGAATCCGAGTCTTCCGAGCCTTTCCCTGTGCTGGAGCATGGACATATACCAGGCATTGACACCAGCGTTGGCGTTGGCGGTAGCCATTGCCACACCGATACCAGTTGCGGCAGCGGCGACGGTTGCTCTCTGCGAGCCACCGAAGTGCGCTTCCATCGCGGCCGGGAATCTCTCATATTGCTCCAGGGCGTAGGAGTTGATCTCGGTTCCGAGCTTGTTGATCAGGTCCATGGTCGGCTTGCTCTTGCAGAACCCACCGTACTTGGACTTGACCAGGTCAGCTGCCCAATAGACATAGTCCTCGAGGATGTTGTCAGTGTAGGCTGCGGTTGCATACTGGGTGAAACCGACACCGCCAGACATGTATGATCCGAGGTAGATCTGGTCGAGTATGACGGCACCCAGTGCCACGGACTCGAGAGCAGCCCTGCACGGGTCGTCTGGATACTTCCTCTGGGACTGAACCATATCAGCCAAGAATCCGAACGGAATTCCGCCGGGTTCGTTCGGGCCACGGGCCCTCCTTGCTGGCATCATGGTACCCATCTCTACGACCGAAGCGTGCTTTGCGGCGTACGCGAAGTCTGCTATCGCAGCCTCACCGGCAGCCAGTTTGTAGGCGCTGATGAAGGACATCGAGATCTGCATTGCAGACCATCTGGACATCGTACCACCGTCGCATACCCTTCCAACGATGGTCGGACAGCGGATGACTTGCCACAGGGACTTACCAACGGCTTCCTTCAGCTGCTTAGCCTGGTCTGCCGGGAACTCCTTGTTTATGTCGATCCTGTACGGCTTGTCGATTTCGTCGATGAGCTCGTCGTCACCTGTGAAGACCTTCACGTAGCAGTCCGCGGTCAATGCCGGGCTGCATTCAGCCATGTGCTCCTGAACGACTGCGCCACCAGGCATTGCATGGTTGACGGTTTCCAGGTAGTGGTTGATGGTCTCTGGGGTAACTTCCTTCTGCAGTCTCTTCTCAATAACGTTATGGGCGGTGTCCAGACCGGATATTACGGTTCTTCTGATATCGTCCCAGCACTGCTGCATAGCGGCGTTGTTGACGAAGTGCAGGTCATCGGCCTCAGCGTAGATGTCGGTGTGGGAGAGCTGGTACGGCATCAAGACACGCTGTCCGAGTGGGACACCGATGTCTTGGTTCATCATCGGGATGCCGCGTGCTTTGGCGATCTTGTTCGCCTGCTCGACCCATTCCCTCTTCCTCTTGGACTGCTTCCAGCCGCCGAAGGTATAGTAGGTTGTGTTGACCTCGGTAGGATCCTCCTTGAACTTCTTCTTCATGGCGGCCATGAACAGCTTTTCCTTTTCCTTTGCCATTGTTTACTCCCCCTTGACGTCGAACGGCTTGTAGCCGCACAGGGTCCTCAGTGTGTGGAGCCTCAGGTTCTGGGCCATGACCTCTGGGTCAGCCCTCATGTCCACTTCGTCCGCACGGAACATTGTGGTGTGGGCCCTGAGCCACTTGTCATCCATCGGCTTTCCGACGGCGATCGGCTTGTCCAACGGGATGGCGACCTGGTCCTTCACATACTCGACCATTCCGGTCTTGGCGTTGAACCTGTATCTCTGCCATGCGTCGAACATGAGTCCGTTCTCGTCCAGCCTGCATGCGTGTCCGTGTACGGTTGCGCCACGGATACCAGTCCTGGCTGTATCGAAGGTCTCGTTGTCGATATACTCCTTTGCTACCTTTTCGAGGTCCCTCTCTCTCATTTCGATGATCTGTCTGCCGGACAGGGTACCGGTATCAATCCCACGGAGCCTTGACATATACATCTGGGCCCTTACGTACGGGATTGCCGGAGCGAAGTAGACGGAGTCGGTGAACTGGATATACCTGATCCGGTCTCCCTTCTTCGCGCCCTCGAGCGGGGTGACGATCTGTCTTATCGAGCAGTCGGGCTCGGTGCCTTCGTCCAGCGGCGGGTGGATCGACTTGTAGTCAGATCCTGGTGCCCTGTGACCCATGATCTTCACAACATCATCCATTGCGATGTCGCGAAGTTTTTCGAGCTTCTTGCTCGGATCGATGAACCTGCGCCTGTTCTTTGCCGGCACAGTCATACCTGGATAGAATTGTCTTTCGTACTTTGCCATGTGAATCACCTGTTCTTCTTGTAGTCGGTGACAGTTGGTCTGAATTTTGAGTACCGCCCCACTTCGAGATTGAATCCAAAAGGAAGCAATTCCTTGCAAACCTCTTCGATGTCCTCCACAGCCTTTGGCACGTTGTCGATATCATTTATCTCGACGAATATCCTGCCAACGAGCAACCTTAGCTCGACCTCTGCCCCTTTAACGGTTATTTTCCGCCTTTCAGGGTGATCATTGGGCTGCCCCGTTCCAGGGCCAGAATTCAAAACTGCTGGAAGATCTTCTCCGCTCACGGTGATGTGGTTGACGTTCGTAATCGAATAAAGCCGGTTTAGGAGCTTCTCGGCGGTCTCGGCTTTTAGGAGCCTGGCCGGGAATATCAATATCTCCGGTAACGGTACTGTCTCCGAAGCGGTAGCAGAACTCATTTTCAGGCCACCAAGTCCTTAATTTTCTTGGCCTCCTTGCCGACCATTTTCATCGGTGTCTTGAACTCAGGTATGTCACCAAACACATCCTTCACCAGTGGTGAGGTGGATTCCGGAGAGAACATCTGGGTTCCAGCATCTAGACAGCAACCGGCTGCGATCACTGGGTTGACGAATCCCTTCGAGTGCCTGGTAACGACGTGGTTACCATGGAACAGTCCGGGGCCGCCGCCACCATAGATCGAGTGCGAGAAGAATGACATACCGACGGACGTACCCATCGATCGGCCATAATCTACACCGGGCAGGCTGGTCTCATGCTCAAGCAGATCATTGTAGTATAGGATTGTTGACGGGATACCCTGGGATGCCCTTGCAGCACCAATGTTCACCATTATGGCTGAGAGTAGTCCAGCGGCTGCATATGCGTTCCATAGCGGGAAGTCAGAGGTCGTGTAAACCTTGAATCCCGACGGCAGCTTCTCCTTTACCCTTATGACCTTATCCTCGATCGCGCGTCCAACGATGGACTCGACGACGGTTCCGACCGTTCCGGTCTTGCCGTTGTCCTTTGTGATCGAGTAGACAATGTTGTTCGCGTTCAGTCCCTGGTATGCGAGGCCGAGCAGCTGTTGCCTTTCAAACGGGCCGATTGCATCGCCCATCTCGAACGCTGCCGCCATCTCGAAGATCGAGGACAGTGCTGCGGCGTTCATGGCGCTCTTGCCAGATAGGGCAACGATGTGGTTGGCCATGATGTTCCTGAGGGCGTATCCTGCCCCTTCATTCAGCTGCGGAACATCCAGAATTGACTTCAGGTTCGCGTTCTGGAAGTTGATGGTCTGCGGGTACCTTCCCCAAACAGCGGCCTTGACCATGCTCGCCTGGAACATGTCAACGTCGAACTCGTCGAGGAGGACCTGCGTCAATGCCGCGGCGGCAGCTGTGAATCCGGTGGTGTACTCTACACCAGCGTCCAGCCTGACCTCCGGGACGATGACAATCATCTTCTTCCCGTCCATCAAGGTTCTGACCTCAGTATCGTCATCCTTGGTAGTCTTCAGGATTTCCTTGGTCTTTTTTGCAATCTTCTCTGCGTTAGCCACTATGGCGAGGTCCATTTCCCTTCCGCGGAGAACTCCACCGCCGACCCTTCCCGTCTTGAGACCCTTCTCAATGGCGCCGAGGTCGACTGCAATTGTTCTCTTTGCTAGAGAAACGGTTCGCTTTATGGCCGGATTGTATAGAGGACTTATTGCCTCGAGGGGCACTTGCTTCTCGATAATTTTGCCCCTGTCGTCATACAAGTCCACCTTGTCCTTGTACTTTGCCATGTTTTACCTCCTTTTTAATAACTCAACTTTCACTAGAGATTTGCATCAATCTAGTGAAAATCGGCTCCCCTTGCGAGGGT
The DNA here is from genome assembly GCA_963755265.1 of uncultured Methanomassiliicoccales archaeon. Lineage (GTDB taxonomy): Archaea > Thermoplasmatota > Thermoplasmata > Methanomassiliicoccales > UBA472 > DASXVU01. The sequence goes on along the minus strand of CAVWKV010000042.1, from coordinate 45,003 downwards.
ATAGTATCTATCAGCATGATTTAAGCTTGATGTTGGATGGAGCATCCATCCATCCTAAACAATAGTAAATCAAATAACGACGTCCAGATGGTCGAGACGAATTCTTTAACGGGGTTAATTTTTTTCGATTTCAGGGCGTTAACAATGGTTTTGATAACGCCGTTAATTCGGTTTTTTTTACATTTCTTAGCAAATCTCATGATTCATGATTTTTGCGATTTCTTGGAGCACTGCAGTAGCATCCTTTCTCTTAAGGTCTACGCTCGATTCCCGCACAAATTCGGAGAGATTCTTGAAGATTGTGGGGTCCAATATCTCCCTAGCCGATTCCAGCATCATGGACATGGACCGTTTGGGATAATACACCATACGGACTCGTTCCAGGATCTGGCTTGAAGTGTCAGCCTCCAGTATCCCTTTCTCCACGGCCGAGGCCAGCGTCGCCCGGATATTGACCAGCGGTTCTGACAGCGGATCGCCGGTCTCCGGATTGAACGTTAGTGCCACTTCGTCATCGCCATCGATCTCCCCACTCAAGTACATCTCGTAGATCCTTCCGATGCCGATCATCCCCAGATCGCTTAGCTCTGATGCCCTCAATGCACCCATGCTACCTCCGCCGACTACAACAACCCCGCGTTTGAGAAGAGCGATTATTTCCCTGTGCCCGACGGAACAGTCGTTCATGAAGACGCCGTCAACGATACCGACGTGACGGACCTGTTCACTGAGACGGGGCAGGTCCCCTCTTTTGATCGGCGGGTGATAATCCGCATCCAGAATCTTCCTGGCCTCAGACAACGGAAGGCTCATTCCAATGTAGATTACCGGTTTCGTCCCCTTACCCCCCGTTCCGCTTCCATTAATCTTCGTCCCACACGGTCCGAATCGATAGAGAAGACCTCAAGACCTGGAACGATGACCCTGACCACAGGAATGCCGATCTCCTTTCTGGTCAGATCGACGATGATCGCATCTTGTAGTCCGATCTGATGGATGCAATCTATTATCTCTGCAATGTTGTTATCCAGGTCGCCTTTATCTGTGTTCTTTATTTCTGTTATGTCTTTGCACTCTGTGGCCTTTCCGAACCAAAGTTGGTTCATGTGCTTGACGCGTTCATATCCGAGCTTGCGATTGCCGTCTGCCATGACCGCGTCCTCCCTGGCCCCGTGAATCTGGGTCAGTCTGCTCTGGGCCACTTCAGTTAACGCCTTCAAAGCTGCGACCTGCGGCGATGGATGAGCCCCGATACCGAGCGTGAGCAGGCCCGCGTCCTGCAACTGAATATCATCCGCGGCGGCTGCAATCACCGGCATGCCGATGTCGCTGGTGAGATTCTTCAGATGCACCTCGATTCCTTTCGAGGTAAACTTCTCCAATAACTGCTTGAGCACCCCTTCCTGTCCGACTGCGATGTCAGAGACCACCTTACGCTTCACCTCGGACAGTGACCAGGCATCCCTCTCCACTACCTCGCACAGGCCATGGAGCGTTGCCTCTTGGATCGTGTTGCCCGACGCCAGCCCGTTGGTATTGCTACGGAACAATGGCAGGTCGGCCGTCGAACTATAGGGATGGAACACAGCACTCGCTGGCACCATGATGTCTTCATGACCATCAATCTCGTTTCCCTTTACCCAGGCGATTGGCATGTCCTTCAAGCGCATCGATGTGTAGATCGGTAGGATGAGTTCCCTGGGATCGACCGCCTTTCGGTCGGAGCTGAGCATTTCCTGCATGCTTTCTCGAACCAGCACATCTCCATGCAATTCCGCACTATACCTCTCGATCCCTTCCATGATCGCCGATATCCTGGCCTGGGTAGGGGTCAATCCTTTACCATTGTATATGGAAACCGCCCCAGTCTCCGCTGAAGGACGAATCGTGGAAAAGACTGGGATGCCGATACGGTCAAGTCCGGTGATGTCGGCGATGCGACTGATGCCAGCATTCTTGGTGAGGGCCTCTATCCGGGAAAGGGTCTTCTCAGGTTTTTCTGTCCTATAACCCTCTGGGCCGATCCCGGCCCCACTCACCTTGCGGCTCATGTCCGGTTGATGTACTATGGCATAATAACCATTATGCAAGACGCTTTGGCACTCCCTTCTAAATGACGTTTGACACCTTGCTCAACATGTCCAATTCAGCATCCGGGTTTAACGATATCTTCTCAATGAGGATGTCAACTTCAACGTTTTGGATGCTAGCCACCTTAAGAATTCTGCTCTGGATAAGGTCATACAGGGAATCGACACTCTTGGTGTAGACCTCGCATAACAGGCTGTGGTCACCGAATACCTTGTATATGTTCTGGATCTCATCAAACTTCTTGAGCTCCTCGATGACCTCGGAAAGAGAAGAGCCGGCCACCTCGACGCCGATTATGGCGCGCATGAGCCCGAGCTTGGTGGAGTTGGTGATCAGAGTATAACCCGAGATAAGGTCTTCGTCTTCCATCTTTGTAATGCGACGAGAGACCGTCGCCTTAGAGATACTGAGCTTCTCAGCTATCTTTCCCAGACTAACCCTCGAATCTTCCTTCAACATCTTTAGGATGTTCAGGTCAATTTCGTCCATTCCCCCACCTATTTTGCAAAAATCGAACGATATTCGCCCGAATTTCGCTACATTGTTTCACAAAGCAACGTTATACATATAAATCATTGACGGTCCGAAAAAAAATAGAAAGAGAAGGAGGAGGGAAATATCCTCCCACACGCTTAACGACCTTATGCCTTTGCCCTAGACTTTGGAATGGCATTAGCTCCTAATTTCTCGATCGCAGCAACGAGCTTCTCCAGCTTCGCACCAGGGATCCCTACTAGCATTTCTTCGGGCGCGATGTCCGTGGTCTTCCGACACCCAAAGCATCCGAGCGAGAGATTCACATTACCAGTTATGTAAGGTACGACCGTGGAATCTGCACATGAGGCCTGGACCGCTGCCATCTCCACCGTCAACCTTCCACCTTCCTGGAACGTGTTGGCTGCCGGGGCTATCCAGAATATCTGTTCTGGCATGCCGACCACTACAACGACGTCAGGGGCGATCTTGGCCTTACTCAACGGGGCGACCGCTGTGGCGATGATGCTCCCGGTCTCCAGTGCTGGCCTAGATGCTATGGTCTTGGACGCGGAGTTTGTCGATTCGTACATGCCCATGTTGTGGTGGAACTCGCCTGACTTGACCTTATCCGGCAAGGGTGCCATTCCGAGGGCAGAAGCACCAACTGGACAGGCCTGCTTCGCCGCGGGGACCACGATCATCTCTCCCTTCCTTGCCCTCATGATCGATTGACAGTGGCGAAGTGGGGTCTCGGTGACCGTGTATCCCTCCGGTATCGGTTGGCCTTTCTTGATCAACGTGACCGCCACGGGTTCTGTCTTCAGACCGAGGATTTCTACCATTTTTTTGGAAAGTTCAGCGTAATTGCTCATTCTTAACCCTCTTAATATTAGAAACATTCATGATTTATTTAACAATGTCGTAATTCGTATAGAAATATTCTAAAGCAAATTATTAACATTTATATCAGGATTAACCTAAATTATCGTCCATATGTTATGTTAACGATTGGAAATGAATAATCATTAATTCTCTTAAGAATCGATTGTGCCTTTCCAGCATCCTGATTGAAATCTCATATGAGGGCGCATTCCGTAAGGCCAGATCGTGTTCATTGAGATATCGAACACACCCACCGGTCATAGAATGGGTCTCGGTTGTTCTCGAATAACTTGACACCATGTCCGTTAACCTTGCACCACTCTTTTACACGTATAGCTTCTTGTTCGGTCTCCACGGTAACAATTGTCTTCAATGTCAATTTGAGCGTCTCGGTCACTATGGGCTTCCAGACATATTCATTGAAGCTGTTTATCGATCCCGCCATGAGGACGAGGCCTAGAGGCGCCTTCGGGGCGAACGCGCTTGCCCGTGTCGCGTCTATGCACATTGTCCCTTCAGGCATGAGGCGACCTGCCCTCATTCCCAAAACCAGTAGTCCGGGATCATTGTCGTACGCAATAGGGACTATACCTAACTGCCTCAGGGCTGCGGACCCTAGACCGGAACCGCATGCCACGTCCAAGCAACCCTGACCGATCCTTTCCCCCCACTCTTCTGATATCAGCTCTTGGACGTAAGCGCAACGCTCGGGTGAGAAATCCTCACACGCCGGAGCGACCTGCTGTAACAACCTCTCGGAAAAGTGCTCCCGCATCGCCGCGGCAAATTCCGCCCTATCAGTCTGGAATATCTCTCCGCCGATCTTCTCGTAGCGTTCCACGATCTCCACCTTGGGCTTTCGCAGAAGGAAGCTCGTCGCCTTCCATCCATTCGGTGTCTTTACCGCAAATGAAAGGGGCCATTCCTCCTCATCGATGAGCAAACGGCTCTCTGATGCCTCTATCAGCCCCACCTCGGCAGTGAACCGGTCTTCGAGCATTTGCTCATATGATGGTTCAAGGAATTCTAGGCTCTCGTTGATTTCAAAAAGGTCGGATGCCCAGGTCATCTATATCATGATAAGGAAGCGCTGCACCCCAATAAATCCATCGAATCGATGAATGATCTCAAAGATATGGCAATAACCTTCGCTCATACTCGTCGATCAGGGCCATCCGATACTCCCGGGCCAGTGCCTTGTTTATTTGGTTGTTGACAAGGAACCTGCCCATGAGTTCTTCAGCAATCCGGTTTCGGTCCTTTAGACGCAACCTAAAAACCTCTTCCATGATCCCGTCGATGCCGACAGCGTCGACGAACCGGTCCTTGACCCACAGCTTTCCTGCTGCCTCCAAGCCGACACCAGAATCTCCGCATTCCGCGCATTCCAGTTGGTTATTCTTTTCTGCCATCAGCTCACCTCGAACCTAAGTTGAAATACTCCGAATTTTGCCTGATATTATTGGCTGTACTAGATGATATATTGTTCGCCGACCAACGGTTCAGATCCCGTCCATTGCGTCCAGAGAACGCATGTATCTTGTTCCTGCACTGTAAAGTTCTTTCATCCAGGACATTATGGCGGTATCGTTGACCGGCGGTAGAACGTCGAACAACCGCGCTTCTTCAATCTCTACATGATCCAATGGGTCAAGGACACTGCTGCAGTTTCCGCCACGACCACGATGTGCCATCTCTGTAACGTCAGGTTACTGAACGTTAAAGTGACCATTTGGCATAATGGCACTCCAAGGGGTTCAATCACCACGCCGACCTCTTCCATCGCTTCTCGACGCGCGGCATCGATTATTCCTTCTCCGGCATGGATTCTGCCCATTGGGAAGAACCAGTCAGCTGCCTTCGCTCTCCTTATGAGGGCACAAGAACCGGCAAGATTGAAAATGAGAATTATTACCACACCAAAGCACATTGGTTCTTCTATGTTCTCTGTCCGCTCCGGCATGTTCCAGACTCGATCTAGGAAGATCGGGGTCCCATAGGCGCTGACGAGATCCTGCCACTGACGTTCATCGGGTTTTTCTACTATCATCACAATAGGAAGTTGGTCGGAACGAGAATAAAAAGGCTCGTTCCATGAAGGTCAAATGCGTTTCAGATATCGATCTCGCTGCCAGAAGGCAGCATGTCGAACAGGACGAAACGGTCGGACATCATTTTCAATGCCTCGAACCCGGTGCAATGCGTGGGCGCAATGCGGTCCACACCTAGCGCTTTCAGCCCATCCATGGTTTTCAATATCCTGTCCTTGTTGGCCGAGCTCAAGTGGAACCCACCAATGACCATATAGATCCGCTTGTCGATGGTCTTCTTCGCCTGGGTGACCACGTTCACTATGCCTGGGTGTCCGCAACCGGACACAATGACCACTCCCTTCTTGGTCTGGATGAACAACGCCTGCTCCTCGAACACCTCGTCGTTCACCGGGCAGCCGGGCTCATCCTCCTTGAGGAAATGGTCTTGCACTTCGAACTTTGATTCCCGCACGATCGTCCCAGAGGTCTTTACACCAGGGACGATTTCAACACTTGCTGATGACAATTTCAATGTGGCTCGGGGTAGGGCTTCGATGAGTTCCTTGGGGGCACTGATGTCCCTCTTGGTCCCATCCACGGCAACCGCGAAACGTCTTGATGAGAAGATTTTCGGGTCCCCATAGATCGGTACTCCCGCGTCGATCATCGAGACCAGACCACCCATGTGGTCATAGTGACCATGGGAAATGAAAACGGCATCGATGTCGCTGGGCTTGAAACCCAGCAATGAAAGGTTGTGCTCGAACACTGTGGGCGAGGCCCCCGTGTCCACGAGGACCCTCTTGCCCTCGTCCGTCTCGACCAATATAGAAAGGCCATGCTCAGAAAGGAAATGTCGGTCTGGCCGATCCAAGCGCTTGACTAGCTTGGAGTAATTGAAAGACGTGCCCGACATGTTGTCAACGACAGATATGATGCGCACTTACTGGTCATCTCCTCTTTTTACCACTGCAAGTTTACTGAACTGGTAAACGTTTTTCGGACATACTGTTTCACAGTGCTTGCAGGCCGTTCCAAGGCAGAACTCGGTGGCTATCCTGACCTTGAACTTCTTGTCCCCCATCGGGAGTATCTTCAGTGCCCGTTCCGGACACTCAAGCTCACACTTCTTGCAACCGATGCAGCCCTCGAAGGACCCGATGAGATAGACCCCGACGTCCTCCAACGTCTTAAGTCCTCTGTCCCCGATGACCGGGATGTCACTGCTAACCATGCGTAGCGTTTCCTTTGGCCGGACGATGGCCGGCATCGGTTTATACCCAGCAGACTGAAGCATTCTGTTGAACATGTCGAATGGCATGCCCTCGTCCCAGTACGCCAACTCATTGACGTAGTGGTCCTCGAACACCTTACTGGTGGCGAACATGATATGCTTGGAGGCGATCGAGTTGGCCACATCCTGCATGTGGTCCAGTCCGTTGTCGTCCACCAATATGTCATAGGCCATCATCAGGGACGTGTTGCCCACCTGGACGGTTTTCTCGAGCACCCTGGGCACTAGTCCAACGGTCTGCGCCTTGATCGGATCGACGTAGGTGCCGGATGCTCCTGCCAAGTACATCGTCTTTACCTCAGAATCGTCAATACCAACGTCGTGTATAAGCGTCCTGTGACCGGCCCGGATCGCTCCCATCGCCTTACCCGCCTCCTTCAGGTCATGCTCACCAAAGGATATGCCGTTCAGTAGATGGATCATATGGTCCGAAGTGTCGATATTAGGCAGCTTAATGACTCCTGTTTCCAGACCCACGGCCACCGCCGCGACCACTCCGGTACCAGTAATTCCCCTTGCCGGGATGTTCTCCAGGATCTGGACGTGGTTGTTACGTGGACCTACCAGGGCCGCCTTTCGCGGATGGAGGTGTTCATCCAAGACGTAATTGTACCACATGCCGTCCGGGCCGATTCCCAGATCAGATTCGCCTCGGGAGCAGCCAGCATACCGAACTTTATCGATTGCCCTTCCATGGCCGGACCGGCCGCAGCAGAACCAGTATACAGTTCGCCATTGTGGTAAAGGCCCATCTCCGCATTAGTCCCGTAATCGGTGACCATGCAGGTCTCCTTCTTGTCCAGGAGCTTGGATTTTATGATCATGGCCAACGCGTCGGCCCCGATCTCGTGCCTAATGGAAGGCGGTATCCTGACCTCCGCTGTCAGTCTCACAGATTTGAGCCCGAGCTCCTCCGCCCTTATGGTATGGGCCCGTCTCTGCGGAACTTTGATATTGAGCCGATTGAGAAGAGATTGCCCGGCGAAGGCCAGGTCACGAATCTCAATGTTCTCGAACATGGAAAGCTGAGCCGGATTGCCACAGACCGCTAACCTCTCGATCTCGCTTGGTTTTGCCCCATGCAGTTCGATTAGGTGGTCCACCGTTTCCGCGATGATGCTGTGACCGACCGCGTTCCCGTTCTCCATCCAGAAATGAAGATGGTCCATGATATTGGCGCCAGGTAGTGGGTGCCTCATGGTGATGGACGTGGAGACGATCTTCCCTTTTTTTGATAAATCAACCAGATGTGAACGGTAACCGCTGGTCCCTAGGTCGAGAGCAACACCGTATGCCATGCGACCCGAGATTGTGTATTGTCTATTTATCAACTCTCTAGTCAATTTTCGTCCCTTAGAACATCTGGACTCATCAACAATCGTTCAACGGTTGACGTTAAATAACCTTTTATGAGCGGCATTGTGTTGTGTATTTTATGAGCCCCAAACAACGGTTCTATACAGCCCTGGAACTTCTCCCGGCCGACCGGGTCCCGGTATTCTATCAGCATCTTGGAGCGGCAAAATGGATATTGGAATCCACAGGACTGAGGATGTATGATGGTTTTCATGACCCGGAGACCTTCGCCAAGTTGGCGCTAGGAGCTTACAACCTCTATGGCTATGACACGGTCATGGCCGGTTGGGGCGACCTGCTTATCGAGGCTCAGGCCCATGGCATGGAATGGAGGTTCCCGGAGAGGGATTTCTACCCTCGGGCCATGAAGTACCGGCCGCTTATGGACGCTGACAAAATGGAGGTCGTTGACCCTATGAAGGACAAGTTCTGGTCCGTTCCAATCAAGGCGGCCGGTCTGATGATCGAAAAGGTCGGCGACGAGGTCGCTGTGGTCGGCTGTACGAACTCGCCTATGCTTGCAGTGTATGAGACCTTCGGTATGGAGGTCGTTCTAATGGCCATGCTCTCAGAGCCAGGGCCGATAGACAAGGCTCTTAGCACTGTCACCGATTCCTTGAGGGCTTATGGCGAGGATATCCAGAAGACCGGAGTAGGCTCGGTCTTCATTGACTCCAGCTCCGCCGGGATGGAGATGGTCAGCAAGGAGATGTACGAACAGCACGATCGACCCTACCTCGGTTCGCTAATGGAGACGTATCATCGTCTCGGTCTAAAGACGATACTGCACAATGACTCTTCGATGCCGTTATGGCAGTCGCAAATGGAACTCTTACCGGACGCGTTACACCTCCACCTTAAGAACGTTGAATCGGAAGTGCTAATGAAGGCGGTAAAGGGCCGGACCTGCCTATTCGCTGGTATCGATCATCAGGAACTTCTTTTCCGGCATACGCCTGAGGAGATATCCGAAGCGGTGGAGAGAACGCTCGTTCAATGGGGCAACGTCCCTGGAATCGTGATTGCTCCGGGATGCGAGCTGCCTTATAAGACCCCTAAAGAGAACATCAAGGCCCTGAAGGATTCCGTGATCAGGTTCGGAGGCGCCAGGATACCTTAAATCATTCCCACTAATTTAATAATCAATAAAAAAAATATAATCGATAGGGGGATCTCTCCCCCTTAAGAAGTTCACTCCTTGGCTGCTTTGACCATCGCTTCGATGTTGACCTTTGGCACGCGCGCCGCGAGTCCGCATCCTGGTGCGATGAGGTTGAATCCAGCTTCCTTGACCCTTTTGGTGTGCTCGTAGCACTCCTGCGGGGTTCCCTGAAGTAGAGGCCTGACGACTCCGATGTTTCCGACCAGAGCGGCTCTTCCGCCCACTAATCTTACGGCGTCTTCGGGTGTGACCTTCTCTTCGACGGACAGTCCATTGGCTCCGGTTGCGATCATGTTGTCGAGCAAGGTTGTGGTGTTGCCGCATATGTGCAGAACCGACTTTGCCTTTCCGATATCAGAGAACGCTTCCATGATCGAAGGCTTGCTGTACTGATCGAACAGTTCTCCCGACAGCATGTCAGTGGAGGACGAGGGGTCGCTCATGACGATGACATCGGCTCCGGCCTTGGCCAGCGCAGTGACATATTCCTTCTCGAGCTTGGCCGCAACGTCAACGAACTTCTTGACAGCGTCCGGGTCGGTGATCATCCAGAGAAGCAGGTTCTCGGTTCCGACCAGGTGTCCTGCAATGGTGACCGGTCCGGTAGTGCCAACGACGATCGGATATTCCTTGCCAGCCTTCTGCTTGGCGATCTTCGTCGCTTCGATGACCGTCTTCATTCTGCCCATTCCGGTCACGTTCTTCGGGACCGCGACAGCTGCGTCGGACTCGAATGCGTGCTTCTTGACCATCGGGGTCCTGTCCTGCTTACCCAGGTCCACAGTGCATCCCATGATCTCAGCCTCTACGGTGAGGCAGTACGGGAGCCTTACAGACTCGAGACCTAAGACCTTCGGGACACCGATGGCCAGATCGGCCATCTTGTGGGCGTCGGCATGGGCATCAGGCCAATAGATCTTGACCGCGTCCATCACATCAACAGTTGCGCTCTGCGTGAAGCATACAACTGGAGGCCTGTCAACTTCCTTCATATCCAGAGCGGCGAGAACGCGCTCCCTCGGAGTCATTTTGCTTGCCACGAAATTCCCTCCATTAACACCATAAAGATATTACGGTCGGATTATCTTGATTATATTACTTCAATGTTTCTCCGACCTTAAAGAGGGTCACCTGTCGCCCTGGCCCGAACTACTGTCCAGTTTGATGTAGGAGTGGCCGTCGTCGACCCCGGGGCGAACCTCTTTTCGTCCACGTCGACCATGACCTCCACGTTCTTGGCTCCGGCGGCCAGCGCCCTGCCCTTGACGTACTCGGCAGAGATCTCTTTAGCCTTCTCAATCGCCTCTTCCCGATGGTGAAAATCGAGCGGATCAGCGAACGATGAGAATACCCAGAACTTGTAGTCCCTTGGATAGACCTGCACGGCGATCGTCTCCGAGACCTTGCTGCAGACCGCTCCGACAGCATTACCAACGTCATGGTTCGGTGGAATGATGACCTTGACGTGCATCCGTTTCTCCAACTCCGGAACAAATACATGTGCCGGCGCCCCGATTCCTACGATCGGCCTGTCCAACGATGCCTGGATGGACATGGTCCTGAAACCCGCTGCGCCCAGCATCGCCTTGATCAGGTAATCCAAGGCGCGGGATGGAATTATGTCGCCCGCCTCGTCCGAGATGATCTTCTTGATCACCTCTCCTCCTATCTTGGTGACCATCGTGTCCATGAAGTTTTCGATGAACTGGTCCACCGTCATACCCGCTTGGTTGGAGAATATCTCCACCCCTTCTCGTGCCGCCATGATGTCGCCCGGTGTGTATGTGCCTTTCACGTGCAGGACATCTGTCGGAGTGAGTCCGGTCTGAACGATGAAACCCTTGGCCTTAAGGGAACGGATGTTCTCGGTGACGAAGGTCAATTCGGGCAGGCCTTCGTTTGCTTCGTTCAAGGTGCAAACCTTGTTCTCCCTGATGAAATTGTAAACGACTAGGTCCTCGTGACTGAGCTTGGCGACATCCCTCTCATAAATCATATAATACGTCGTCTGCCTGGTCAAGCGGAGCTTGTCCAGCACCGCCGGGTTCAAATTGGACGCCAAAGCAAGTGGCATGACACGTTCTGGCCCTATCTCGAGGTGACCGAAACGGTCCACCTGCATGTCCGAGTCCCCACCAAGGCCGCTGGTCCAGATATCGATGGCTCGCACCCTGGTCCTCCAGTTGCCGACCGATGCGCCTTCACGATTGATTCGTGGAAATCCCCTATCTAAATATGCTATGTCCGTGGAGGTCCCGCCTATATCGAGCACTATGCAGTTATCCAGCTTGGATAGGAGTCTTCCTCCCATCAAGCTCGCCGCCGGCCCGGACAGGATAGTATCCACCGGTCTGCCTCTGGCCACGGCAATGTTCATGAGGGAGCCGTCTCCCTTGTACACCATTATCTGACCCTTGATCCCTCTCTTCTCCATAGAATGCTCGACGCTGCTCAGGAAGTCCCCGATGATGGGTATCAATTTTGCATTCAGGAGAGCCGTGATGGTCCTTTCCTTAATGCCCAACTCAGTGGTCAAGTCGTGACCGGTGACCGTGAGCATGTTGGCCTTCTCCATTATCGCTTTTCGGGCGCGTTCCTCATGATCGGGGTTGTACACACTGAAGATGCTGGAGATGGCGATCGCATCTTCCTCTTCTTAGTCATCGATGAAATCGCCCGGTCGAGTGCTGCGACATCCAACGGGTGGTTCTCGTACCCACGGACGGTATGCCCTCCTTCCACGCTCTCGATGACCTTGGTCCCCAGGTCCCATTCACGGTCCGGTGCCCAGCCGATGCAGATCAACCCCACCTGGCCTCCCTTTCCGGTCGGTATCGAGTTGGTGGCCAACGTGGTGGAGAGACCCACGATCTTGATCTCGTCGACCGTGAAATTGCCGGAAGTGATCACCCCATCGACCGCGCCGAGAAGACCGATCGAGAGGTCCTGATAAGTGGTCGGGGACTTCGCCTTCTTCAATACTTCCATCGTTTTCATATCGATGATCACTGCATCTGTGAAAGTTCCACCCGTGTCGATCCCGAGCCCTAGGGTCCGTTTGCTATTTGATGCCATTGAGGGATGCGCTCCATTGGAATAAGGGATAAAAAGCACAAGGAAGATCAATAAGATTTCTAAGCCTTGCACCAGATCATATCAAGAATGTGGCAGGGTGGCAACACAATGAGCATCACTACCATTATGATTGGTAAAGAATATCTCGGGAATACCCTCAAAGCATAACGCTTACATGAAGACCTTGATATCGCAAGATATGCTGGACGTTCATGAACTCTATGGACTTCGCCGACATTCCGATTTCCTCGATCATCAAGGTGGCCGACCAATAACATAATGCTCTTGTGAAGATGTCAAAGCCCTAAATGCCGTGTACATGAGTGAGCTTGACTATTCCGATGGAAAAATGCCCTCAATCAACATTGAGAATGCACGATAAGAACTAGGACGTTCTCTGACCGTTGAAACATCAATTCTGACACGAGATTCCATCCAATTCTAGTATGAATTTGATATCTGACGACATATGTCTCCGGTCAATGTCGTTCAAATCTTCTTTTATAGCTCTCCAGAGATTCTCCTGGCAATGTTGCTGATGTGTCATCTTTTCATCGGTGTGATCATCGGACTTCTAGCCTTCCGGATCCTCAAGGACCGTAGAGTGGTCATCTTGACAGCAATAGGAAGCATACTCCCTGACCTGATCGACAAACCACTGGGACACGTCATTCTGAATGGTTCTATAGACTATGGAAGGATCTACGCCCACAGTGGCCTTTTCTTTATTGCCATCTTGATTGTGGGGATCGCATACCAGCAGAAGAAAGGTTCGTGGATCATGATGGGTCTAGCCGCAGGGGTCCTTTCCCATCTCATCTTGGATTCTATGTGGGAGCTGCCCGTCACTCTTTTCTATCCTTTGCTTGGAGATTTCGGCGTTCACCATTTCCCCAATTATATCGGTGAATCGTTTATGAAGGAAATCGGAAGCGTATATGAATGGATATTTGGGGTATCATTCCTGGGGGCATTGTTGTTTGTTTTCAGAGATAAGCTAAACAGACTATCTTCACTGCTCAGATTCGTTCCGAGAACAGAAATAACCCTGGCGTTGCTTCTGGTAATAACGGGAATCATGTCCATCATTTACGCAGTATTGTCATCGTATAACCCATTATCCGGCGAGAGCGTTGTCGAAGATAATCTGATCATCGGGTTATCAGCTTCAATCGGAGGGTTGATCTCATACTTCATTTGGACTAATAAATTTCTCGAACGAAATGTGAATGTTGAGGGTGATCAATAATAAAAAAAGGGAAATGGAAAGAATTGGAAAGAATGAAGCGTTTAATGCTTCAGAAGTTCTGCTACGACCTTGACGGCTTCGTTAGCGTCGTACGCCCAACCGTCACATCCGATCTGGTTGGCAAATTCCCTGGAGGTGGCACCACCGCCGATAATGGACTTTACCTTTGGCTTCATGTTGCCTTCCTTCATAATCCTCTCTATCTCCTTCATTCCGGCGAGCGTCGGCGTCATGAGGGTTGAGGTTGCGATGATGTTAGCGTTCTCAGCCTTGGCCTTCTCAATGATATTCTTGATCGGTATATCCCTTCCAAGGTCGAAGATCGTGAGACCAGCACCAGTGAGCATCGCCTTAACGATGTTCTTGCCAATGTCGTGGACATCTCCTTCAACGACGCACATGACAACTTTCCCCTGAGCTCCTGCGGAGGTCTTGTCGAGCTTCGGCAAGGCTACGTCAAGAGCTTGGTAGAGAGTCTGGGCAGACAGCAAGACCTGGGGCAGGAAGTACTCCTTCTTCTCATACTTCTGACCAACGATCTCCATCGCCTTGTTCAATCCATCAAAGATTATTGTCTTTGCGGTTATTCCTTCAGCAAGGGCTTTCTCGGCCAATGGTTTGGCCTCTTTTATCTTTCCCTTGACAACAACATCAACTAAGTTTTGCAGTGTCTCACTCATGCACTATCCTCCCAAATAATGAAAGAATTTAATCATCGCATGCCAGTTGATTCTAATAAAGCCTTTTATGGATGGATGTACCATCCACAATTCTTTCGATACAATCGTTAATTTTAGCCAGACATCGTACTTTTCTGAATCTATGGGGACTCACGCCACAGGGAGCCGTATCCACCGTGCGTTAATAAATCGATCTTACAGAAGGTCACAGAGATATATTACGGCATGCCTTTCTTTATGAATGTCCTTTCTGGGTCGTCTACTACCTTGCACGAGAGGAATTCGCAGTCTCCGACCGATATCTTGAACCATTGTTCAAGCTCAATAATCGTCATCCTCGTCCTGCGATGCGCCGCAATTAGGACATTTCTTCTGGTTCTTCTTCAGGATTGAACCACATACGATACATTCCGCCATGATTTTTCCCCACATCCCACAACGCATGGGTCTCTAATTAGATTTCCGACATGCCTAGATGCTGAATCTAGAAGTCTGGCCATTCTAATAATTGCTTCTGGATGGCAAATATAATAAGGGAGGGATTAGAATGTTGATTCCGGTTGACATGCAAGTCACTACATTATATCTCCTTCTTCTGATCGTGGTCCCGACCTTGGGCGGACTTTTGTGTCTGACCATGAAACGCGGCACTTCGCCATGGATCGCCGTCTCGGGAATCACGGCTTCCACGATTCTGCTGGGACTCGGCTTATTGGGATACATGTCCGTAAACAATATTACTTCTATCTCTGTCAAAGCCAGTGAGGTCTTCCCCATGGAGTGGGTGATCCTAGCGCTCGATCTCGTGCTCATGGCCTATTTCATCTATGTTGGGGTCCGAGATAGGAGCAAATGGATCACGGCCTTCGCCATTCTGCAGATCATACCGATGGTCATATTCCAATCAATGATTACGAACACGACCGCAGATCCTGTCATGTTCGCCGATTACCTGAGCATCGTTATGATGTTGATCACTTCGCTGGTTGGTTCGGTCATTATCTTGTATGCTGTACGTTATATGAAGAATGACAGGAACCAGCCACGGTTCTTCGCGGTCATGTTCATCTTTGTTGGGGCCATGAATGGGGCTGTTTTCTGCAATGACCTTCTATGGCTCTTCTTCTTCTGGGAAGTGACCACGCTGACATCCTATCTACTCATTAGGCACACGAAAACCGATGAGGCCAAGAGATCGGCGCGGGTCGCGGCCGAGATAACATTGGGAGGAGGCTTGCTCCTTCTAGCATCGATAATCTTGTCCTATTATTACTTCAACACTCTCACCATATCTTCCCTTCCAGTCGGCACCGGTGTGATAGGGCTGCAGTTATTGCCTTTCGCCCTTATGGCCGTGGCGGCATTCACCAAGTCCGCGCAAATACCGTTCCAGAAGTGGTTGCTTGGTGCGATGGTCGCCCCAACCCCGGTGTCAGCACTGCTCCATTCAGCGACCATGGTGAACCTGGGCGTGTACTTTCTATTGCGCCTTTCACCGCACCTCGTGGGGCAGGACATCATCGTTTGGACCGTAGGGATCGTCGGTGCCACCTCGTTCCTGGCGACCTCCCTCTTGGCTATTACCCAGAGCAATTCCAAGCGTGTATTGGCCTACTCCACGATAGGCAACCTTGGCCTTATCATCGTCTGTGTCGGTCTGAACACGCCATTGTCGATCACCGCAGCGGTAATCCTATTGCTGTTCCATTCGATCTCGAAAGCACTTCTGTTCATGTCCGTTGGCGTGGTTAAGGATGAGACGGGTTCCGAGGACATCGAGAATATGGCATACCTGCGTGATCGCATGCCATTCGTTTCTGTTTCCATATTCATCGGTGTCTTCATGATCCTGCTTCCGCCGTTCGGTATGTTCGCAGGGAAATGGATGGTCTCCGAGTCGAGCATATCGTTCCCATTGATCGGCATAATTCTCGCTGTGGGGTTCGCCGCGTCCATCGTCTATTACGGCAAATGGTTAGGAAGGATATTCGCCACTGGACCGAGGACCGAACGTCCCAAAGTATTGCGTGAAAAAGTGCCTTGGCTTTATCGCCTAACGCTCGGATCATTGCTGATCGCTGGAATCGTGATGTCCTTCGGCATCAACCTGGTGACAAAGTATCTTGTCGATCCGTTCGTCGGCCAATACTATGCCACTCCCATTGGCGGTGAAACTGTATCCTTGACCACTGGGTTAGGTGCTTTCCCGATCGTCCTGGTCCTGATCGTGGTGGGATTGATGTTCCTCGGGCTCGGTTTTGTGCTGAGACCGAACAGGAAGGAGCTCACCCAGGCATATGCCGGGGGTGAGGACCCGGAATTCGAGCTAGGCGGCATGTACTACGCTGACGAGAAACTGGAAAGGAGGATGACCGTAGGGACCAATGTGGTGGCAGTCCTGCTGCTCATTGGGTTGCTGACCCTGCCGCTCGCCCTGGAGATGCTGAGATGATCACAGCGGAAGACGCGATAGTGATGTTGGTGCTGTTGGTCCTTTCCCCTTTCGCGATAGGTTTGTTGATGGGACTGGACCGGAAGCTGACCGCCCGAATGCAGAATCGGGTCGGGCCACCGATATTGCAGCCATTCTATGACCTGTTCAAGCTGTTCGGCAAGGAACGACGTGTTATGAACAACAGCCAGGCGGTCTTCGGCGTGGCGGCTATGTTACTACAAGCATCGGCATTCGTGCTGCTGGTAACAGGAGGCGATCTTCTGATAGTCTTCTTCATCTCTGGAGCGGGATCTTTCTCCTTGGTGCTTGGGGCATTCAGCGCCCGCTCGCCCTTCTCTTACTTTGGCGCGCAAAGGGAACTCCTTCAGATACTAGCATACGAACCAGTACTGTTCCTGGCGATCTTTGCCATCGGGTTCAGAGAGGGGACGTTCCTTTCCAATGGCATCGGTCAGGACCTGATGGTCGTTCTGCCCCTGACGCTGTTGGCACTGCTGCCAGTTCTCCTGATCAAGATGGAAAAATCTCCCTACGATATTGCTGTGGCGCACACCGAGATCATCTCCGGACCGTACGTGGAATATTCCGGCAGGTATCTGGCATACACTGAGATCGCCCGTTGGTTTGAACTCGGGACCGTTTTCGGAATAATGACTTTGTTCTTCCAAGATCCTAACATCTATATTTCCATCGTAGGCAAGGCAGTGATTGTGCTTGCCTTCTTCCTGACAGCACTTATAATCGATAATGTAACCGCAAGGCTCACTAGGATGAGAATGGTGCGGTTCACTTTGGCGTTCGGGATGACCTTGACGGTGGCGAACATGCTTATCCTGTTCCTTGCGGACAAGGGGGTGCTTACATGGCCCTAAGGGAGAGCATGCGAATGAGATCACCATGGATATTGCACTTCGATACAGGCAGCTGCAACGGATGCGATCTCGAGGTCTGGGCCCTACTGACACCGAAATATGACGTGGAACGCTTCGGCATGGTCAACAAAGCCAACCCCAAGCATGCGGACATATTGCTGCTAACCGGCCCGGTCACCAAGAAGTCTGAGGACCGACTGATGACTCTATATAACCAGACACCCGGACCGAAAGTGGTTGTGGCATGTGGGAACTGTGCTTCCAACGGAGTGCCGTTCTTCGACTGTTACAACGTCGAGGGGGGCATCGATAGAGTGATACCAGTCGACGTCTACGTCCCAGGATGCGCCTGCCGTCCCGAAGCGATCATTGATGGAGTGGTGCTTGCGATCTCCAAGTGGAAGGAGAAGATGGTGGCACAAAGTGACGATGGCGCAAGAGAAGAAAAGAAGGAAGAGACACCGAAAGGGACAGGTCCCTTCCCGGAGGAGAAACCATGACTGACGATCTGAAGAACAAGGAACCGAAGCCGTTGAACGACATCAAGTCCAAAGTCGATCGCATGGCGCTCAAGTTCCCCAAGCCGAGGCTGATCACCATCATCGCCAATGACAACGCCGACGGGACGTTTGAGCTGATCTACGCATTCCATTACAACAACCAGTACACTGAGGTTCGTTACACGGTAAAGGCCGATGACGAACTCGACAGTCTTTCCCCATATTATGCTGGAGCGGTCAACATGGAACGCGAGATCGTGGATATGATGGGACTCCACTTCAAAGGAATCGAGGGCGGCGTGCTCCTCACTCCTGAGAAGGGTATCGTCACGCCGCTGAGGAAACCACTTAAGCCAATGGAGGCAAAACCATCGCCGCCGGCGCCAATACCGGTGCAGGTAACAGAGAGTTTGCCGGAGGTGAAACCGTGACCCGTGTCAGCGTGATACCGTTCGGGCCGCAGCATTCCAGCTTCCTGGAGCCCATGAACCTCAAGCTTTCCTTGGAAGAGGAAAAGGTGGTCGGCGCGACCATCAACATAGGCTACAACCATCGCGGTATGGAATACGCAATGGCCCAGGATTACAAGCGGACCGTCTTCCTTTGTGAACGTGTGTGCGGCATCTGTTCCTACCACCATTCATCGGCATATGTCCAGGCATTGGAGAACGCCTTCAACGTGAAGGTGAGCGACCGAGCCAATCTGGTCCGCACCATCATGATGGAGTGCCAAAGGTTGACCTCTCACCTCCTGGCGCTGGGACACACAGCCGAGACGCTGGGCTATGAGAACCTGTTCATGCAGTTCTTCCGGGAAAGGGAGGAGATAATGATGCTGGTGAACCGGGTTTCTGGGAACAGGGTACACTATAGCATGAACGCGATCGGGGGATTGAGGAAGGATGTTACCTACGAGCAATTGAAGGACATCGAGAAGACCATGGACGTCATGGAGCCGAAGTTCCTGGAACTGCAGAAGGTAATCCGAACGGACGGCACGTTCCGGAAGAGGACGATAGGTATAGGCGTACTGAAAAGATCCGACGCCGAGAGCTATTGCGTGGTCGGTCCAGTTGGCCGCGGGAGCGGGTTGCCGCACGACGTCCGCCTGACCGGATTTGCTGGATATGGGGTTGACGGTATCAAGTTCCAGCCGGTCTATTACGAGGAGGGGGACGTATATGCCCGTAACATGGTGCGTATGGATGAGGTGATCCAGTCGGTCGACCTCATACGACAAGCGCTGAACCTGATCCGGGACGAGCCGTTCCTGAACCCGGTCAAGGGATACCCTATGGCAGAAGGTGTCGGCAGGGTGGAGGCCCCGAGGGGCGAGCTATACTATTACGTCAAGGCCGGAGGGGAAGTGAAGCTTGACCGGATCAAGCTCAGGACCCCTGCATTCGTGAACATCCCGGCCATCGCCGCAATGATCGGCGGCGCACAGCTTGCGGACGTGGCTCCGATAGCCGTCTCGGTGGACCCGTGCATTTGCTGCTGTGACAGGTGATGCTTGATGTCGATGTTGAAGAGCACTCTGAAAAACCTGTTTTCCCGTCCAGTCACTGTCCTCTATCCGTTCGAGAAGCCGGACATCCCGGACACCAACCGGGGCCGTGTTGTTTGGGAAATGCAGAAGTGCATCTGGTGCCGCCTATGCGAGAAGAACTGCCCCACGTTGGCCATAACCACCGACAAGGAACACAAAACCCAGATGATCGCGCGTGCCCGTTGCATCGCATGCCGCACCTGCGTGGACGTTTGCCCGACCAACACGATCTCCATGGAACCGAAGTACTCGGAAGCTGTCTTTCTTAGGGAAGTGCACGTCTACGACCTGGCCCTGAAGCCGTTCGAGTACCGTGTAGTACAGCTTCCTCCCAGTCAGAAGGTCATGCTGAAGAAGAGACCGGGTGAACAGGAGGTCAAAGATGAGATCGAAACGACAACGGTCTCCGCGCTTTCTGAAGGGAACGGACACGCATAGATGCGAGCACGGCGATCAGGTTTACACCACTAACTGATCTCACTCAGGCCCTTACGCTGATATTCAGCGCCATAGGTGTCGTGATCGTTTCTATCGGTGGCTTCCAGGCCGCCGGCAAACTCGGGTATCGGGCCATCAAGAAGAAAAATATGAACTACTCGGGGCGAATGAAAGGTCACCCATCTGATCGTCCTGGGCCTGGACTTCTTCATCGCCGGGGATATCCTGACATCGTTCGTGGCACCATCGTTCAATGACTTGGTCGTGCTTGCCGTTGTGGTAGGCATCAGAACGGTACTGAGTGTACCCCTGGCCTGGGAGGTCAGGGCAACCTCCACGAGCGATTCCTGTTAATAGAAATCCTCCGAGCCCAATAAATACCCGGAACTCATTTGGAGCCAGGGGAGTCGGCCATTGGAGAGAAGGACAGACACTGAGATTAGGCGATCCAGGAAGAAAGGCGACGCTATCCTCGCGTTGCTGATTACGGCGATGATCATACTCATCGTCCTTTTCGTGATATCGCTGATCGTCGCCGTAAAATGAGTAAGAGCATCAGTATGTCCTTATCTGGCCCAAATCCCTGATAGTCCCCAATGCCAGCAATCCGATTTCGGTGCAGGCATATACCTTGGCGTCCTCGATGTCCGCATCCTCGAGTACGGGGGACATTGTATCGGCTCTGCCCAGGTTGGTGAAATCGGTCCCCGACGCCAACGGCGAGAAGGCCGGAAGGACGAGGATCCCCTCGTGCTCGAAATGAAGGAAGCTTGGGAGCTTGAGGTAGGCACCCACACGGTCGAAGATGCGCACCGATGGATGCTCGTGCCCGATTACCAGCGGCCGGTGCGCACTCGGCGCATGACCGTGCATGAAGGATATCCCGTCGACCTCAAAACTGTCCGCCACTTCGATTCCAAGCCCCTGCGAGATGTTCTCGAGGAAGTTGTCATGGTTCCCCTTCGCCACCTTGACCGTGGCACTGTCCCGCAGCATCGACAGGATGTCCCGGACATCCTTCCATTCCTGGTCCAGATTACCAGAGAACTCGTGCTTAAGGTCCCCTAGGATCAATATGGTATCTGGCTCATAACGGTCCAGGATCCTTATCAAGGACTCCTTCATGCTTGCGGATTGGATCCTGGGGATGTGAACCCCGGTCTGCTCCATCGCTGCCTCCAACCCTATGTGGAGATCGGCAATGGCAAGCGTGCCCCGCTCTTCCATCCAAAGACATAGGTCGTTGGTGATCATGGCACCGGGAAATATCTGGACGTTGAACATCGTTAGCTTCCTATTATCTGCCTGACAATCGAGCGATCATGACTTGAAACTTTTGAGCCTAGGAGAGATTGATCCGATCGAAATATGGACAGACACTTTCGCAGAACCAATCGAAAACGATTTGATTAGGCAGCGCGTCCGCCAACAGGATGATACGCCGTTCCTTCGTATTCCTACCCAGCGTTGGCAGGGCGACCGAAAGGGGGATATGGAGCAAAGGGGCGACGAACTGGAGTGAGTTCCTTTCTTGCTCTGGCATCGCAGGCTTCTCGAAAAGGCGGAAGGCAGACCTTGACGCCCGACTCAACGAGGCCGAGGAGTTCCTGAACAAGGGACGCACCGAGTACTTCTGCGGATTGTTGCCCTCGACGGAACAATGGCGCCTGTTCGATGAACTCAGGCAGGGCGCGGCATACCTGGATATAGAATCGGATGGAATCGGGCCGGGGCATGTGGTGACCATGGTGGGTATACTCCATTACGGTAAGATGGCCACCCTGGTCCGGGGACGGAATCTGGACGCGACGACCATTCGTGAAACGCTCCAAGGGGTGAAGATGCTGGTCACCTTTAACGGCAGCTCATTCGATCTTCCGATGATCGAGCACGAGTTCCCATTCAGCGTACCGCGGGTGCCCCACTACGATCTTCGCCACGTATGCCCGAAGGCAGGCTACCACGGAGGACTGAAATCCGTGGAACGTCAGATTGGGATCTTGAGGCCGCAGGAGCTTGAGTACGTCACCGGTGAACAGGCGGTCTACCTGTGGCACCTATGGAACCGAAAAGGAAATAGGAACGCGCTTAACCTTCTGACCAGATACAATGCCGAGGATGTCAAGAACCTTGAACCGCTGGCGGATATCGTTTACAACATCATGAAAGAGAACCTGCTGAGGGACATCAATGCAAGCTACGAACGAAATGCATAAGGACCTGGTCGGATTCGACGGTCGGGCCAAGGAGATTGCCGACTTCCTCCTCAGCTGCAAGAAGGTCACTGTAGTGGGCCACATCGACGCAGACGGGATCACTGCCACATCCATCGCATATAAGGCGATGCAGGATCAACGCATCGACGTGCAATACAATTTTGTCAAGAAGATCGATGAGAACGAGATCAAGCGCATCAACAAGATCGATGCGGACGGCGTCCTCCTGGTGGACCTTGGGAGTGGATACGTTTCCAAGCTTGAGCATCCCGGACTGTGCATCGCTGACCATCACGAGGTGGACCCCGATTGTTCTACCCAATTAAAGAAGAAAGGTCAGGTCAACCTTTTCGATTTCGATACTGGCAAGAGCCGGCATCTGAACCCGCACCTGTTCGGTTTTGATGGCTCCAAGGAACTGAGCGGAGCGGGAGCGGCCTATTCCATCGCCAGGGCCATGGACGGAAGGAACAAGAGCCTGGCATCGTTGGCCATCGTCGGCGCTGTAGGTGATTTCCAAGACTCCTCGGAATGCCGCCTGATCGGACTGAACCGCAGGATCCTGGAGGACGCGGAGACCGTCGGGACCGTGCGGGCGTCGCATGACGTCCGTTACTTTGGTCGAGAGAGCAGACCACTGGCCAACTACCTGAGATACTCCTCGGACCCGAACCTGCCGGGGCTGACCAATGACTATGACATGTGCCTGGAATTCCTGACCGGATTGGGCATACCGCTCAAGGAGGACGGCCGTTGGAGATGCTGGGTGGACCTCAGAGCGGACGAGAAAGACAGCATCTCCGCGGCTCTCAAGGAGGTGCTGGCCCGAATGAACCCAGACCGTAAGGCAGCGTCCCGGTTGATGGGAGAGGTTTACTCCCTCATCCGAGAGGAACCAAGGACAGTGATGCACGACGCCAAGGAATTCGCTACGCTGCTCAACTCGTGTGGCCGATACGAGAAGGCGCCCACCGGACTGGAGGTCTGCATAAAGGGTCCGCACCTGAAAAGGGAAAAGGAGAACGCCCTGCGCAACCTGCAGAACCACCGAGACAACCTGAAGGGGGCGATCGAGATGGTCAAGGGCAAGGACCGGGTCATTCTCGGTTCGGTTCAATACCTGAGGAACGGTGATGGTTCGTTCTGCCTGCCGGTGGAGGACACGGTGGTGGGGATCGTAGCCGGGATGTTGCTCGGTTCAGGGGACATCCCTAACGATCGTCCGTTGCTCGCTTTCGCGGTGAGCGTGGACGACAACAACATCGAGATGACCAAGGCCTCAGCCCGGGGGACGAAGGAACTTGTGGAGAGAGGATTGGACCTTTCCTCGGCGATGCGACTGGCATCCGAGTCGGTGGGGGGCACCGGCGGCGGGCACAACATCGCGGCCGGGGCGACCATACCACCGGGTAAAGAAGCGGACTTCCTGGCAGAGATCGAGCGCATCGTCTCTGCTCAGTTGAGCTGACCGATCAGGATCAGGACAATCGCCTTTTGGGCGTGCAAGCGGTTCTCCGCCTCGTCGAAGACGACACTTCTTTCGCCATCGAACACCTCAGCGCTGATCTCCATACCGCGGTGGGCCGGCATGCAATGGAGGACGATCGAGTCGTCCTTGGAGAGCGAGACCAGTTCGGTGTTGATCTGATAAGGTTTGAACACGCGTTCTCTCTGGGCCGCCTCATCCTCTTCGCCCATGGATACCCAGACATCGGTGTACAGAACATCGGCGTCCTTGGCAGCGGCCTTAGGATCCTCTACGATGGAGACGGTGCACTGGTTCTTCCTGGCAATGTCCTTTGCTTTCATTGTGAGATCGGCGTTCGGATGGTAGCCCTTGGGACAACCGGCGACGAAATCCATGCCGGTCATCGCGGCGCCGAGCATGAGCGAGTTGCAGACGTTGTTCCCATCGCCCATGTAGGAAAGCTTCAGACCCTCCAGCTTCCCTTTGTGTTCCTTGATGGTCAAAAGGTCGGCGGATATCTGGCATGGATGCTCGAGATCGTCCAATGCATTGATCACCGGAACTGAGGAGTTCTGAGCCAGCTCCATCATGATGTCATGCTTGAACGCCCTATACATGATAACGTCGACGTATCGGCTCAGGACCTTGGCGGTGTCCGCCACCGTCTCCCCCCGGCCGATCTGCATGTCCTTGGGGCTTAGGAATATGGCATGCCCCCCTAGCTGGGTCATTCCAACTTCAAACGAGACCCTGGTTCGCGTGCTCGCCTTCTCGAAGATCATCGCCATGGTTTTGCCCTTAAGGGGTTCGGCGTTGCGATACTTGCCTTTCTTCAATTCCGCTGCCAATCCCAGGACATCCTCCAAATCGTCCTTGAGGTCCAGCATAGAGATGACGTCGCGCTTCTTGACCACCATTTGTATTACCTTCGAATCATTATGGCCACGGGTGTGGCCGAGAGTTAGTGTCAATGACAGGAAATTATTAAAAGAACTGATACCGGGGAGACAGAACTCCGCTTTTGTGTCGTTTCGGCTACTAAAGGGCCATTCTTTAGAGCCAGACAGTGATCGTTCAGAATTTGAAGGCCATCCTTTTGGAAGGGAACCAGAATTGGAATAAGTTTGGGACCACCTATCAGTGCTACGTACACCCTTAGGGTCTGATGACCATCAGCAAATCGTTCCCTATTTAGTATAATAATGGAAGAATGAACCCGGAACGGTAAAGGTTTGGAGTAACGTGGCCCTTGACATGTGTTTATCTAGGAGCCATTTAAATTGAAGAGAGCGTCTGGTTCGTGCATGGCACTGCGACCGACTTCTTTTTCTGTATTATTTTTCACCGTATCCTACAATTGTTATCGCCATGGGTGCGATCAAGGGCATAATGAACCACGGCATCACAGCCTTGGACGAGAAGAGGGAGTCCTATTTCGTGAAGGTGGGGAGAGGCCGCGCTACCCTTTCGGCGTGAACTACGTGGTCCTCCCCAACAATGAGAGGTCGTACAAAGAGACGGACCATCTCATCATCTAACTCGACAGTAAATTGAAGGAGCTTTCGGACAAGCACGATGAAGAATCCAAGGCAAAATTCGCGGTCCTCTACGCCGTTTTTCCTTATGAGTGAGACGCATAACATTTATTAATTAAAACGCGTTCCACAACTTCCAGCATGGCCGCGTTGGGGTAGCCTGGTATCCTGTGGGACTGTGGATCCTTTGACCCGTGTTCAAATCACGGACGCGGCCCTTCTTATTATAAATTCCTTACGACATTGAAGTCCCTTTCGAAGAAAGCGAGTTCCTTTTCATCGAGCACGCTCGGGTCAAACGTGACTATCATCCGGGATTCGTTCATGAGTATTTCGTCCCTCAGGTCATAGAGCATTCGCAGCACTTTGGCCGAGCCATTGTTCGAGATGAGGTACTCCAGTCCATCGATCGCCACGATCGTGTTGTGTCCTGCCTTGAGGAACTCGACGACGGTGTGTTCCAGGATTGACAGGTTCGTTGGGTCAATACGGTCATGGCCCGGCTGCGAGCTGAGCCAGATAACCGGCGTCCTCTTTAGCCCATACTTTTCCCTGAGGACCTCCGGGTAGGTCCGGGTCACTATCAAACCTTCCAATCCGTTTGAGACCTGAGAGAGCAGGGATTCGTACATCCCGTCGGCCTTGGTCTCCTCGAACAGCAAGTAACTTCCCGGCGACAGCTGCGTTGAATCCTTGGCCCCCTTTATGCTGGCACGGTCCTCGGATACGGGCACAATGATGAAGAACCGGTGACGATAGATGGAGAATCCTATGATCAGGAGAGAAATGAAGAAACCGGGAGAGAGATCACCAGGTATGTTGATATTGAGCAGACGGAACAACTCGAGGACCACCCCCCATAGATAGGGCATGAGCACTGCCAGCGAAAGCAGGACGCATTCGCTGCGGACTATTTCGTCCTTGGTTACGAAATACCGCTTCACCATGAGGGATACGGCCGCAGCGGCGTAGACTGTGGCTACGCCTATAGCGAGCACCGTATCGTATGTTCTGGAAGGCCCGTAGCCGAACTCGTTGTGTTCGATGGTCTTCAGATTGAGGGCGACAACCAGCCCGATGATCACGGAAACGGCGGCATATGAGTACCAATTCTTCTGAAACCACTTGCTCAATGGAATGAACGTGAGTTGCGTGGAGATGTATAGGAAACCTGCAAAAACAAGGATCAGTGCGAACAGCAAGCCTCGGGCGTAGAAAAGGGCGGTCGCATCATCCGCTGCGTTTATCATCATGAAGTCGAGGACTCCAGCGACCAGGAATATGAGCATGAGGACGAAGAACCCGGCATTGAAGGCGATCTGCTTGTTCCTGCGGAGGAGCGCAACGCCCAATGCCAACGCCGTTATCCCTGTCAGAAGAGGGAAGGCTGAATACCACATCAGATTCTGAATCATCGGTTGCGCTCCTATCCCGATGCCCATATCCGTTAATTATCCTTTCTTCGAGGGGCCTTTGAAAACTATATCTAACCCGCTCCATGTACGTGGTCTGGTGTGACATTTGGCTTGGAAGGGTACTATCAACAAGATCGACGATTACCGCTGGGAGATACCCCAGGATTACAAACCGGGTATGCGCACCAGCGCCGTCATCTATTCCAACGAGAACATGATCCAACACGTGATGAGCGATAATTCTCCGGAACAGGCGGCTAACGTCGCGTGTCTGCCGGGCATCGTCGGAAGGTCATTGGCCATGCCCGACATCCATTGGGGCTATGGTTTTCCCATCGGCGGAGTGGCCGCGATGGACGCTGAGGAGGGTGTTATATCACCGGGGGGGATCGGTTTCGACATCAATTGTGGCGTGAGACTGCTCAGTACCAATCTCGATGTCAAGGACGTTGAGCCTCATATCAAGGACCTCATCGGCACATTGTTCAAGAACGTTCCATCAGGAGTGGGTTCCGAGGGTGTGATAGACGTTGCGGCCAGCGAGATCGACTCCATTTTGGCCGAGGGCGCCGAGTGGGCAGTACGAAAAGGATTCGGCTGGGAAGAGGATCTGGAGACCACCGAGGAGGGCGGCAGTATGAAGAACGCCGACCCATCGAAAGTGTCCCAGAAGGCCAAGCAGAGGGGCATTCCACAGGTCGGTTCGCTCGGTTCGGGGAACCATTTCCTGGAGGTGGACAAGGTGGACAAGATCTTCGATATCGATGCAGCGAAAACGTTCGGCCTGACCCATGAGGGGCAGATCACCGTTACCATCCATTGCGGCTCGCGCGGATGCGGGCATCAAATCGCCACCGATTACTTACAGGTCATGGAACGTTCATTGAAATCCATGAACCTGAACCTGCCAGACCGCCAATTAGCCTGTGCGCCTGTCAATTCCCAAGACGGGCAGGACTACTTCAACGGAATGAGTGCTGGCGCCAACTTCGCTTGGGCCAATCGCCAGATGATCATGCACTGGGTCCGCCAATCGTTCGAGACGGTGTTCCACCGCAAGGCGGAGGATATGGAGATGCGGCATGTGTATGACGTCGCCCACAACATCGCCAAGCTAGAGGACCACGAGGTCGATGGTAAGAGGCAAAAGGTCTACGTACACCGGAAAGGCGCCACCAGGGCGTTCCCCGCCGGACATCCGGACGTCCCGTACAAATATCGTTCAGTCGGTCAGCCAGTCATCATCCCCGGTGACATGGGCGCGGGCACGTACGTGCTCGTAGGGACCGAGAGAGGAATGAAGGAATCTTTCGGTTCCACCTGTCACGGAGCGGGTCGCATGATGTCCAGGGCCACCGCCATCAACACTTACAACGCCTCGACGGTGAAACAGCAGCTCGAAGCCAAAGGCATATACCTCAAGGCGAGCACCAAGGACGGTATCATCGAAGAGGCGCCGGGTGCTTACAAGGACATAGACGAGGTCATTGCCGTGGTGAGCGGCGCCGGTCTTTCCAGGCCAGTCATGAAGCTCACGCCGATTGGCGTTATGAAAGGCTGATCTCCACTATCCCGGGTAGGTCCATTCCAGGAGCCGACGGATGAACAACCACCAGACCGTTTTGATCCGACACCATCATGTCCCGCATTAACAGGGCAAGATATCACTGACAGGAGCGCCATGACCCCGAAGAATGCCCTGGAGATGCTCAGGTGCGGGTTTCGAAAGAAGACGTAAGCCCCCATGACCAGGGCTGTAAGGGATACTACGGTGGAAATGGACAGGAATATGGGGTCAGCTATCAAGCAGTGAGAGGGTGCTACTTGCTTTGAAGCGCTTTTCTACCCGGATATCAGTCATGATAAACATACTGCGCTGGGCAATTTCCAGAGGGCGGTCGTTCAGGAGAACAGAACCCGCTCTGCCGCCCTTTGCACCTTTTCCCGATTCGTATCCGGTGTGGAGACCATGACCGCCCAATCGTTGATGCTGCGGTTCTGGATGGCCTTCGCCAGGGGACTATATTTGGACAGCGGCTTGACCCGGTCGCCATTGACGATCGGCACTTCGGTCTTTCCGATGCGAGGCTCGGTTATCAGAAGTTCCCGCTCCGGCATATCCAGTATGACCTCTGACTCGTCAACCTCCGCCTTATCTGCGATCTGCCTTTCGACCTCCTTGCGCTTAGAATAGGATGTCAATGGCAACAACGAGTCCAGCTGCTCCGGGTCCAGGTCAGAGATGAGCATTGAGTAGGCCCTCTTGTATAGGTGCCGGTATTTTAGAAGAGTCATTATCCGGCTGGCCTTGCCGCCATCCTTGAGAAGCCGTTCCGAAAGGCAAGCATCGGTCTGGATCTGGATGTCCTCGATGACGCTCTCGCTTGAGTTCTCCACCGCTTTGCATAGCATCATTTCCGCGATGCGTACGGTGTGATGGAAGTAGACGGAGGTGTACATCAGCGCCCTAGCGACCATCAATCCCTCGACCGCCACCATCCCACTCTTGCGCACGGCGATGTCTCCATGGTGCAGTTCGATCGTGTCCATGATCCTATCTATATCGATGGTGCCGTGGGCCACGCCGGTATAATAAGCGTCCCGCAGGAGGTAGTCCATCTGGTCTGCATCGACCGGACCATGGATTATCTGGCGAAGGTAGTTGTTATCGTTGAAATAACTCTGAACACCATCCAGCGGGAGTTTTTTCTGACCGCTGATATCGGGGCCTCGCGGCGAGACGATCAGGTCCGTCACCAGGTCAGAAGATATGCCTTGGGCCTCAAGCATTTCGGCTATGGTCCCGTGATCGCCGATGATCTCGCCCTCCTTCGGATCAATGATCCGTAGTTCCCCCTTGATGAGCGCCCTGCCGATGTCGGTGTGGGTCATCCCGATCCTTTGTTCCAATACGCATTCCAGTGTGTGGGAATAGGGTGCATGACCGATGTCATGGAGCATCGCCGCCGCTAGAACGCTTCGCCGCTCCTGCTCCGGTAGCTCTAAAGCCGACGCCATACGGTTAGCGATCTGATATGTGCCAAGAGAATGCTCCATTCGAGTATGATGTGCGCCGGGGAAGACAAGGTATGCGAGTCCGAGCTGGTGCACCCCATGGAGGCGCTGTAGCTCAGGTCTCTGGAGCAGGTCCAGGTAGACACCGCTCAGCTTCACGCTGCCGTGTACGCTGTCATGGATGACCTTGTAATCTGGCACGGAAGGAAAATCAAGATTGGACTATATATTGGCTTTGAGAAACATGATTCCGGGGCTGCGGCCCCGGGGAGAACGGGTCTAGTTGAAACCGCCCTTGATCTTGTGCCTATCAATCTTGATACCGTTCGGCGCCACCACGATCAGGTTGTTCCCGATCGCTGCCACGTCGCCGCCAGTGTCCCTGGCGATGTTCTTTAGTTCATTTGTGATCTTCTTCAGGGTCTGCTGATCGTTCTCGATCGGTGAATAGTCGATCAGCACGATATTGCCGTTGTAGACCGGCTGGCTTACGGATGTTACATCCTCGAACCGGTAGACCTCTGCGACCTTGATCATTCCGTTCCCGGCTAGTGGGCTGTCCTCTTGGAAATACAGTGCCCCCAGGTCGATGTACTGATCTGTCTCAACGGTCTGAACGTCTTCCTTCCCCTTTCTCAACGGTTTCTTCAACAGCGGCAAGTTGCATCCCTCTTTGATTGGTCCAGAAATGGGGTTACGGAATATTAACATTTCGGCGATTAATTATCTGGACGTTGGCGTCAAACGGCAGCCTTCTGAGTCTTCAGATGCGCCTGAGAATATTATAATCGTTAGGCCGATCATCTGGGGTGCAAATTAATTCTTCTTCCGTTTCTTGTACACCATAAAGGTTGCCAGCAGGATCACGGCCACCACCGCTGCGACGGCCGCTATCTCGATCGCCTGGTTGATATCGTGCGAGGGACTCTGAGCATAAATTACGGCAGACACAGTCGTTCCGCCCGATGCAATGCCGTCTGATGTCAGAGAAACGTTTGAGGTCGTCGTGCTGTACCCATCCTTGGTCACAGTTAGCCAGTAGTTCCCTGATGCTACATCGTAAAATGCATAGTTCCCATTGATGTCGGTCTTCGCGGTCCGCTCAACGGGACTGACCGAAGCTGAGACCGCATCCGTTCCGGCTTGGGTCGATGTGATGGTCAACGTAACGGTTGCATTCAATACCGGTCTTCCGTCCGCATCCGTGACGGTCCCAGAAATCGTACCGACGTCCGCGGTGGTAAACGTCCAAGTTTCGGTAATTGCATTCCCTGCGATGTCCGCTCCAACCACGTGGACCGTGAATGAAGTGTTGCCTAGAAGTGTGGATGCCGGAACGAAAATGGCTGTACTACCGTTCCATATTGTGGAACCGGTCACTCCTACTAATACGATGTCGGTTGCGTTCTTGTCCATCGCTTCGCTAAACGTGACCGAAATGGCCGTCCTTGTCGAGACCTCGTTGCCGTCCGGGTTCCTTAGCTCGATTGTCGGCGCCGTGGTGTCGACGGTGAAGTTAACCTCCTGAGATGCAGAATTGCCCTGATAGTCTACAGCCCTGATGCTCACAGTATGCTTTCCTTCGATTAGTCCATCCAGCGAATAGTTCATGACATTGGACGATAGCCTAGCCTGCACAACACCATCAAGGCTGATGTCGAAATATGCCACAGCGGTAGTATTGCCGCCGATGGTCCAATTCACGTTCACATTTTCAGAATTGATGAACGAACTCTGCACCGGAGAGGTGATCGTCACGCTCATCGGTTCATATATAGGCCCTGCGGAGACCGATGTCGAGTTCAATCCAGGACCGGCTATGTCATGCGCCGCGACTTGAAAAGTGTACATTCCACCGTTTGCGAGCCCAGAGACATTGAAGGTTGTTCCCGAGGCCACGTGGGCGACGTCCACCCCGTCCCGGTAGATGATGTAATAATCGATCCCTTCACTGCCGTTGCCGCTCAACGCACTCCATGAAATCGTAACAGAGTCCAGACCGGGCATAGCCGCAATGTTCTGAGGGGCAGCTAACGTTGATCCGACCACTTCCGTTGGAATGCCTTCCCACAAAGGTGTCGTAAAACCGCTGGCACCATTGTAGTAACGGACAACCAAGCCTGCATTATAACCTGCGATCCAATCATTGGCCAATGACGGTGCGTTGCTTCTGAATGTGATCGAGATGAGAGCGGAACAATTGCCGAACGCTGATTTCCCGATATTGGTTATTCCGCTCCCCACAACGACCGAGGCCAGGGACGTACATTCGTAGAAGGCGCCGTATCCGATGGATGAGACAGAGTCGGGGATCTCGACATTGGTCAAAGATGTACAATCATAGAATGTGAGCGCACCGATATCGGCCACGCTACTCCCGATCTTCACCGATGCCAGTGCGGTGCAGTTATAGAATGCCCCATAGCCCAAGGAGGTCACGTTATCCGGCACTGTGATCGAAGTAAGGGAGGAACAACCATAGAAGGCTGCATAACCAATAGTGGTCAAGCCAGACCCCAATTTCAGGGACGAGAGTCCATTGCATCCCTGGAACACGCAATTTCCGATTGTGGTGACGTTGTCGGAGATATCCACCGATCCGAGCGAAGTGCAGTCATAGAAAGCACCATCACCGATGCTGGTGACGCTGATTGGAATAGATACCGACGTCAGATTGAAACAGTTCGCGAACTCGCCGCTCCCAATGTTCGTCAGACCATTGGAAATGGTGGCGGAGGTCAGATTGTAGCAGTCCTGGAACGCATTTACTCCGATGCTGGTCACGTTACCGGGAACGATTACAGATTTCAGGTCGCAGGAATCGAACGCGTATCCTTCAATGGTCACAAGGCTGTCGGGCAATCTGACCGATGACAAGGAGATGCATCCATTGAACGCTCCATTTCCTATCACAGTGACACCTTCCGGGATTGTCACGGAGCTCAGCGCGCTACAGCCGTAGAAAGCGGCATAGCCAATCTCGGTCACCCCATAAGGTATGATGATCTCGGTAATCGTGGATTTCCCATAGAACGCGAAGCTTCCGATTGAAACGACCGAGTACCCGTCGATGGTGGCAGGAATGGAGACCACCCCTCCTGTTCCATTATAGGCTGTTATCTCCGCCGCGGTATCGTTGTTGATTATCGAATATTCGAAATCACCGCTGGTGGCCGCATAGACCGGACCCTGAATAACGATGAATGATGGGACCATGATAAATAGCGTCAGGATTAAGACGATGGCCTTGTTCCGCATGATATTACCTACTATCAATCGTAATAACTACTATTATAGGAAGTATATCGGGTTTATTTAGATTTTACACCGATTGCATGACCGATCAAAAAAATGATCGGATCCGCAACAGACCGGAACGACACTAACGAATCATCGTTCATCGTATTTCCATAGTTTGTCGCCGACATAATGTATGCTCTTGATTGCCTTTCCAGATTTCTTCTGAAGCATCTCCTCGCCAGAGACGATTGCCTCGCCTATAGCCAACGCCCGAAGGTTCTTCACGTCCCTGACCCAGACGAAATCACCGGCCTTGATGTCCTTGTCGGCGTCGACTATTCCCGGGCCCATTATGTCCGCCCCCTTGACCACGAACGGGACCGCTCCCATATCCACGGTGACGTATGATTTGGGCGGATTGTACTTTAACAGACCCTTGACTGTTAGGAATGCCTTGCCGGATATGATCAATGCCATTATCTCGTTGTTGACGAATATGACGTCGAAATCGGAGCTTTCGGCCTTGTCGATGGTATCCTTCAGGGTGAATACCTGGATGCCCACTTTCTGCGATATTTCTTCCGATAACGCCTTGATCTCCTTCTCCCGGAGCCTTCCCCTTTTCTTGATACGGATGTCGCTCATGGCCCAGGTCACTTCTTCTTACCGAAGAATTTCGAGAATAAGCCCTTTTTCTTCCTTTTGCCGTCTGGCTCTTCATCCCCTTTGCTCTCTTCTTTCGACTCCTTCTGTGATGATGGATCGACCGGAGGTTTGGGTCCGTCATTTTCTGGCTTGGGCTCATCCTTGGAGGTACTAGCAACTTCTTCAGGGGTTGTTGATCCCGTAATGGTCTCATTGGCCGGCTTCTTTTCTATAGGCGTTCCTGGGGATGCCGGGACACCTGAGATATCGTTCGCCAGATTTTCAAGGTCCTGAAAGTCTGCCATGCCCAGGTCAGCGCCGCATTTGGGGCACGAACGAGCGTCAATGCTCAGTTTTGCGTCGCAGACCGGACATTCGATCTCGAGCTTCTGTTTTGGCATAACGGTCCGTTCAGATAAAACAGAATAGCCGATTTAACAATATCGGTCAAAGCTGGATTATCCGATAATTAGGGATACTGGCTATGAGTTATTTATACGAATCACACAGGAAAATAACACTAGTCCACTCAGTAACATTGCACGGATAAACATAGACTCAATAAAATCAATATCGAACCAGATTAACCGTCGAGGCCTCAGCGCTAATTCGCTTTGTTTTCTATGCGCCAGGCGCAATTGCATAAGCTGCATGACGTAATTCATGAGCCTAGTCAGCATTCTTGCACGGCAACGAATGAGTGCTCTGGCGATTGGGATGCTGTATA
Source organism: uncultured Methanomassiliicoccales archaeon (assembly GCA_963755265.1). Lineage (GTDB taxonomy): Archaea > Thermoplasmatota > Thermoplasmata > Methanomassiliicoccales > UBA472 > DASXVU01. Next base: position 10,629 of record CAVWKV010000042.1, on the reverse strand, counting down.
ATCTTTCATTGAGCATCAATCTTGACATCACGGAATCGCGTTTAACTGGAAAATCTCGTCCGGAATAGGGGAGGCGTCGTCAAAATGAATCGAACGATACTGCACGCTCAATTCAATCATGCTCCTACGGCCTTCCCCTATATTATCAGCGCCATTGTCGCTATCATGAGCAGTGAGGTTGAACTCAAAGATCATTCTCCACACCGCTTCACTTTAAGAATTTGGATACCTCTAGCCTAATCTCAGATCCGTACTTTCCGAGCATGCATGCTTCTCGGTGAGCCCATGCTCTAGTAGATATGTTCTCCAATCTCCAATACAGATCATGTTAAGGGATATCCCATCCATAACCTTCGTACAATCATAGATGAAGATGTATCAACAATTGTGATCGTCTAGCGTTCCCTATTAGCCTGAGAGCAGACCTTCAGTGATTTCCTCTGTTTTTCGCTATATAATCGTATAGCTGACGATATCGTATCTTTACGTTACATTGCCCTTAGGCCGTTCCAGACCTAGAGGAGATCGGGCGTCAATCAATCCATCCTTAAAAAATCGAGGTGGAGAAAAGAGATTAAATAATATCCCTCGTGTAACTCAGGCTCAGAAGGGATCGTACATGGGAGTCAGCATAGCAATCTGTGAATTGGATACCGATGCATCGGCATGCAAGAACGCTAAAACATCGATCTTGAAGGTCAACCTGAAGGATGTGACCGGATTCGAATCCTGCGCCGAATTCGACCTGCTAGTACCGGTCGCCGCAGCGAAGACCGTCTTCGGTGCTGAGTTTGACGCGTTCGCCAAGCGTAACAGGGTGGACAACGAGGCGGAGAGCATTTATCTTGATAAGGTCAAGAACGATTCTGACAAGCAAAAGCTGGCCCCGCTGGCCAAGAAGCAGTACACTGGCTGGATAGCAGTGGACAACGCCTCAGCCGACACGAAGAAGAGGCTTATGGACCTAGCGGACCCGGACAACCGACTTACCAAGTGGGATATGCTTTCCTTTGATGAGATGGGCGAGGCATGCAAGAAATGTGTGGTATCATGGGACGAGGGACGAGGCTGCATAGGCACCTTCGGGCCGGACAACTCTGCACTGCCGGAGATTGCCGCCAAGTACGGTTGCTCGATCATCGCTGGCGTTCCTAATGCGGTAAAGAACAAGACGATGTTCACTAAAGAAGATGCGACCAGGATGCTTGAGGAGATCAAGGTTCTGCGTGAGAAGCTTCCGCTTGAGAGCAAGATGATGGTCAGACGCTATTCAGGTGTATTAGACAGACTGGAGAAGGTTGCGAACATAAGCATCAAGTATGGGACCAAATTCTACTTCCTGTGAACTGATTACCATGGAGAACGGACCGAAACAAGAAGGACCGACGCTTTTTCCGGATATTCCGGAGGCGGTCCATTTAAAGAAGGCCTTTCATAAATATGGATTCAAGACTGGATTCCTAAAACTGGCAATCTTAAGGCTAGTTGCAGAACGGCCGATCCATGGCTATGCGCTTATTAAGGAAATTGAGAGGATCACCTCGGAAGACTGGAGGCCATCTCCGGGGTCGATATACCCGGCATTGCAGTCCCTCGTAAAAAACGGATTGATCACGTCCTCCGCCGATGGAAGAAGGAGGATCTATGCTATCACGCCTGCCGGAAGGATATTGCTCGACGCGGCCATTAAGCACGCGAACATCGTGCTCGAGCACATAACCATCCTGCTGAACTATAGGCCTCCGGATAATGACCCGCCAGAAAAATGAGATCAAGGACATATACGTCCTTGATTTTCAATACCCGACTGGACCGAAGATACATTCTTTATTATGATCGCCGGCCCGATTAGCCTTATCCTGACATTCTGTTTTCGGATAGCGATCTCGATTCGGGCGAGCCTGAAATTGAGTTCTTCGAAGCCCATGCACATTCTGTCCAACGAAGATTCGGGGTCCATCCGACAGCTCTCGATAACGATGCATGAAGGATGATAACGAGGCTAGTTCCAGTTCTCCGCAACAATAATGTTAACTAGAATCCTCCGCAGACGGAGCAATGCTCGTTCCGCTCCACCTCGATGGTCTCCCAGTAGTTGATGGCGAGGTCGCCCAACAGGACCTTCCCAGCCAACGGTTCGCCGAGACCGGTGATCAGCTTGACCGCCTCAGCAGCCTCCATACAGCCGAAGACCCCGGCAGTGAAGCCAATGATCGGGATGAGAGGTTTTCTGGCTGGAGACCGAGGGAACAGACAATCGAGGCAAGGCGTCTTTCCCGGGATAACGACCGTGAGTTGCCCGGAAAGTCCTTCGACAGCCGCATGCACGAACGGGACTCGCTCCTTCACACAATGGATATTGAGCATCTTGCGTGCATCGAAGTTGTCTAGACAGTCGACGATGACGGCACTATCTTCAACTACATCACAGAGATTATCGACCCCTATTTTCGCCACCTTGGGGATGATCTCAATCTCGGAATTCAGCTCGCATAGCTTTTTGGCCGCTGATACTACCTTCATTGCGCCGTTCTTGACGTCTTTTTCCCAATGCAACACTTGCCGGTTGAGGTTGGAAAGTTCGGGTGATTGATAGTCCACCACGATCATCCTGCCAACGCCTGCCGCGGCTAGGTACATGGATGCAGGGGATCCTAACCCTCCCATTCCAATCACTGTTACCGTGGATGCTTTCAACGAACGCTGGGCAGCCTCTCCGAACCCATCGATCGCAATCTGCCTAAGATACCGAGTCCTTTCATTATCGTTCAGAGTGTGGATTCCTGTGTTCATAGGCAACCGCAACGAAGGAAGACGATTCTCGGTGATAATACTTTCACGCAGTACTAGAATAACCGAACCAATTGTTCAAACGCAGGCTTGTAGACCATAGTGATGCTCGACCATTTCGTATAGGCTATCCTATTCCGATCCATGTTGAACTGATAGCTTCTCCTTTGGTCTCGGGATACCAAAAGATGTGGACCGATCGTCATGTGAATACTGCCACAACTCCCTGCAATTGCCCTAGGTTTGAGAATTGAGAATGTCTGATCAGATATTTTTCATAACCACATCTTAATGGATTGATATAGAAAATATCTGCAAGCATTATAAAAATAGAAAAAAGAATTAAAATGGGGAGTTACCTCCCCTTTGACCTACTCGTTCGTTCCGTTATCTCAGTCCAACACTGGCGTTGTGTATCCACATCCAATTATGCTTGTGGTTGTGCCTGTGGGTGCCTTGTTTACCAACAACGGCTCGTCTCCGAGGTTGCTCGGCGATCCAACGTAGTTCTTATCTCCTGAGTAGACAGCCCTGAATTCATAGTTTCCTGCTGCCAACGGTAGGAAGAAGCCAGAGGTGGCCGTTCCATCTGAGTTTATTGACACTGTGCTATATGTGTGCCAATTGGCGCCGTTGTCAGTGCTGTACTGGAACGTGACCGTGCCAGTCGGTGCCGGGAACGGTGCTCCCAAGAGGGACACTGTCGCATTGTCCTGGACGGATTGGCCCAGAACTATCTGCTCAGACTCGATATTCATTTGGGTCGTGATCGTGGTCGAGTGGGGACAGACCAACAGTGGTTCGGAGCACGGGCAACTGGGTGATCCAGTGTAGTTCTTGTCGCCAGAGTATACTGCCATGAAGTAGTATTGTCCGGCTACAAGTGGCTGGAATAATCCAGAGATTGCCGTTCCGTCTGCGTTGATGTTCACAGTGCTGTAGGCGTTCCAGTTGACACCGTCAATGGTCCAAGAGAACGTGACCGTGCCGGTAGATGCCGGGAACGGTGCTCCCAAGAGGGACACTGTCGCATTGTCCTGGACGGATTGGCCCAGGATGATGGTCTCAGAGTCTATTCCGAGGTTGGTCGTGGTTGTGGTCGAGTGTGGACGGACCAACAGTGGTTCGGAGCATGGTGTACTGGATGATCCAACATAGTTGCTGTCGCCAGAGTATACTGCCATGAAGTAGTATTGTCCGGCTACAAGTGGCTGGAATAATCCAGAGATTGCCGTTCCGTCTGCGTTGATGTTCACAGTGCTGTAGGTTGTCCAGGTTTTAGCATCCTTGCTCCACTGGAACTCAACCGTGCCGGTTGACGCCGGGAACGATGTTCCTAGGAGGGACACTGTCGCATTGTCCTGGACGGATTGGCCCAGGATGATGGTCTCAGACCTGATCTTCAAGTCGGTCGTGGTTGTGGTCGAGTGTGGACGGACCAACAGTGGTTCGGAGCATGGTGTACTGGATGATCCAACATAGTTGCTGTCACCGGAGTATGCTGCCATGAAGTAGTATTGTCCGGCTGCAAGTGGCTGGAATAATCCAGAGATTGCCGTTCCGTCTGCGTTGATGTTCACAGTGCTGAAGGCGTTCCAGTTGACACTGTCGGTGCTCCATGAGAACGTGACCGTGCCAGTCGGTGCTGGGAATGGTGCTCCTAGGACGGACACTGTCGCATTGTCCTGGACGGATTGGCCCAGGATGATGGTCTCAGACGCTATGCCGATGTTGGTCGTGGTCGTGGTTGTGTTAGGATAGACCGTCAGCGGCTCGCTGGTAATATCGCTGGTCGATCCAGCATAGTTGTCGTCACCCGAGTAGATAGCCTTGAAGAGATAGTTTCCGGCCACCTTCGGTTGGAACAATGCAGAAACGGCATTGCCATTCGCGTCTAGACTCACTACGCTATATGATGTCCAGTGGTTACCACCATCAATGCTGTACTGGAAGTCGACCGTACCGGTCGGCCCCATGAACGGTGCTCCCATTGGGGTCACTGTCGCATTGTCCTGGACGGAATGGCCCAGGAGGATCATTTCAGACTCGATGCCCAGATTAGTGGTGACTTGAGGTCCGGTTAGTCCCTTATGGACGTTCAGAGGCTCATCAGTTTGTCCGCTACACGACTTGGTGTAGTTCTTGTCCCCCGAGTAGACTGCCTTGAAGTCATAATTTCCAGTTGCAGTCGGCTGGAAGATGGATGATACTGCCTGACCGTTGCTGTCCAGCTTCACTGATGCGTCATAAGTTGTCCAGCTGTTTCCGCCATCATTGCTGTACATGAAATCGACAGTACCGGTCGGAACCGGGAACGGCGATCCTATGCCAGATACCTTAACCGTGTCGGTTACTGATTGACCGAAGGTGATGGTCAGGACGTTTTGATCATCATTCATCAGCTGTGTGGTGGTAGTCGATGCTGCCTTCATAACGCACAATGGTTCATCCAGCGGTCCGCTACTCGAACCTAGGTAGTTGTCGTCGCCCAGGTATACTGCCCTGAGGTAGTAACGACCAGTTTCCAAAGGCATGAACCAATCTGATTGGGCATGACCGTTTGCGTCCAGCTCCACTGGGTTACCATACTGTGTAAAGGTGACTCCGCCATCAGCGCTATACTCGAAAAGGACATAGCCTGATGGTACCGGGAACGGTGATCCCAGACCAGTCACGGTTGCGTTGTCGGTAACAGACTGGCCCAAGGTGATGATCGTTCCACATCCGCAATGGGTACCCATAACAGTCAACATCTCATCCAGCGCTCCGGAAGATGATCCGGCATAGTTCGTGTCGCCAGAGTAGACTGCCTTGAAGTAATATGTGCCGGCAATCGACGGAGTGTATGACGCTGATTGTGCCTGACCGTTCGTCAGAGCGATCGTGCTGTACGGTGTTGACGGCCAGTTGTTGCTGTCGGTGCTCACGTAGAAGCTGACCGATCCGGTCATAGCCGTGGATCCGACCATACCAGACACTGTTGCGTTGTCTTGGACGGACTGACCAAAGACGATGCTCTTGGAGTCCACGCCGAGGTTGGTCATTATTGAGGTTCCGTGCGGGCAAACATTCAGTTGCTCGTCAATGGATCCGCTAGACGATCCAATATAGTTCGTGTCGCCAGAGTAGACTGCCTTGAAGTAATATGTGCCGGCAATCGACGGAGTGTATGACGCTGATTGTGCCTGACCGTTCGTCAGAGCGATCGTGCTGTACGGTGTTGACGGCCAGTTGTTGCTGTCGGTGCTCACGTAGAAGCTGACCGATCCGGTCATAGCCGTGGATCCGACCATACCAGACACTGTTGCGTTGTCTTGGACGGACTGACCAAAGACGATGCTCTTGGAGTCCACGCCGAGGTTGGTCATTATTGAGGTTCCGTGCGGGCAAACATTCAGTTGCTCGTCAATGGATCCGCTAGACGATCCAATATAGTTCGTGTCGCCAGAGTAGACTGCCTTGAAGTAATATGTGCCGGCAATCGACGGAGTGTATGACGCTGATTGTGCCTGACCGTTCGTCAGAGCGATCGTGCTGTACGGTGTTGACGGCCAGTTGTTGCTGTCGGTGCTCACGTAGAAGCTGACCGATCCGGTCATAGCCGTGGATCCGACCATACCAGACACTGTTGCGTTGTCTTGGACGGACTGACCAAAGACGATGCTCTTGGAGTCCACGCCGAGGTTGGTCATTATTGAGGTTCCGTGCGGGCAAACATTCAGTTGCTCGTCAATGGATCCGCTAGACGATCCAACATAGTTCGTGTCGCCAGAGTAGACTGCCTTGAAGTAATATGTGCCGGCAATCGACGGAGTGTATGACGCTGATTGTGCCTGACCGTTCGTCAGAGCGATCGTGCTGTACGGTGTTGACGGCCAGTTGTTGCTGTCGGTGCTCACGTAGAAGCTGACCGTGCCGGTCTGTTTCCCAGATGCGCTGGTCACGAACGCCGTGTCGGTCACGGGTGTGCCTACGTTTCCACTGGTCGCAGACAGTCTGGTAGTCGTCGTCGTGCAATCTTTCACAACGACAAGCTTCTCACAGTTCCAGCTCGTGGATCCTTTGAAGTTGTTGTCGCCGCTGTAAATAGCCTGGAAGTAATAAACACCAGGTGCACTCGGCGTATACGAATTGGAGATCGCGGTACCAGAAGACGTGAGCGTCACAGCTCCGCTGTTGCTGTATGTTTTCCAGCTACCGTCTCCGATCTTCACCTGGAAGTTAACCGTTCCGGATGGAACATGGTTGCTACAGGCGGACACGGTTGCAGTGTCCTTTACAGACTGTCCATATGTGATCGTGGTTGCGCTAAGCACTGTGTATGTGCAAGTCGAAACGCGACCGTCCTCGCAACCGCAACCGCTGCTATATGCTCCCTGGCAGTTATTATTACCAGACAGGAACAATTGTGGCGAGACACCATTATAATAGTCCTGATTCAGCAGCGATAAATCGTTCGAACTCCCAGTACTTTGTACCGGGCTCGGCGAGTTTTCTCCCGTGTTCAAGGGCTCCGTCAGTACAGTTGAGGCATCAACTGACGATACTGACGATGTGTCCTTGAAGGCCAATTGTAATCCTATGCCAATACTAGATATGCATAGAACCAATACTACGAGTATTGCAGTGAGCTTTAGAGCTCCAGATCTATTCAATTCAACCCCTCCTCCCCTAAGCATCAAAGGCAGGTCCGGCATGCTCAGCTATGTGACTTGTCTTCGTGCTATTATCAGACCCAAACAATTGAAGAAAAAGATATTTATAGTTTAGCGAATGCAGATTTTTTAAAGTAGCTTGAATAAATCGATAATTACAATTTGTTAATATTATAACTGGCATAGATATTATGCAATAATTATAAGAATATTAATCATAATTAATATTTTAGTCAAATAATTGAGCAATTTAAGCTGGATTAAATGTTGTATATCGAATTGTAACCGATTTTCGATTGTTTTTCGGATCCCCTCGATGAACTTGGGAGTCATCCGTTTTAACCCAGTATCTGATTTATTTGCGTCTTAATTTATCCTATACGCTTTTACGGATCGATTATTATAGTCTCAATGACAGGAAAAGTAGGGAAAAGAAGGATGACAGAAATCGAATGTTGATATATCGGAATATATTTTATTTAATATCCGATGAAAATTTCAATTTCAGAACAATATCTGACTATAATTCTACCATTTATTAAATATCATAGTCACAAGATTCTCTTATTGAAAATAACTTGATATGAATCTCATCGGAGTCCAGAATAATTCGTAGAATGCTAATTTCGTAATCGAGGGCCATGAAAGGCCTTACATTCACTTTTGTCTATGGAATGGGCCTGATCAGCGAGAGCATAATCCATTCCCTAATCAGTTGCTTCCCCTACTTCCTCTTGCAGCGCCATAAGACAACTATGCCGACGCAGGCGCTCAAGAACATTGTTATCTCGATCAAGATAGGGACAGTATCTTGGGTTGTCTCCTGGCCGATGCTGAGGGAGACGATCTGTCCGGCCTTGACGTTGCTGAGACTGAGAACGTATTGATCCCCGGTCTCTGTGATCTGGTAGTTCCCCTGCTTACCGTCAATGGAGACTCCGATGAGTCCTGGATTCGAGACAGAGTCCTTTGGTATAGAGACATTCGCCGTTCCTGTCTGTTCGAGAGTGAAAGTAATCAGGTTCTCAGAATCGCTGAGCGACAAGTTCGACATTGTCGAGTTGGTCATGATGCTAGCTAAATCCCCGTTCTTTAGTCTGAGGGAACTGATGGTCCGATCGATGGTTATTGCTGCATGCGTCCCGTCGTCAGAGAGCACCACCATGAGCCTGACAATGCCAGTGCTGCCGGTTAGAAGTGTGGAGTATTGTCCAATAGATGAGGTTGTCAGCTGATCCACGGCGGTCCAGGTCCCGGTCAAACTGGTGCTCCTATATATGGTCAGCTTTTGTCCGCTTATACCCTGACCAGACATATCAATTACGGCGCCGGAAACGGAAATGTTATTTTTGAAAGGAACGATAGCGAGGCTGAGCACGACGGTGCGTATTGCGTGCACGGTCACCTGATCGGCTGAAGTCGAACCGACGGCGTTGTTGGCTGTGACCTCGTAAGTGTAATCGTGTCCAGCAACCACCGTTGTATCGATGAATCTGGTATCCGTCGATGGCAGGTTCATAGAGGTGACCGCACCGGTCCCGGATTCGGTCCTTTTGATGGTGTAACCGAGCAACGGTGTACCCACGCTGGACGGGATGGTCCACATCAGGGTGACGTTCGAGTTCCCGATCGTCGCGTTCGCACTGAAGGTGGACGGTGTGGAGACAGTAGAAATGGTCGAGGACGGGCTAGACCTGGAACCCTCCCCGACGATGTTGAACGCGCTCACGCAATACTGGTAAGTGATCCCGCTCGTCACTGTCTGGTCCCGGAACGAAACCGCTGTCGGGTCATTAAGAGTGGACAATAATGTCCAGTTGTTCCCGCTGAAACGATAGACGTTGAACCCAGAGAGGCTAATCCCTCCGTTGGATTCTGGCAGGGACCAGGTGATGAGGACCGAGGACGAGTCAGAGGTGACAGTGACCGATGTGGGTGCTGACGGAGTGGACGCCGCGACGGCGTTCGACGGTCCAGCCATCGCGCTCACTCCTATAGGGTTAGAAACGGTCATGGTATATTGATATGAGGTTCCATCCACTACCGAGAGGTCTGTATATGATCTCGCGGAACTGCCCAGATCTGCGATCAGGGTGCTCGTTCCGGCGATAGACCGCCACAAGTGATAGGTGAGGTCAGTGAAACCGCCGTTGGATTCTGGTGCTCCCCACGATATGATAACGGAACCGTTGCCGACCGAAGTGGCAAGATTCGTGGGAGCGGTGGGGATCGATCCGATAATGCACTTGGCCGAGGAACTTGGCAAGCCCTCTCCGACAGCGTTGCTTGCTGAGACTGAAAACCAATACTGGACCCCGTTGATGAGCCCGCTGAGCGTCGCGGAGTTTGTGCTAGGCCCTAGCTGAGCGGCGATGGAAGGTGTTGTGCCGGAGGTCCACATACGGACCGTGTATCCGGTTATGGCGGCACCGTTCTGTGCTCCGGCCGACCATGTCAAATAGGCTGTCCCGATCGAACCAACGGCCGTGAGGTTGGAAGGGGAGCCCGGAACGAGAACATAGGTGACATACACTTCGGAGGAGAGAGAGCCTATCCCGGCCTGGTTCTCTGCAGATACCGTGTAATAATATGTCTGACCAAATGTGACCGCAGGATCACTGTAGGCCGTTATGTTACCGAGGTGGGCGATCTCCGTCTCTGACCCAGAGGCTAGGGATCGGTACACGTAATATCCAGTGACTGCCGACGAACCGGATGAGGTGGGAGCGGACCAGTTTAGCTGGATGTGATCCGAGGTGACAGTGGCGGTAAACGAATTGGGCGTCGATGGCGGTCCTGAGATGAAGGCCGGACCGGAGGAGCCGGGAACGGATGTGCCGATTGCGTTCGTTGCCGTCACGAAGTAATAGTAAGTGGAACCAACCGTTACGGTAGGATCGAGATAGGCGTTTCCGACCACAGACTGAGCCATCGATGTCGCCGATGAGAAGTCCGCAGACGTCCCGCGATACACTGCATATCCCGTCACCGCCCTGCCTCCGTTATCCGGTAAGGACCAGGTCAGGTCGACCGACCCACTGGAGAACGCTACACCGGTGATGACTGGTGCCCCGGGGACCGCCGCAGGTGAATCCTGGACCTCAGAACACTGGGGCCCCTCTCCCATGGAGTTCACCGCCGACACCCGATAATAATAGACGTTGCCATTGACCAGTCCAGTATC
>CAVWKV010000041.1:0-23284 GCA_963755265.1 uncultured Methanomassiliicoccales archaeon | reverse complement strand
ATGTATTGCTTCTCTCTGATATAGTTGCAGGTTAGCAACGGATACTCTTGTCTTAGGTTCTTTATGGCGCCCATCCCAATGGATTGGTTCGACTGTGAGAAACAAGAGTAATGCTGATTGCAGATTTTACAGTGTGGTCTTCGACCACTTGGACGGCCCCATTACATCGGTCAGAGGTCGATTGAGTCTCCGATGGATATGACATCTATTTCGTTCGTTTCCGTAACAATAATTCGAAGAATGCCTTAGCGTGTATAGAAATGGACATTTGTCTGGATAAACACCTAATCAAATAGATTATGTAGTTAAAGTTGGCTTAAGTTGTGGACGAATGGCTGCCACAGACTGGTAACACTAGAATAGAAGGAGGTAGTTTTTTGGACTCGCAATCCGATCTTAATGACGAGCAGGCGGCCAAAGCGGAAAATGAGAACTCAGATCGCCCCAGAAGAAGAGAGAAACGCAAGAAGACGCTGGGGAATGAAGAAAGAAAACGAATTGTTAAATGGGCCATCGGTCAATCGCTGATAAAACTTGACCCTCGTCACACGATTAAGAACCCGGTCATGTTCGTAGTGGAGGTCGGGAGTTCAATCACCACCTTACTTTTCTTTCAGGCTCTCTTCGGTCAAGGTGATGCCCCAGCAGCATTCATCGGTCTTATATCTGTCTGGCTATGGTTCACTGTCATATTCGCGAACTACTCCGAAGCCTTGGCAGAGGGAAGAGGAAAGGCCCAAGCGGAGGCGCTCCGAAGGATGCGAACGACCACCACCGCCAATAGACTGAACGATGGCTATTCGGTTGTGAAGGGTAAAAAACCTTCAGAGGATGATTATTCCTCAATACCGTCAACAGACGTCCATAAAGGCGATCTTTTTCTTGTCCAGACATCCGATATTATCCCAATCGACGGCGAGATAGTGGAGGGCGTGGCCTCAATCGACGAAAGTGCAATTACTGGAGAAAGCGCCCCAGTGATACGCGAATCGGGAGGCGATAGGAGTTCGGTCACGGGAGGAACCAGAGTCCTTTCAGACTGGCTGGTCGTCCGGGCTGCTTCAGAGCCAGGAGAAGGATTCATAGACAAGATGATCTCTTTGATTGAAGGGGCCAAGAGGCAAAAGACCCCGAATGAGATCGCTTTAAACACTCTTCTAATCGGGTTAACGGTCATCTTCATCGTCGTCTGCACGACCCTACTTCCGTTCTCGATCTACAGCGTATATGTCTCAGGCCAGGGCAGCCCGGTCTCCGTGACAGTGTTGATAGCGCTCCTGGTCTGCTTAGCACCAACGACCATCGGCGGCCTGTTGAGCGCCATCGGGATCGCCGGGATGGACCGGCTCATCAGCAAGAACGTAATAGCCTCATCCGGTCAGGCCATAGAAGCAGCAGGTGATGTAGACGTATTATTGTTGGACAAAACAGGGACGATCACATTCGGAAATCGACAGGCTGTACAGATCGTGCCTGCAGAAGGGCAGAATGAAGAATATGTTGCTAAGCTCGCCCTCCTTGCCTCCTTGGCCGACGAAACACCAGAAGGTAAAAGCATTGTTTCCCTGGTGGCCCAAAAGTACGGGGTCAAGGAAACGGACGTGGCAAGCCCGGAAAAGCGATCCACGATGCAATTCATTTCATTTTCTGCGCAGACCCGACTAAGTGGGGTGGACATGGAAGGCATGTCCATCCGCAAGGGCGCCTCGGATGCCATTGAACGTTTGGTCAATGGAGCCGGCAATCATTTCCCGCAGCAGTTGAAGGAAGAGGTCCAAAGAATCGCGAGGTCTGGCGGGACTCCCTTGGTTATCGCAAGCGAAGGCAAAGCCGTGGGGGTCATCCATCTCAAGGATATCGTGAAACCCGGGATGAAGGAAAGGTTCGCCCAGCTGCGCCGGATGGGAATCAAGACAGTGATGATCACTGGAGACAACAAGCTAACCGCTGCTGCGATAGCCGCTGAGGCCGGAGTCGACGATTATCTGGCAGAGGCCACTCCAGAGAACAAGCTTAAGCTAATTCGGGAATACCAGGCTGAAGGGCGATTAGTGGCCATGACCGGCGACGGTACGAACGACGCCCCAGCCTTGGCTCAGGCCGATGTTGCGGTGGCCATGAACAGTGGCACGCAACCTGCTAGGGAAGCTGCGAACATGATCGATCTGGACAGCGACCCCACCAAATTGATCGAGATCGTGGAGACGGGCAAGCAACTTTTGATGACCAGAGGCGCCCTTACGACTTTCAGTATAACCAATGATGTGTCGAAATACTTCGCCATTGTGCCTGCGGCATTCGCTGCAACATATCCGGCCTTAAGTGCTTTGAACATCATGGGCCTGCATGATGCAGTTCTTTCCGCAGTGATATTCAACGCTATCATCATCGTCCTCCTGATTCCTCTGGCCCTCCGCGGTGTCAAGTACAGGCCGCTCTCCGCCGCCGAGGCCCTACGCAAGAACCTTCTGATCTATGGATTAGGTGGTCTTATTGTGCCCTTCATCGGCATTAAGCTGATCGACATTCTGTTGTTCGCTCTGGGGGTGAAGCCTTGATTTATATCATCGAGGTCCCTGCAATGAATAGGAGAGTGGAGTCATGACCGGAAGAGTTCGCTCGTTCATCGACATAACAAAGAGACAGGCCAGGCCGGCCATCATGATCTTCCTCGTGCTGGTGGTGATTACCGGCATCGCCTATCCTCTCCTGGTGACCGGCATCGCCCAAGTTGTCTTTCCGCACCAAGCAAACGGAAGTCAGATCGTTGATAACGGTACCGTCGTCGGTTCAGAGCTCATAGGCCAACCGTTCAACGAATCCAAGTATTTCTGGGGCAGATTATCAGCCACACCCAATTTCCCATACAATGCCAGTCTATCCAGCGGAACAAACTATGGTCCGAATAATCCAGCTCTAGATCAGATGGTCCAGGCTAGGATCGATGCGTTACACGCCGCCGACCCCAATAACACGCTGCCCATACCATCAGATCTTGTGACGGCGTCGGGCAGCGGACTGGATCCAGACATAAGCGTCGCCAGTGCGCTGTATCAGTTACACCGAGTCGCCGTTGCCAGAGACATGAACGAAAGTGTAGTTCAAGGACTGATTGACGCCAATACCCAGGATAGGCAGTTTGGCGTATTGGGGGAGAAGACGGTAAACGTTCTCGAGCTCAATCTGGCCCTTGACGAACTCCAGGCCAAGGGAGGAGGGGGGACGTACAATCAATCGGTCACTTCACCCATTGTGCCTACGACCGATAGTCGGGTCTTGGGGATGACACCGATCAGTTGGGCATTCATTGCCATTTTTGTCGTCTTGCTCATCATTTTGACCTATTTGGCGAGCAAGTTTATAACCAACGTTTACGAAGAAAAACCAGGTGTCGTATCCCGAACTATAGGCAAGGCTGAAGCGATACTATATCGGCCGGCAAAATTGGATAGACACGAGATGGATTGGAAAGAATACGCCCTTGCGATGCTCATTTTCAACGCCATCGGAATACTCTTCCTCTTCGTCGTGATCATGACCCAGCAGTATCTGCCGCTCAACCCGCAGAACCTTGGTTCGGTATCACCTGACTTGGCGTTCAACACCGCAGTCAGCTTCGTTACCAATACCAATTGGCAGTCATATGCCGGCGAAACGACGATGAGCTACTTCACCCAGATGGTCGGTTTCACAGTTCAGAACTTCCTGTCGGCAGCAACCGCGGTCGCCGTCCTTATGGCGTTGATCCGAGGCATTCACCGCAAAACGACGAAAGATCTGGGTAACTTTTGGGTGGACATGACACGGGCGACACTCATACTCTTGCCCATAGCTCTTATCCTAGCTCTGCTCTTGGTCTCTCAGGGCGTCCCCCAGACTCTGAACGGCCCTATAGTAGGGCACTTGGTCCAATCGGTCACCGCTTCAAACGGCAACCTGGTCACAACCCAGGTCATTCCCGTAGGGCCGGTCGCTTCCCAGGAGGCCATCAAGATGCTGGGCACCAATGGGGGCGGGTTCTTCAACACCAATTCGGCACATCCGTTCGAAAATCCGACGCCCTTTTCCAACTTGATGGAGATTATAGGACTTCTCCTCATCCCGATAGCGCTGTGCTTTGTCTTTGGTAATATGGTCAAGGATAAGCGGCAAGGAATTGCGATTCTGATCGCCATGGCACTGATATTCGCGGTCTTCCTCGGCTTCTGCATTTGGGCCGAGTCGAACGGTAATCCGGCATTGACGAAGCTGGGGGTCTCGCAGACATTCACTGACATTCAGCCGGGGGGCAACATGGAAGGCAAGGAGGTGAGGTTCGGTGTAGTGCCTTCGGCGTTGTTTGCGGTCGCGACAACGGCCACCGGTTGCGGCGCCGTTAATTCGATGCATGATTCCTTCACCTCTTTAGGTGGTATGGTCCCGCTCTTCCTCATCCAGTTCGGAGAGGTTGTGTTCGGCGGTGTAGGCTCGGGCCTGTACGGGATGCTCATTTTCGTCATCATCGCGGTCTTCATAGCCGGTCTCATGATTGGGCGCATGCCCGATTATCTGGGAAAGAAAATCGGTCCGTACGAGATGAAGATGTGCACCATCATCATCCTTATTCCGATAGTCACCATACTGGTCGGAACGGCCATCGCAGTCATGGTACCTGAGGGTAGATCGGCAGTGTCCAACCCTGGCCCTCATGGCTTTACCGAGATCCTGTACGCGTTCAGTTCTGCGGTGGGCAACAACGGCAGCGCCTTCGCCGGACTGTCAGCCAATAATCTGTTCTTTAACATAGCCTTGGCGATAGCCATGCTCATTGGACGCTACCCGGTGGCGGTGCTGACCTTGGCGTTGGCAGGGGCGCTAGCAGAAAGGAAGGTCGTTCCGGTGAGTCCGGGTACGCTGCCTACTCATAATGCATTATTCATTTCTTGGCTGATCGGCGTTGTGGCCTTGATAGGGGCGTTAAGCTTCTTCCTAACATTGGTCCTTGGACCGATCGTTGAGGCCCTGATCTTTGGTGGTTGATCTATGGAACCAAACGGCGCAAGACCCAATCCAGACGAACTGCTCAAGCAGGTGGAGGCGGAAGAGCGTAAGCTGGCGCGTGGCAAGTTGAAGGTGTTCTTGGGCTATTCGGCCGGCGTGGGGAAGACATACACGATGCTGGAGGAGGCCCAGAGCCAGAAGGAAAAGGGGACGGACGTCGTGGTCGCCTGCGTGGAATCCCACGGAAGAAAGGAGACAGAAGAACTCCTAGCTGGTCTCGAATCAGTACCCCTGAAGGCAATTGAGTATCGAGGGATCAATGTCAGGGAGATGGACCTCGACGCCGTCCTGGCCCGCCATCCGCAATTGGTTCTTGTGGACGAATTGGCACATACGAACGCTCCTAGTTCTCGTCACACTAAGCGCTATCAGGACGTGCACGAACTGTTGGAGGCAGGGGTCGATGTCTTCACCACACTTAACATCCAGCACCTGGAAAGTATGAACGACACGGTGGAACAGATCTCCGGAATCAGGGTCAAAGAGACCATTCCGGACTCTGTATTGGACGAGGCGAACGAGATCAAGATCGTTGACCTACCTCCCAAAGAACTGATTCAACGCTTCAAAGAGGGCAGGATCTATGTGCCCGATCGGGCCAATGTCGCCCTGGAAAACTTCTTCAACGAGGGCAACCTGATCGCATTGAGGGAAATGACCCTGCGGCGCGCCGCGGAGCATGTGGACGAACAGATGCTCGCCTATATGCAGACGCGGTCGATCCCAGGACCATGGCCGGTCGGGGAGAGATTATTGGTCTGCATTGGCAACAATGAAACGCTCAATGATAGGGTGGTACGCACCGGGAGGCGATTGGCGGACGAGCTTAAGGCAGAGTGGATTGCCATATATGTGGAAACGCCAGCGCACAACCGCATGTCTCGTAAGGCCAGGCAGGAAGCGATGAAAGGTATTGAACTCGCTTCTTCATTGGGCGCCGAGACGGTCACTAGCTTCGGCATTTCCATCGCTGATGAGGTTATCCGTTATGCCAAGAAGAACAACGTGACCAGGATTATTGTGGGGCATCCGGTGAATGCCCGATGGAGGGAGCAGATCTTCGGTTCGGTGGCGGACCAGATCGTACGCACCAGCGGTGCAATAGATCTCATCATCATCAGCGGTTTGAAACCTTATGGCAAAGATAGTGGTGAAAGGGAAGAGCCCCCCAAACCTATTCTTAAACGCAACCCATACTGGTATAGTATTTGGCTCATTCTCCTGATATCCATATTTTGCACTCTTATCCGGACATTCATATCGCCCACAAACGTGGTCATGTTCTTCCTAATCGGCGTAGTAATCGCAGCAATCAGCTGGGGTTTGCGGCCTGCTATTTTCACTGCGGCGATGAGCGTTCTGGCATTCGATTTCTTTTTTATACCTCCAGCGCTAACGTTCCGCATATCAGACTCTCAATATCTCATTACATTCGGAGCGTTCCTATTCGTTGGGGTGGTCATCAGCCTGTTAGTCGTCCGTGCAAGAGACCTTACATATGCAGCCCAAAGAAGGGAGGAATATACGTCGACACTTTATGCACTGAGCCTTGACCTTGCATCTTCGAAGGACATCTACAACATCCTAGAAACCGTCGCTGCTCACGTGTCTCGTTCATGCCATTGCAAGTCCGCTTTTCTTCTTCCCCACGACGGCGAACTCAAGATAGACCATGCCAGTACCGGATTGGTCCTTGATGAGAAGGATGTGACCGCCGCTACCTGGGCTTTCAGATCGGGAATGGCTGCAGGAAAGGACACGGACACCCTGTCATCGGCATTACTCAAGTATTATCCACTTCGGACGGTAAATGGCGTGATCGGAGTAATGGGCGTGCAACCGGAAGAGCAGGAAGGATTCGTCAAAATGGAGCAAGAACGGCTTCTTCAGGCGTTCGCTAGCCAAGCAGCGATCGCATTAGAGAGGGGCCAACTATGGGACAGGGTTTGCATGACCGAAAAGAAAGAATATGATACGGAATGGGATTAATAATACCTAATTTCAATATCATGAAGTAGAATTTAATTAGTATATGTATATATATTTAATTGCCATGAATTATGTCCTCATAAATGTCAACTTCTGTCCTGGGGAACAATATTCAAATCCATTCATGATCTGACATGAATCATCTGATATCACGGCAACACTCATGATGGCACGATCATTGCCGACGCGTCTACTCAGATATTTTATATTTAATATATATATATATAATAACTACGCTTGTCAGAAGATATATCGAATATGATAGCTTCGGAGAAACTCACATGTGGCAGATGAGCGCCGCCAGCAAGTCACTTTAAACTGTTGACATTCTGAACGAATGTCAACATAAATGGTGTCGCCATTTAGCAAATCCAATACAATTAAATATTGACTTTCGTATGACACTTTGCTTCATCTGAATTGATGATGCCAGAGATCAGAACACCTTGTTAGGTGAGGTTACCGTACAAACATAGGCTGCTGCCCAGAAACATCGAAAGATGCCAATGGGTAAAGTAGGCACTGCCGGACTAAGGCTCTGCCCGAAGCAGCTGAGTGACCGGATCCGGCCATTCACTCTACGTTATACGGAGCCAAAACTGGACTAGGAGCGTGTTCGATCAATAGCCAACTGATATTGGCCATTCCCACACACTCCGAGCCTTCGTAGAAAAACTGGCGTTCTGTTTCTAGAACATATAGGGGTAAGAACATGTGGGAAGGGAAAGGAGAGCCGGAAAAGAGTAGCCACGCCAAGGGAACTGAAAGCAGAATGTCTTACGGTGCCCGTTTCTATTATCGTTATAGTAAGTTCATCAAGACCCTCAAAATTTACCTGTTGTTGGCCGGTCCGGGCATCATCGTCATGGTGGCGGACAACGATGCCGGCGGAATAACCACATACACTGTCACCGGCGCCCAATATGGTTATTCCCTGATATGGTTCCTCATCCTGCTCGGTCCCATCGCCTACTTTGTACAGGAGATGACCGTGAGACTTGGGGCGGTGACAAAGCGCGGGCACGCCGAGGCGATCTTTGACGCCTTCGGGTCCTTTTGGGGCTGGTTCTCCCTATCCGACCTGGCCCTCACCGATTGGCTCACGCTGATCACCGAGTTCATCGGCATGACTGCTGCTATGAGCATTTTCGGCATTCCTCCGATCATTACAGTGGTGATAGTATCAATATTCATGATATTATTAGTGATCAACGGCAAGTACTGGACCTGGGAAAAGATAGTGCTGGTGCTGTGCGTGCTGAACTTGATCTATATCCCCGCCGCATTGTTGGTGCACCCGGATGTTTCAAAAGTGTTCCAGGGGGTGATCCCGAACATTCCTGGTGGGCCATTGGGGGCACTTTTCTTCCTATTGATGGCGAACATCGGCACGACCATCGCTCCTTGGATGCTGTTCTTCCAGCAATCTTCCGTTGTTGATAAGGGAATGAAGGAGAAGGACATTCCGTTCGGTAAGATGGACACTGCCGTAGGCGCTGTTCTGACGGTGGTCGTGGCGGTTTTCCTGATAATCGTGACCGGTTCGCTGCTGTATGGCCACAACATACAAAGTGCAGCCCAGGCTGCCGTTGCGTTACAGGGGATAAACTATTGGGTCGGCACTTTCCTGGCCATTGGTCTGTTTGATGCCGGTTTGCTCGGAGCAATAGCCATCTCATTGGCAAGTTCGTGGGCGGTCGGTGAGGTGTTCGGATGGGCCCATTCATTGAATCACAGGCCCCGCGACGCACCATGGTTTTACATATTTTACTTCTTCATGCTGATCAGCGCAGGATGCATGGTGCTGATCTCCACTCAGACGACCCTGGTGGTAGTGACTCTGTTCGTCCAGGTGATCGCGGTGACATTGCTCCCGGCCGCCCTGGTGTTCTTACTATTACTGCTGAACAACGGGGAGCTTATGGGTAAATACAAGAACACCAGAACTCAGAACATCATCGGGTTCGCAATAGTGGCGATGATCATAGCGTTGTCGACAATGTACGCGTTGACCACGCTGTTCCCCAGCTTGTTAGGAGGTGCCTAGGATGGCAGACGAAAAATCGACTGGCATGATAAAGGGCTTTCTAAAGAACAGACTAAAGCCGTTTGCGGACATCACCAGGAAATACAAGACGCCGAGGATCAAGATGACCCGTCAAGTAAAGTGGGCCCTACTTCTTCTGAGGCTGTATCTGGTGGTCATGGTCCTGATCCTTGTTTATAAGTTCTTTACGTCGGTGTAGGAGGTGTAGAAAAATGCATGATGCGATCGTCAAGGTACAGGCAGACATTGTCTATAATCTGAGTGAAATCCTAAATCATAGAGTAGAACTAAACGATAAAAAAATAGGCAAGCTCTATGACCTCATCATCAGGGGGAACGGCGCAATTCCCGAGGTTACTCATATCGTTGTAAAAAGGCCGTATGGGAACCCTTCCCTGCTGGTTCCTTGGGACAGGATAAAAACCTTTGACAGCGACAAGATAGTAATCGACATCGACAACATTCCCGACTACCAAGGAGAACCGACCGAGGACGCCCTTCTTCTAAAGGACAATATCCTGGACAAGAAGATACTAGACCTTGAGGACACCGAGGTGGAGATTGTATATGACCTCCAGCTCGTTATGCGTAATAAAAAGATGTATGTCACAGCCGTCGACTCCAGCCGTTATGGACGTTGGAGGAGATTGGGTTTCAGAAAAACCGCTGACCAGAGGCAAGCTGCGGACCAGATGCACGAGAACATGATCCCTTGGACTATCGTTCAACCTTTACCGCCGAACATGACCACGTTCAAGGGCGAGGTCAAGCTCAAGATACTTAAGGAAAAGTTGGCCGATATGCAACCTGCGGACGTGGCCGACATACTGGAGGAATTGGATCACGACCAAAGGGTCATTGTGTTCAATCAATTAGAGACGGAACACGCATCTGACACGCTAGAGGAGATCGACCCCAATGTCCAAAGGGACTTGGTCTCATCCTTGCACAAGGATCGGGTCGCTGAGCTTATCAACCAGATGACATCGGGCCAGGCAGCCGATCTGCTGAGCGCTTTGCCTCATGACGAAGCCGAGTCTCTTATATCCAAGATCCAAAAGGACCTGGCCGCGAAGGTACGTTCCATCATGGGAATGCATGAGGAGAAGGCGATCAATTATGCCACTTCTAGATTCATCAAAGTATCCCCGGACCTGACCACGGATGAGGTCCAGAACGACTATCCCAGACTTGCCAAGGGCATGATGGTCGTAATGTATTTCTATGTAGTAGACGCGAACGACAAGCTCCTCGGTCTGCTCGATATCAAGGAAATGCTAGAAGCGCCGGATGAAGCTCTCCTCAAGGACGTTATGGTCACTAACGTGATCACTCTTCATCCGGAAAGCACTTTGAAGGAAGCTTCAGAGCTTTTTGGGAGGTATGATTTCCGTGCGATCCCTATCACCGATGAGAACGATCGGATCATAGGAGTTGTCCCATACAGAGACGTCATGAGATTGACCCACCATTTCGTTGATTGATCGTCAGGTCCAATATCTTTGGGGGAGTCTGCATGTTCATCTCATCGATCAGTGTCAACCATTTCCTGTGCAACGATTTGATTGGGCGGCGAACGTTTACAAGAAGTTGTGAGAAATTAGCCCGACTCAGAACATCGTTAATGGAACTGGTTATGTTCGTTTCCATACTAGTCGTCGCTGTGGTCGTAAAGCATAGGCGACACTAAATGAAAGAATATTATAGCCGTCTATAATTTCATCAACAATGCGCAGGCCGGTCGTCTTCGCAATCACCCTAGGGTTGATTCTTACTCTAGCATTAGCCGGATCGCTCATGTTATTCATTGTATCAAAATCCAACCCTGAGTCCGAGGCGAGCTCGTTACAAGCCCCATCGATCATCATCGAGCCCCCGGTAGGGCGAATCATCCACAATTTGTCCACCTCTGCTCCGACCCTAAATTTGAATACGAGTTTTGCCGTGACGCCGATATACTCGGAGTATGGCGGGGTCATTAACTTAACCGAATCGAATAACGGTCCCACACTTGTCTATGTGTACGGGTTTGGTATCGGTTGGGAAAATACCTCGATCCAGACTTGGCGAAACACATCTGTTCTTATCCCATCGGGACAGAAAGCATCGTTGGGCATGCTCTTCTTTGCAGTCCCCAGTAATGTCACTGAAGGAATCTTTTCCATCATGATCGAAGTGGAGGTCGAAAACAATCAAAGTACAGGCTGGGAAAATCTGGGAACGTGCAAGACGAACGCGTACATGCATGTCAGCATGTCATCTCCCCTGATGTATCAGGATTACACCGTAGAGATCAACCCTTCCTTCGACTATTCAACCGTGAACGATATTATTGATCCAGTTACGACAAGGGTCCTGGCCTCAAATATACTGGCGAACAACTCTGACATCTATTCCATCCAGGCGGTAGCCGACGCCTTCGACTGGGTACGGGGACATATAACCTATGTTTATGACACTCAAGATCACTGGCAATCACCAGCGGAGACCCTCTCCTGGCGTACAGGGGACTGCAAGGACCAGTCGATATTGCTTGCCTCTATTGTCGATCAAATGGGAGGAGACGCCAGGGTCAACATAATCGACGAACATGCGTTCACGACCGTTTACATCGGGGGCAACGAGACCAACCTGACAAACGTCCAAAAGGCGATCTCGTCCCATTATGGGACCGATGTCCCGATCTATTTCTTGAAGGATCCCACTGGATATTGGATGGTGATAGATACGACCGGTTTCCCATACGCTGGCGGCCTCCCGACATTGTCAGGCCCAGTGCTTAATGATCCCTCGCATTCATGGTCATTCGACTCGAGTAGGTGGTTAATCGAGATAGATACCAGAGGGTCGAAATGATTCCGAAAGGTCATTCAACGATTCTTTTATTTTTGACCTGGGTGGCACCGTCGTAAACCTCCTTTTTTGGAGGTCGGTAGAGCAAATCTTAACCCGTTTTAAGAAAAAAAGCCCTTCCAAATTTCCCCCATCAGAACCTCGGCATCCTTCTTCGCATTACTATTCACATGAATATAGATCGCCGTGGTTATCAAGTTGGAATGCCCAATTTTATTGAGCGTCTAAATTCCCCTTAATGATAACAAAGAGTAAATCATTAAGTCGAACTAAACGAAATCTGATACGAGGACTGATGTGATATATAAAAACAAATTGTTCACACGATTGGTTGCTATAGCATTAATCTGTGTGAGCGCGTCATTGATTCTCCCGTCTTGGAGTTTGCAGGATTCGTCGAATCAGGGGGAGAGCATCAATATCACACCTTATGGTGCAAACTATATAATTCATTCCACCAATTCAATTGAATATAATTTTTTCACGGATCTCTATGGAGAAGGGAAAATAGTAGTGGGAATCCTTCTCACAATGACGTTGTTAACAATATTTTTCTTATTTTTGGAATATCTTTATCTAAAGGGAGACGACGGAACGAAGAAATATCGAAGATCAAATAATTCTTTGTTTATTTCCGGAATCCTGACGTTATCTACACCGCTGACATTCGCATTTCTTTTATCCCAGGAATTGAACGTGAACGGAGATACATTCAGTTTTTGGGGTAGTTATTATAGTTATGATGGGACCTACATGGGAAGCTGCGGTCCCAACATAGGCTGGTTTCTCCAAATCATAGCTTTCGTTTTGATAATGGTAGTAATAATCATTGTTCTGGCTTCTAATAGAGAAGTGAGGTCAAATGTTGTTCCTGCGTCTCAAATCGATCCCAAAAGCAATACGTAAATCCATTCCCATTCCACTCGATTTATAAACCCATAAATGAATCACAAGATAAGGCTGCAGGGGCTGTTCCACAGTTGTTTTGTGGCAATTGCGGAAGGGCTATTCCGTTTGATGCTAATCTATGTCCATATTGTGCAACAATTGTTGTGATAAACCGTGAGCGTATTTTCCCGTAATGATACGTGAAACTCAACGATCAGAGCCTCGGCATGCCTCTCTCCAACACCGCCCGTTTCCCATCACTATTCACATGCAAAAAACCGCCTGGCAACCTGTTTCTTATTTTCACTCCCTTACAAGTCCTACCCGAACCAGATATGCCAACGGCAACCTGAGCAGGTTGCCTGCCATGTCGGCTCAGTTGAGGTACTCGAACTAGCAACGATGCTGAAGAGCTACTTCGCCATGGAACTAGGCGTTGCTGGCAAACAACTGCGGGACGCTTGGAAAGAGCATCCCGTGGGCATGAATGCACAAAACACTACTATAACAGGATTGACGATTTTACTGGATATGTGTGATGGTGGGTCTGTCCGAACTCAATAATGAGGCATAGCCAGATCTAACATTTTTTCAATGGAATTAAATGTAAATTCACGACTTCGGGCCTAAACCCTTTCAACTTTTTCTAAATTAGATTAACTGTGCCTGAAAAAGACCCATACGGATGAAGTGTTTCCCCATGGAATTGTTTTCCGCCGATACATGTCTTGAAATTAACGGTCGCGAACCTTGATTAGATGTTCTGCTTGAAGGAAAAACAAAGGCCGCGTGTTCGCTTTCATTAAGTCCGGCTCTGAACGGATCCCATTAATCTCACACCCATTTTGAAGGCTTTCTGGCAATCCGATGGAAACATCTCTCGGCGGCGCTTCTCTTTGGCTGCCACATCTTGTACTGTTTCATACTTCGATGGATTCTCGAACATCGTGGTATCGTTCACAACGAGTGTTTCTGTACGGCCGAACATGTAGTCCAAGAGCGTCTGACTGGCCACTACCTGCCAGTCATAACGCATCGCTTTCATTGCGCTTTCGTTCACCCCCGTCGTGTAGATGAATCTCATGGGCATCTTCCTGGTGAACAAGGCCGATGGTGGCAGCTTGCCGTACGAGACACATGGATAGACAAAACGCTCCAGGAAAGACTTCATCTCTCCCGACATCATTGCCAGGTAAATCGACGACCTCATAACGAGGGCATCTGCTTCGCTGACCTGTCCAGGACCGGGCTCAGATCATCCGTAATGGCACATTTACCGTTTGTCTTTCTATTCTTAATTTACATGCATAACAGCTCGAACAGCACTTGAAACTGAGATCATAAAGTTGGGCTTTCGGTCACTCCCACGTTATTTGCGGTCAATAAGCTTTGATAATTTGCAACGAAGTAACACTGTGGGGATTTTATTTTCAATGGCCGGCCATTGATAACAAGAACAATCGCAAGAAGCATCGAAAACGGGGCTAGATTCAGCGGATAGATGGAGTATTTTCGCTTTCTTACCGAGATACTTACTTATGTAATGGGCATTGAACGGCCGATCATGAAAACCAAGTTCTATTCAGGAATAATCATCGCCCTTGCTGTTTTGGCGGTCTTTTCGTCGGTAAGCCTGGTTTCAGCGAGTCCCAATCAAGGGACCAATGGTTACAGCTCCACGTGTAAGGGAGCGGTTTACACCATCGACAACGCTGCTACAGGAAATAATGTGATCATGTATGAACGGGACGCAAACGGAGCCCTTACCTTAACCGGTATGTTCTCCACTCAAGGACTGGGGACCGGGTCCCACCTCGCCAGCCAGGGAGCGGTCGTCTTGACCGATAACGACCACTGGCTGTTGGTGGTGGACGCTGGAAGCAATCAAATATCCGTCTTCAAGGTTGGATCCACTCTGACCCTCACGGACAAGGTCTGTTCCGACGGCACCATGCCTGTGAGCATAACCATTCACGATGACATTGTCTACGTGCTCAACGCTGGTGGCACTCCGGATATCGCCGGGTTCTATCTTAGCAACAACGGCAAGCTATTCCCCATACCGAATTCAATCAAACCTCTGAGCGGGGTCGTTAACTCCCAACCCGAACAGATCGGGTTCAATAACGACGGTAAGGTACTCGTCGTCACTGAGGTTGCCGCAAACATAATCGACACCTACACCGTGAACTGGGCCGGAGTCGCAAGCTGGCCAATGATTCATGCTTCCAACGGACCTGGACCTTACGGGTTCGCCTTTAATGAGAAGGGATACTTGGTGGTGAGCGAGGCCGGTACCGGGACTCTATCGTCCTACAAGGTGAGCGACAACGGCAATCTCAAGCTAATCAGCGGCTCTGTGCCCGACTATGGTCTGGCTCCCTGCTGGGTCGCCATAGGAAACAATGGATTGGTATATACCAGCAACGCCCACGGCGGAACCATATCGGATTATAAGATCATGAACAACGGGATGTTGGTTCTTATAACCTCAATTGACGCGACTGTCAACATACCAGCGTTGGATTTGGCGTTCAGCAATGACGGTTCCTATATGTACAACCTGAACGGGAACAGCATCACCGGATTCTGGGTCCACCATGACGGCGGCCTAACCCAAGTGACCTCGGTCAACGGAGTGCCATCATCGGCGACCGGATTGGCGGCTAGTTAAGACAGGGTCAAACAGGTGGGTAAGCCCACCTTCCTTTCTTTTTCTACACCAATTAGCATTCGACGTTCATTTCTAAATTGGACTATCAATATGGTATCAAAATAAAATTTAACGGCGTTACAATTCGTGTTCAATCTATTTGGCAAATTCCACATTGGGAGCAGGGCTTGGACTGAGCG
This sequence comes from uncultured Methanomassiliicoccales archaeon, assembly GCA_963755265.1. Classification (GTDB taxonomy): domain Archaea; phylum Thermoplasmatota; class Thermoplasmata; order Methanomassiliicoccales; family UBA472; genus DASXVU01. Next base: position 7,614 of record CAVWKV010000041.1, on the reverse strand, counting down.
AAAAGTTAATGGAATGGAGTATCGAGCATCGTCAATCGCCCGGCAGCTCCGAGGATTTGCAATTCATCTATAGTTTGAAACATTCTTAGCGATTCGTGTGCGACGACGTTAAACCCCTTATCGCAGCTTACCTTTTTGTAGAAATACAGCGAGGGAATGCCTGCCGGCCATGTCGACCCTGTCATGCAAGTTCGGGCCGTTCTTGTTCTTGAGACCACTGGTTTTAACATGAGAATACAATGCTGACATATTCGTTTAGGAGGAGCGCTCATAGTTCCTTCAGTTCTTGTCCCTTCGGGTCAAAGCCTCCAGGTGCCGCTTCAGGCACACGGTTGTAATATCCATGTCATCGGCCGAAGCGGGTTTGATACAGTAATCGGTCACCCCCAGGCTACGGGCCGTTTCCTCATCTCCCTTGTTCAACGATCCGGTCATGACCACAACCGGAATGGATCGAAGATTGTCCGTTGCGTTCATGTATCCCAGAATATCAAAGCCATGGACCTTTGGAAGATTGAGGTCCAAGATGACGAGATCCGGTGTAGAACAATTAGAATGGCCATCTTCTTTTCTTAACATGTCCAAAGCTATCTGTCCGTTCTGCGCTATTGAGGTGTGGATGGACAGACCCGTATCCGTCAAAAGCTCGAAGATAAGCCGGGCGTCGCCCGGGTTATCCTCTACGATAAGAACTTCCAGCTGTTTCCCACCCATCGTATGTCTTATTGGGTATGGTGAAATAAAAGGTTGTTCCGCTCCCCGGTCGGGAATCGAACCATATCCTGCCGCCATGGCGCTCAACGATCTTCTTGCATATGGCCAATCCGATTCCTGTTCCCTCATACTCGTTCCTGGTATGCAAACGTTGGAACATAATGAAAATTTTGTCCTTGAACTTCGGATCGATTCCTATGCCGTTATCCTGGATCGAGAAACACCATTCGGTTCCGTTATCCTGGAATGAAACGTGCACTCTGGGCTGTTCTGCGCCGTGGAATTTGATTGCGTTGCCGATCAGGTTCTGCATTACCTGGATCATCTGTGATTCGTCGGCCAAGATCGTCGGCAGGGAATCATGGGAAATAATGGCCGCCTCTGCTTTTATTCGGACCGAGAGGAGGTCTAGGGTTTTTCCCAGCACATCCTCCATGTCCGTCGCATGAAACGCCTTTGCCTGGGAATCGACTCTGGAGAACTCCAGGAGATCGTTGATGAGATTCCTCGCTCTCTGGCCGCCGTCGATGGCATAGTCCATGTATTCTTTGGCCGTGTCATCCAGCTTGTCACCGTACTTCCTCTCGAGAAGGCTTAGATAAGCGGAGACCATCCTGAGCGGCTCTTGGAGGTCATGACTGGCTACGTAAGCGAACTGCTGCAGCTCGGCATTGGAGCGCCTGATCTCTTCTTCTGCCCTCTTGCGTTCGGTGATGTCCAGGAACATGGTGGCAAACTGTCCTGGAGCAGGACAAAACACGGAGATGAGAAAGTGCTTTCTCATCGGCGGAAACTCGGTCTCGAAAATTACTGGCGTCCCCGTCTCCACAACCTGTGCATAGATGTCCAGGTACGGAGGTTCCCCGGTACCGTAAAGCCTGGACGCCAATCGGCCCACCGCCTTCTCCCTGGCGATGGAGGTTATGCTTTCGAAAGAAGGGTTCACGTCGAGGATGCGATAATCCACGGCCCTTCCTTCACCATAGACGATCTCGTGCAGGGCCATTCCCTCGTTGCTGGCTTTGAACATCGCCTCGAACTTCCTCCGCTGCACGTTCAGCTCCTGCTCTATCCTCTTCCGTCCCGCGCTGCCGATGAGCTCCCACCTTCCTTCGCGCCGTATCAACGCGAACTCGTGGTTGGCGACAACATCGAGGATCTCGCTAGCTCCGCATTTTCCCAGCGAGTAGGTGCACAGGGCGATCATACGGTATCTGCCGATCACACTATCCACCGCCTCCTCGTATTGAGCGAAGTCATTCCAGTTAGCGTCTTCCAGCCAGTGGGTGTTGCCAGTCAGCCGCAGCCCGTCAAAACCGTTCTGGAGAGCGCTAGTCAGCTTGTCCACCCAGCCCTGCAGTACCTCGTCCGCGTCAAAGCGGCCGGACTTGGTGTACCACTGCGAGTAGTCAAGGATATCCAGTTGTCCCTTGGCCAGGTAATCATCCAGGTTCGGGACGGCCTTCCTGAGCGCCTCAGTTGCTTCCTCTACCCCGAGTGGCGGAGAGGTGACCCACATGCAGAACTCATTGCTCTCGAGACCCTCGAGGAAATAGGGGACCAGGACCTCGATCAAATCCTTGTCGGTCTCATAGAACTGACAGAAGTGCGTACCCCAAGGGACGTCACCGACTAATGCTATGCCCGAAGACCTAACCTCGGTCGTGTCCTGACCCTGCGAGCGATCTCCAATCGAAACCAGTGGACCGTCATCCTCGTTAGGCGTCATGATCTCTCCAAATTGCATTATTATAAAGTTATTCTACTTTGCCTCTCCTTTAAAGAGCATAATAGAATAGAATATTCGATTATTAATAGCCCTCTTATGCCAGAATAAGCTGGGATTCCCTTTCGGTGCATGATCTTCAAGATTCGCCGAGGAGACCATTCGTGGTTTGATCTCCATCTTAGTGATACCGTCCGGACAAGCGCCTTTTAGTGTCGAAAAGTTAATAAGTTTATTAAATACTAATATGTTATAGTTAATAGTAATTATTATATTTAGTATTAACATACCTTTCAGGGGTGAGCCCGTGGCTCTTGAAAGGAAAACGAAAATCATAATCGCGGCGGTGGCCCTGGTGGCCATCTTGGTCGTGGCCGGAGCGGCGGCCGTGCTGACCTTGCCCAGCGCATCGAATACATCGTCGGGGACCTCGTCAGGGACGATCCGGGTGGTCGCCGCGGAAAATTTCTGGGGCAGCCTGGTGTCTCAGCTCGGGGGATCGCATGTCCAGGTTTTGAGCATCGTTTCGGACCCGAACGCCGATCCGCATGAATACGAAAGCAACGTCGTGGATGCGCGGGCTATCGCCACGGCGGACTACATAATCATCAACGGGGCAGGGTACGACAGCTGGGCCCAAGACCTCATTGACGCGGGAATCAAATCCGACGCCAAGGTCCTGAATGTTGCCGACCTCCTGGGAAAGAAAGAGGGGGACAACCCTCATTTCTGGTACGATCCCGACTACGTGAACGAGGTCGTCAGTCAGATGAAGAGCGATCTCCTCTCCATCGATCCGGCCAATACCACGTACTATCAGCAGCAGTACTCCGATCTGAACTCATCGCTCGGGCAGTACCAAAACCAGATAGCCGAGATCAAGACGCAGTTCGCGGGCACCCATGTGGCCGCGACGGAGAGCATATTCGAATACCTGGCAAACGCATCCGGCCTCGACCTCGTCTCCCCCACAGCGTTCATGGAAGCGGTTGCGGAAGGGAACGATCCGCCGGCGCAGAGCATCGTGACGTTCCAGCAGCAGCTGGAAAGCGGAAACGTGAGCGTGCTGGTCTACAATCAGCAAACAGTAACCCCCCTCACCACAGAGATGAAACAATTGGCCGCCGCCAACAACGTCACCGTGATAGGCGTTACCGAGACCATACAGCCGCCGAATGTCTCGTTCCAGGACTGGATGTACGGAGAAGTGAACACCCTCTACAACGCGCTTCAGGCGAAGACCCTCGGAGCGTAAGAAATGGGTGGTACCCGCAGCGAACACCGATCTTGACAAGGGTGCTAGGGACAAAAGAGGTCAAACGAATAGAGGCATCCCTCGGGAAGAGGTTGACCAAAGCCACTCTGATCAGGATGGAGAAGAACGAGTACGAAATCGGCGTCGGCATGGCCGAGGGACTAAAAACCGGGGCGAGAGAAAACTTCGACCAGATCTTCTCGAGGATGAATCGGTGAGAAAGTAGTACACACAATTCCTTAAGGCGTCTTTGTCGCCATCACATTTAGCAGCTGCAGCTCCTCGGGATCTTCCCGATCGTTGAGTATATCCGCTGCACCGCTCCGGACCTGATCTAGATCTTGCCACAGCTGCAAGTCATCCCCGTCGGCTTCATCGATGGCTGAAGATCTCCGTGATATCCTGAACGTCGGTGGGCGGGAAAAAGATCGAGGACCTGCAATCGCACGAGCTCGGGAGATCTTTTTCGGACTACGTTTATGGATAGCCACGAGGACGGCAAGACATATGTTGGGTAAAAGGTCAGTTCGGGGAGTTATTCGGATGGGAGCAACTGAAAATAGCCCAGCATTTCATTGCGCGGATTCGGGAAAGGAGTAGCAGAGTCGGAGAATGATATCAACTCGGTTCGAGGTCCAGATACTGAACCCCCCCTGGTTGGCCTGCCGAAACTAATTCATTCATCGTTCGTGCCGGCAGGACTTTCAGATCCATTTCTCGGTGCCTATCTCCAGTGTTATCATGGTCAGGTATCTTAGCACTTTGTTGCCCTTCTCGGTGAGGCAGTAGTCTCCCCTTTCTTGATTCTGGACGATCATGCCGGTGGAGGAGAGCTTCCCCAAATGGAACAAGAGATTCCCTCCCTTCAGTCCGGTGATGCTGGAGAGCATGGAGTAACTCTTTGGTTGGTCCATCAGGGCCTTCATGATCTCAAGTCTCTGGGGGTTTCCCAATGGGTCGATCACTTCCCTGACCATCCTTTCCTCGTCCATCCTTCTAATGAGGATTCTCAGGTTCTCATCGGAGATAAACGAATTCTGACTGCGAATCACCCGAACATGACGGTCGAACATGTCGTAGACCTCGTTGAAGCATTGCGAGCATTTCTTATAGGGTGCCTTGGACCTAAGCCCGTCCAGTTCCTTCCTCATCTCAATGAGTTTTTTTTCCTCCACTCTCTCCTCGCCCACCAGCTTGGCGCTTCGCTGGAGGAAGTCTGTGAACACCTCTTTGCAGGTGGTACGGCAATCGCATTGGCCTACCATGCAACGATCCAGATCGATGTCGACATCCTCCACAAGATGGTTTATCATCGCATTGAGCGCACACCCCTCGTTGATGGCCCGACTAGGATTCCGTGAGCTCAACAGGATGTCCATCTTCCCATTAAGTTGAGATATCGCATTCAACACATCCTCTATTTCCTTCGTTTCCTTCTGGGTCTGCCTAGATGACATGGTGGTTCACCCTTGTCGTTTGTACACAATCTTGTAGCAGCTACACATTACTGCCGGATAACTATATACTTCTAACCCGGGAATATGAAACTAGGAGGCAATTCAATTTGGTCGACGTGAAGAAAGAGATCAGGGCTCAGATCGTAGGCGCTCTCAAAGGGGCGAAGTTTCCCCTCAAAACTCCAGCAGCGTTGCTGAAGGCTTTCCCCATGGGGGCGGAGACGACCTGTCAGGCAGGCGATGTAAAGATGACGGCGGGAGAGGCCGGAAAGCTCCTCAAACCCGAGGATTTCCCGTTCAAGGATGCCGCTCAGGTGGCGGACACCATCCTCAAGCGGGCAGGAATGTAATAAAAAGGAGACAACAAAAATGGCTGACACAATGAACCATATCGAAAGGGCAGTCGCGTCCCTGCAGGACAAGCCTGTGGACCGTCTGTCAACCTACCCGCTGGCGATGGGCGTATGCCGCAGGACCGTCGGCGATGGCACAATGACCTACCGGGACTGGGCCTCGGACCCGAAGAAGTACGCCTCGGGATTTATCCACGGACAGAAGTACTTCGACTTCGACTGGGCCATCGGCCTGATGGACCTGTCGGTCATGGCCGGAGACCTGGGAGCGACCGTCCGTATGGACGACCAGAACACCCCGTTCGTCACCGAACCGGCGTTCAAGACCGTGGAGGACTACGAGAACTTCCAGGTCCCGGACCCGCACAAAGGACGCGCGGGCGTCCTGTTGGAGGGCACCAAGCTCTTCACCGATGCGCTGAAGAGCCAGGTGATCTGCGCGGGATTCATCGAAGGCCCGCTGCTGGCACTGACGCAATCGACCGGTGCGGAAAAGGTCTTCATGGACATGTACAACCACCGGAACGCGATACACAAGGCACTGACCAAGCTGACCGAGTTCGACATGAAGCTGATCGACGGCTTCAAGGAGACCGGCTGCGCCGGACTTGTCTGGGATTACCTGTGGGGCAGCTACTCTTGCCTGGGCGACAAGGAGTACGAGGAGTTCGAGGGCAACGACAAGTACGCCATAAAGCTCAACAACCACACCACCGAGCTTGGCATCGCCAACTGCATTCACAACTGCGCTGACCTGCCGCACCTGGACACACAGATCAAGAAGTTCAAGCCGGCGATCTACTCGATGGCCTACTACCCGCTGATCCCGGGAAGCCCCTCGCCTAAGGAAGCGATCGGCAAGGGATACGCCGACAACTGCCTGCTGGCTGGAGAGATCGACCCGCAGCTGTTCATACGCGGAACCCCGGAGAAGATGCAGAGGACCACCATGAACCTGGTGCAAGAGGTCAAGACCGCTCTCTGCGAGAGGGGTCTGCACTCCAGGTACTGCATCGCTTCCGGATGCGAAGTGCCGCCGACGGTTACGACCAAGCTTGAGAACATCAAGATGTGCGTCGACACCGTGAAGCAGTACGGCCAGGTAACCTGCGCAAAGTAAGCGATGGAATGCGAAAACAAACCCTTTCCAATCATTTCCTTCCGACCGTTCCGGCGATCGGCCGAACACGATTTAAAGAACAGATTACAATGGTGTAAAGATGGACTCGATAGATGCCATGACCGTCCTGGTGGAAAAGGTCGCTCAGCGACGTGCCCAGGATGCTATGAACGATGTCAAGAAACATTACCCGGACGCGACGATGAAGATCGAGGTCCTCGACGGGAGAGGGATCCTGACTTTCTGTAACGGACGGTTCGTCGTAAGCAAGGAGTTTGTGGAGACCGTCAAGAGCCTCAGTTCCCATCATTGCATGATGGAATATCGACACGTATTGCAAGGCAAGGCCCGCTTGGTCCTCATCGTCCCGAGGATCGAGGCGCCGAATACATTCACGCGCATGTTGGAACTGAACAATTGGTGGCTCTTTTATTATCAGATCTTCTATTATGACGAAGAGGGTGAAATCAGGAAAATGGACCGGAAGGCCTGGTGCAAGATGTCCGGTCGTCCCTATGAACCACCTGCCAGAGCCCCTGAAATAGCTTGAATCTATCCGTCAAGCCAATTGTCAAATTTTGATTCATGAATTGCATGAGCTTTAGCGATTTAGTCGATCGATGTCCGGATGCACCATGCGAGATCGCACCGCCGCAATCGGGCAGAAGGCCTAGCCCGATTATGATCTAGGATCTTCGCGGTAGAACTAGCTAGACCTCGGTCGGAATACGTTCGAGCGTGAAGAAGGTTCGCGCTCTTCTTGATAGTATATCCCTTCTCCCTTGTTCTCTTTCTCTATTAGGGCCGCCCACCACACCCCGAACGCTGGCTGAGGGGAAAAGGGTGGCGTTTCATCGATGGGAGACGGCAGCACTTACATCATTGCTATGTAAAGAGGGAAAAAGGGTCTTATGAGCATTTCCCAGAGAATGCCCGATTGAGAAAACGAATGATTGTTTTTGAAGTTAAATCGAAATGCTAAATAAGAC
>CAVWKV010000040.1:0-7969 GCA_963755265.1 uncultured Methanomassiliicoccales archaeon | reverse complement strand
CGGAGTACTGGCAGGGACCGGTGGAACCGTGAGGGGCGTTGATTCCGGCGGCATAACCGGTGACCCGCTGATCATAGCAAAGGACCTTGCCAGATCATCAGGCAGTCTTGTAATCATAAGTGGGGCGACCGACATCGTAAGCGACGGCAACAGGACCTTCATGGTCGATAACGGCCACGAGCTTATGGGGAAGATCTCCGGCACCGGGTGCATGGCATCTTCGATAGTTGCGGCCTTTGCCGCTGTCACTAAGGACCTGACCCTCGGTTCCGTGGCGGGATTGGCCGCTTTCGGAATCGCCGGCGAAAAGGCGGCCAAGCGATCTTCATCGCCATATTCTTTCAAGGTCGCCCTGTTCGACGAGACCGCATCGCTGACCCCGGAAGCGATCGCCGAGCGATCGAAAGTGAGGTCTGGTTAGATGAAGTTAGGTCTGTATGTGATCACAGATGAAGGAATATCGCATGGCCTTAGCCATGTCGAGATCGCCCGGAAGGTCGCCGAGGGCGGAGCGGACGTCATCCAGCTGAGGGACAAGGCCCGGACCGGCAAGGACCTGCTGTCCATCGCATTGAAGATCAGGGAGATATCGCATTCTTCAGGGGCCACCTTCGTTATCAATGACCGTCTGGACCTTGCTTTGGCCGCCGACGCTGACGGTGTTCACTTGGGGCATGAGGACCTGCCGGTTCCATTTGCCCGGAGGGTTTCGCCCAAGGGTTTCATCATCGGTACATCCGTAAGGACCGTTCAGGAGGCCATGATCGCAGAGACAGAAGGGGCGGATTACGTTGCCCTCAGCCCCATCTTCGACACCGCGACAAAGTCCGACGCCGGACCGGGGAAAGGGCTGGACCGTGCTCAAGGAGATCAAATCCGCGGTCTCCATCCCGGTCATCGCTATTGGCGGAATCGATAGGAATAACGTATGCCAGGTCATCGATTCAGGGGCAGACGGTGTCGCGGTCATCTCGGCCATCGTCGGCCAGAAAGACATTGTCAAAGCTACGGCGGAGATGCGCTCACTGATCTATCGCTCGAATAAGTGATCACCATGTATCGAACGGTCTTCGGATATTTCGTGAGATTCGCCCATCCGTTTCGGTACCTAACGTCTTCGAAATCCATTTTATATCGATTCGGGCAATCTTAGGTTGAGTGGTATAGTGAACCTGAGAGTCAGTGACCGTTCCAAGCTCATCGTCCAGTCGGAGATCAGGAATATGACGATCGAGTGCAACATGATAAAAGGGATAAACCTCGCTCAGGGCGTATGCGACCTGGATGTTCCCAAGCAGGTCATCGACGGGGCGACGGAGGGCATGAAGGAGGGTTACAATCTCTACACCCGTTACGACGGCCTGCCAATAATCCGGGAGGCCTTGGCCAAAAAGGTCTCGGTTTTCAACGGTATAAAGGCCGATCCGGAGAAGAACATCATCGTCTCCGCTGGGGCCACCGGGGCCTTCTATTGTACCTGCATGGCCCTACTCAATCCAGGGGACGAGGTGATTGTCATCGAACCTTACTACGGATATCATGTCAACACCCTGCTAGCTGTCGGCGTCGTGCCTGTCTATGCACGCCTGGACCCTCCTGATTGGCAGTTCAGCACTGACGTTTTGGAGCCCTTGATCACCGATCGGACCAGGGCCGTAATAATCAACACCCCGGGCAATCCCTCGGGAAAGGTCTTCACAGAGGGGGAGATCGCCCAACTGGCAGATTTCGCGGTGGAGAAGGACATCTTCATTTTTACCGACGAGATATACGAGTACTTTGTCTACGACGAAAGAAGGCACATATCTCCTGGTTCCATTCCCAAGATAGCCGACCGGACGATCACCATCTCTGGCTATTCGAAGACCTTCAGCATTACAGGGTGGCGCATCGGATATTGCGTGGCGCAGGAGGAATGGGCCAGGATGATCGGATACGTGAACGACCTCGTGTATGTTTGCGCCCCGTCCCCGCTGCAGGTGGGAGTAGCGAAGGGAGTGGCCTACTTGCCACTGTCGTACTATCAGGACGTTTGCCATTCTTACGAAGAGAAGCGTAAGCTCATCTGCGATACACTCCAAGACTCCGGTCTCGCACCGTATGTCCCTCAAGGCTCATATTATGTGCTAGCCAACGTCAGCGAAGTGCCTGGTATGAATAGCAAGGAAAGGGCAATGTATATTCTCAAGAAGACGGGGATAGCGAGCGTCCCGGGGAAGGCATTCTATCATGATGCTGCCGGAGAGGACTTTGTCCGGTTCTGCTTCGCCAAGAGGGATGATGTCCTCGAGCGGGCCTGTGGGAACCTTTGCACGATGAAATAGACGTAGAATAGTCTAATGATCAGTCCTTAAAATTCACTTAGAAGCAGAAGCGGAAGGAACGTCAATAATGCGGATTCCGATTATCTCCTTGATTCAGTTTGAATAATGGAAACTTATGCGTCATTTTAAGAAACGATATATAGTACATGCTCCAAAATATTGTCCGATTACTATGGTTTACGCCAAAAGATTCACATGTCCAGAGTGCGGCTGGACCGTGCAGAGCGTCAAGGGTCCGGAGAACATGATGCAGCATCTCATCATCCATCGCGATGAGCACCATGACAATATGAAATGGACCGAGGAAGACCTGAAATCAATGATGAAGGATTTCTATTTCGGGAAAACCATAACGTGCACCATCTGCGGATGGAGTGCCATGGATCCTGATGCCAAAAACGAAAATCTGCTGCGGCACATGATAATCCACCGCGAGCAAAGCCACCCTGGTGTCACATGGACCGAGGCAGACATGGAGGAAATGATGAACGAGGTAACCCTCGATAATGCCTTCAACGTGAAGTTCAAACCCCGAGGCAAGAAGTAATCTTCGAATGAACGACGTCAAAGAGGACCCATTGGCACCCTCCTTTGACAGGTCCCGATCGACATAAGCGGGGTTGGGTCTCTTGGCCCGCTCCTTTTTATCAATGATCAACGTAAAATGGTTCAAACATAGCGTCTCGCCGATAATCGGCCTATTGCCCACCATTTGCTTTGGCCACTAGACCTTTCACCGTATTCCAGTTCCTGGTTGTACCTCTGACCCCGAACCGCCTCTCCACAAGGTCGTTCAATGGACCCGATCCCGCGTCTTTCGTGACCACGCTGAACACAATGCTGTCGATCAGTCCGATCATGCTGATACCGGTCTGGAGCGACAACGGCATCGGTGGAATGTTGGACGGTTTCTCCGACATGAACGTGGCGAACGCCCGATCACCTTCGGAGCGCAGGTTAATGAACGGATCATTGTCAACAAGGAACCTTATCTGATCTAATGTGAAGATGAAGACATCGGCCTTCGATTCATTCGTTTGTTCGAGCTGTTCAGAGATCAAACGTCCGATCGATCCGACATCGATATCAGACGAACTGAAGATCACGTTCCCGCTCTGTCTGTAACTGGAAACATTCTTGAGACCGACCTTTTCCAGGCAATGGACGAGACCGCCCATCTTGATGAGCGAGAATCCTCCGACGTTGATGGCCCTTAGGAAAGCGACGTACCGGATCATTTCATCAGTCTAACGGGATCGGTCCTTTAATTTGTAACCGTTACCTTGAAAGACAGCTACCAGCTCGCCTTTCTCGAAAATCTTTACCTCATATACTGATGTTCGTTTGGTCTCACCGATCTTCTTGGCGACCGCCTCAAGCTTACCTCTCGCTGGCTTGATGTATGTCATGCTGGCGAATATGGCGACCTGATGCTCAGGACCCAAATTGGAAGCGACAGCGAATGCTTGATCGGCAATTGTGAAAACCGCACCGCCGTGCGCCGACCCCAAGGCGTTGTGCTTGTCGCTGGCGTCCATAGTGACCTTGACCTCTCCATCTTCGGATATGCTGACCAGTTCCATTCCGAAGGAACGGATGAAAGGAGCGTTGTTTATCTCCCGGATCCTCTGCTTGATCGCTTCCGGGAGGTCTAGCTTGTCAAGGTCCATAGAACTGGATCCCTCTCAGCGGATAAGGGCACACGGTTATTAATCGTTGGTTCGGTACTTTGCGGTCATGATCTGCAATGGTCAGGCCTGTAACATCGACCGAATGTTCCCGGCAGCCAAACCCTGTCGTTAAAGTTTATAATCCCAGGCCATCCACAATCTGGCCAAGAAGAATGATTAACGGTCGTTCAGTGCCATCGAATTGATAAGCGTCTTGCAGATCGGGCAGACCACGACCTCGATTTTCTTGTGATTGACAGCCTTCCTTTCGTAATCACAGAGGTTCACAGGCTTGCGGTCGACCACCTTCGAGTCCAGGAGCCCGCCACCTTCCTTGATGTATAACGTTCTGAACTCATATCCCTCAACGGATTTAACGCCCAGCAGCTTTCCGATTTCGGTCGCATTTCGACCACATATGTAACAGCGTTCTTCTATGTTGGTGACGTTGTTCGCTTCCGGGGACATGAGACCAATCCGTTAGTTGTCAATGTCCCTTACAATTTAATATACTTCATACACAACAGTTGACATTCAAGAATAAGCCAAGGAGGCCTGCATTCACGATTATCATCTTCCTTAATGCGTAGCCTTCCGCTCGAACCGGTAGTCAAATGAAATGTTTATTGCGATCAGTAAATGCCGATTCTAGCCGTGAAATAATGATGTTGGCATGACCTCACTCTGATTGTTTTCTCATTCTTTCCCTCAGCACAAACGAGACGAACTCATTTTAGCAGTTTTCCGAGGCGGTCATCGATATGATGGAGCGCTCTCCGTACTAGGTGAGGGGGCCTGACCTCGATGGCCAAAGCATCTCTGGGACAAAGGTGTGTGCATCTGGAGCAACCTCGGCAGCGGCGCTCGTCTATCTTAGCAAGATGTTCCAAGACCGTTATCGCACCGAACCGGCAGAAGCCATTCTTGACGCAGATCCCACAACCTTTGCAGCGGTCCTGCCTAACGAAAATGTGAACGCCGGGAACCCGGGCATATCTCACGACCAGGTCTTTGGCCACATATGGGATACCCAGGTTCAGGCTGTAGGACTTGTCAGTGTCATCGATCAATTCAGCGCCTCCCAAAAGTAAGGGACTGTCAGCACAGCCCCTGTGAGGGGCTACTTCAGATTAAGAATTGCGGTAAATACTTCGCAGCTATCCTGTCTGAGGGTCCTATCTTCTCATAATCTTCGAACCCCGCGAGGGAATCAGCGACATCGTTTCCTGTCATCGGTTAATAGTATTGGGTGAAGTGTCTCACCTTCAACCGGCTCGACAATGAATACAATGGCCGAGCTTGGCCGTTCTTCATTCTCTTTGACGACCGTTATTATCCAATGATCATTGCGACCTTCTCGATCATTACTCTCCGGAAGATCGAAGTCTAAAACCAATGATTGATCGTCGCCTGTTCAGATTAATTTGCGTAAGTTCGAAATATATGGCAATGTTTCCATTCCTTATAATTATTTAATAATTAATTCAATATATGAGGCTCGGTGAGGAATTTGGCGTTATGCCCGAATTGCAAGGCTGAAGTTAGTAGCGAGAATATTGCCAGAGAAGTTATCGACTATGGCCGAAAAGCTAGAATGACCATCACAACAATGGTGCCAATGGATGTCAATACCACCATGTATTCGTGTCCCAACTGTCACATTATTCTGGGGATCGCCCAATATCCAAGCTATTGATCCAATCGATGGAGACGCAAGAATCCTGATGATGAAAAATAAGCTTGAATGAACTAAGTATCAAGACAGACCAATTTTTAAATCAGATAATGAAAAGAATCACACTCTCGTTGGCGCAATTAAGGAATATGAATACAACAAACAATTTAATCCGATTCTGCGTTCTGATGGAGAACCATGAAGACCAATGACCTCAGGATAGCATACGATATTGACGGTGTTCCAAAGGGTTCGAACTGCGCTGTCATAATCCGCCATGCAGACAGGGGCGGTCCACTGAACCAGGTTGTGCGCACAGATGAGAAGTTGAACGAACTAGGCATAAGAAGATCGGAACGTTTCGGATATTTGCTCGAACGTTTCACTGAGTTAAGGTCGTTCTCCAGCCCAGTTGACCGATGCAAAGAGACCTGCAAAAACATCTCTTTAGGATACGGAGGTTTCCTAGAGCCATCAATAACGGAACTCCTTGGCATGTCGGCACCGTTCATGGTCGATCCTAAACGGGCATATGATAAGATGAAAGAGGTCGGTCTGCTGGGTTTCGTCGACCTGTACGTGAAGGATTCGTTGGACAGGAGCATTGTATTACCCTGCAGTGAAGGTGCTAAAATGCTGTTTTCATACGCGATAGAAAACATTCGTCCGATGAGAGGAGGCGTTGGCGTGTTCGTTACGCACGATATGATCATCACGCCACCCATGGCCTACTATTTTGGATACGATTACAAGGATCAGGGCCTAGTACCCTTCTTGGACGGCATGGTCCTTTACACAGAAGGGGACACGTACATCGTAAGGTACGACGGAAGGGAAATATCGGTCAACGGTATTGGAGTCCCGATGGGCAAATGATTCGGGTCTGACCATCCATCCATTCAGGGCCATGATACGCCTGCTAATCTGACTGATCGACACGGCAATGACATCGGTCGTGGCGTGAGCATCGGACAGCGTAAAAGGACAAGGAAGCGATCGAGGTCTCGTCTTTCATGCATAAGATAGCATTATTAATCCAACCAGAAATCCCTGGGCAATACAAAAGAAGCGCTACGTGAGTCCGCGCTTCACCGTGACATTGTTCGTCATCACCGGACTTGGCCCGATAGCGTCTATATTGGACCCGACCAGTATAGCGTCGAGCAAAAGAAATGTCATCATGGTCGAATCTCTCCCCGGGATCAACCAGGCACTATTTGTAGTCGGTCTGGGCATGATCGTTCTCGGCGCCGCTATCAGGTTGGTGGCCATGGTCACACTGAAGAAGAACTTCTCTGGACGATTGCGAATTAGGGACGACAACATATTGGTTAAAAATGGAATTTATCAATCGGTCCGCCACCCCGCATGCCTTGGGGCCGTCTTGTTATTTCTTGGCATTCCAGTGATGCTTTCCAGTGTGTTTGGATTCTAGTTACATTTCTTCTAGTCCCTTACCTCCTCCACCGGATAAAGCTCGAGGAGAGGATGCTAACCGAACGCTTCGGAATTGAGTATAGGGAGCACATCAAGCATAGTAAAAAGCTCGTTCCCTTCTTGTATTAGGGTTGAAACAGAGTCTTACTCAGCGTTCTTAAATTCCGATGACTCATGGCAATTAAGAATAGGTGTTAACTTCGTTCTGACTCTTAAGTATAGAAAATCAGGCCATCGTCTTTCTCCTAAAAAGAAAGAGATTGTAGTTAACCGAGAGGGTGGTGACTTGGAGGATTAGCCAAAATGAGATGTCTGAGGCGTTCTTAACTGGAGGCGCATGTGCCGAATAGAGCCCACCTCCAGATAGTCCAAAGGCTACCCAAGCTTTTCTCTGCTTATAACTACCGTCAAAATAACGGTCACTGCTGCTATGATTGTGATCAATACCAATGCCATGAACAATAATGATTGACTATCGCCGTTATTGTAGAATTGAGGGGGCGTCGTCGGTGTCTGAGTCTGATTTGTATCAGATGCCTTTACTGGCACTGAAAGCCATAGACCGCACAGCATAATCGATGCCAATAGGATACAGAATGCAATCCTTCTCTTCATTAACGATTTCACCACATCAGTCCCCAAGCGCACTCTAAAATAATCTTCCATGCAATATAAAGGTTTATCTTAAATTTCGAAAAAAAAGATATCGGCTCATGCATCCATTTCAAAAATATGTCATCAAGAGGATAAACGAAAACGGAATCGAAATTTGGTCAAGAAATAGAGTAGTGAAAGAGCGAAGATGTCCTGTCACTTCACTTGAACCTAGGGCCCTCATCTACAATCTTTTACTATTTATCCTG
>CAVWKV010000039.1:0-9507 GCA_963755265.1 uncultured Methanomassiliicoccales archaeon | reverse complement strand
GTTCCTGGAGCTGATGGACCGGATCAACGTTGACGTCACCGTGGTCATGTCGCCGGAAGGTCGGCAGACGCCGTTAAGGGACCTGCTCCCCGCCACAGGTGCGGAAGAGGTCGCTATCGTGATAGGCGGGTTTCCGGAAGGGGAGTTCAAGAGTCCAGTCTACGATATGGCCGATTACAAGGTCTCGCTCGGTCCTGAACTCCTTACCATAACGGCGGTGGGAAGCGAGGTGCTGGCGAGCATACCTCGATGATAATATTGTGTACTATTCTAGATAAGCCTTAATACTAAACTCCAGAAAACTTCTAATGTAAGATTGACCGAAGACGAATGGCTAACCATTATTTCTAATGGAATTGATAGTTTAGCGTCAGAGCCTTGATATTAGAAAGAAATTGTTTGGGGCGGCCTACCAGCCGCGCTCCTGCATCCTATCCTCCGGCTTTATGGTCGAGATCTCGATGCCCTTCATCGCCTCGCCTAGACCCTTAGATACCTCAGCGATTACCTTCGGGTCGTCGAAGTTGGTGACGGCGTCAACGATCGCTTTTGCCCTCTCGGCCGGGTTGTTCGATTTGAATATGCCTGATCCTACGAAAACTCCATCGCTCCCGAGTTGCATCATTAGCGCGGCATCGGCTGGCGTGGCGATACCGCCCGCGGCGAAGTTGATCACCGGCAGCCTCTGCAGTGCCGCGACCTCTTTCACCAGGTAGATGGGCGCCTCGATCTTCCGGGCCACGGCCACCATCTCGGTCTCGTCCTTGCCCCTCAATTCACGTATCTGGCCCATGACCATCCTCTGGTGCCTGACCGCTTCGATGACGTTGCCGGTGCCGGGCTCGCCCTTGGTCCGGATCATTGCGGCCCCTTCGTCTATGCGCCTAAGCGCCTCACCAAGGTCCCTTGCACCGCAAACGAATGGAACTGTGAACTTCTTCTTATCGACGTGGAAGAACGGGTCGGCCGGGGTGAGCACCTCGGACTCGTCGA
This sequence comes from uncultured Methanomassiliicoccales archaeon, assembly GCA_963755265.1. Classification (GTDB taxonomy): domain Archaea; phylum Thermoplasmatota; class Thermoplasmata; order Methanomassiliicoccales; family UBA472; genus DASXVU01. The sequence continues at coordinate 8,514 of CAVWKV010000039.1, read as the reverse complement.
TCATGTCGACGCTTAGCGACTCCAAGACCTGGGCCTCGACGAAATGTCCGATGCGGCACTTTGCCATGACCGGTATCGTAACCGCTTCCATGATCTCCTCTATCTTGACCGGGTCGGCCATGCGGGCCACTCCGCCCTGTGCCCTGATGTCCGCCGGAACGCGTTCCAGCGCCATCACCGCAACCGCTCCTGCTTCCTCGGCGATTCCTGCCTGCTCTGCGTTCGTCACGTCCATGACGACTCCGCCCTGCTGCATCTTTGCGAATCCTCTCTTGACCAGCTCGGTGCCGAAGCGGAGCTTGCTGAGGTCCAATTCGAATACCATTTATCTCACTGAGGCGGCTTAGTATTGGCACCTTATATATGCCTTATTGTCGCTTTTATTCACAATTGTTACATTTGTTATGGGTCACCAAAAGAACCGGGCTTACTCGAGAAAAGGATATAGACCTCATGTGCATTTGGCGGTCCAATGGTCGCCAAAAGGATGAGCAACGTCCCCGAGTCTGGAACGGTCAAGATAGGCAATCTGGTAAGCAGATTGAAGGCGGAAGGGGCGGACATCATCTCTTTCAATATGGGCGAACCCGATTTTCATACACCATCCAACATCACTGAGGCGTGCGTGAAGGGTCTCGAAGAACACTTCACCCACTACACTCCGTCGGCCGGCATTCCTGAACTGAGGAAGGCCGTCGCCGAACGGCTTCATAGGAACAATCATATCCCCTGCAAGGACAAGCACGTACTCATCACCCCGACCAAGCAGGCGATTTTCATGACCATGCTGGCCATGGTCGAGGCAGGGGACGAGGTCATCATACCCGATCCCGAGTGGGGAACCTTTGACGCCTGCGCTCGATTGGCTGGTGCCACGGTAAAGTATGCCACCCTTGATCCTTCTGAGCAATACAGAATGACGCCGGAAAGGGTGATGGAGAAGGTCACGCCCAAGACCAAGCTGATCGTGATCAACTCGCCCTCCAATCCATGTGGGGCCGTTTTGGAAGAATCCGATGTGAACGGCATCGCGGACATCGCCAAGGACCATGACCTGACCGTCCTGACGGACGAGATATACGAGAGGCTGATCTTTGAAGGCAAGAACCACTCCATCGCCGCGTTGCCCGGCATGTTCGAACGCACCATCACCATCGGCGGCATGTCCAAGACCTACGCCATGACCGGCTGGCGCCTCGGCTGGGCTGTGGCCCCAGAGCCCATCTTCAAAGAGCTGAACAAGCTCCAGACCCAATCCATCACATGCGTCACCTCATTCGTCCAGTATGCCGGCGTCGAGGCGCTGAACGGGCCGCAGGACTCGGTGGACGAGATGTTCCGGGAATTCAAGGCCAGAAGGGACTTGATCTATGATCTCATGTCCGAGATACCTTCCTTGCATTGTGATAAGCCTAAAGGAGCATTCTACCTCTTCCCGTCCTATGACCAGAAGATGACCTCCGAGAACATGGCCACCCATTTACTGGAAAAGGCACATGTCGCTGTCACGCCGGGCATAGCGTTCGGACCGGCGGGCGAAGGGAAGTTAAGGATATCCTATGCCGCCAGCAGGGACGAGATCACCGAGGGCATGAGCCGAATGAAAAGCGTAATGGCCAAGCTCTGAGGTCGGTTCAATCTTTGACCAGCATGTTGGGGATCGAATTTTCGATCGGGTATGTTCTCCCGCACTTGGGGCATTTCAGCTTGCCTTTCACGATCTCCTTGCCTTCTTCCTTCTCCACCGTAAGCTCCAGTGGATGTGCCTTGCAGGCAGGACAGGCCAATATGTCCAGCAGGTCTCGCTTCATTTTAATCGGGATAACATAGGTTAGGGCCTATTTCTTTTTCATCATGTCCCGTCGGCAGTATTTATTATCCTGGTGCCCCCTCTCCCGTCATATGATGAGGGTCGGTGTCATCGGCGTCGGGGCCATGGGACAGAACCATGCCAGGGTGTACTCCGAGATAGCTAATCTAGTGGGCGTGACCGACGCCATTCCGGAACAGGCGAAGAAGATAGGCGAACGCCTCGGAGTAACGCCTTTCGAAAGCGCCGATGCATTAATGGACCAGGTCGATGCCGTGAGCGTATGTACCCCGACTACATATCATTTCGTTACGGCCATGAAAGCCATCTCAAAAGGCAAGCACCTGTTGGTCGAGAAGCCATTTACAGGCGATTCCAAGAAAGCGGCGGAGCTATGCCAGGCTGCCGAAAGAGCCGGTGTGACCATTGCCTCTGGCTTCATCGAACGATGCAATCCTATCGTTTCCGTTGCCAAGGAGACCATGGAGAGCGGCCGGATAGGCAAGGTTATATCGCTGGCCTCCCGCCGGGTCTCCTCGTTCCCATCCAGGATCAGGGACGTCGGGGTGGTCATGGACCTCGGGATACATGATATCGATGTGATGAGGCACATAACCTCGTCCAACGTGAGATCAGTCTATGCCGTAGGGGGAAAGTTTGCCAACCCCAGCTTTGAGGATTACGCCAATCTGCTGATGGAGTTCGAAAACGGGGCGATCGGTTTCGTCGAAGTAAACTGGCTCACGCCCATGAAAGTGCGTAAGGTCTCGTTCACATGTTCAGGCGGTTTCGTGCAGATGGACTACACCGACCAGAGCCTGGAAGTATCAACGTCCAAGGTCGGAAACCTGGACCAGAGCGACATGTTTCGCATACCGTTGGAATGTGACGTGCGGAGGGTTAGCGTGAGGAAGGAGGAGCCGCTAAGGGCCGAACTCGAACAGTTCCTTAGGTCTGCCGAGTCCCAAGGAAAACCTGCCGCCGGCGGCGTGGACGCGGTGCAGAACCTGAAGGTCTGCGAAGCGGCGCTGGCCTCATTGAGATCACACGGTAAAGTGATGGTTTGAGGCGGCATAACTCAAACCGAGCTTATCGGCGCATCCTTTAAATCGACCTTTGCAATCGTTAGGTCGAGTACCATGAAGTCAATCGATCTGCGCAGCGACACAGTCACCTTGCCCACGAAGGAAATGATAGATTCCATATCTGGTGCAGGACTCGGAGATGACGTCGAACGCGAGGACCCGACCGTCAACCGATTGCAGGAGATCGCTGCCAAGAAGTTCGGGGCAGAGGATGCTTTGCTGGTCCCTTCCGGTACTGGAGGCAACTTGATCGCTATGCTGGCCCATTGCCAGCGTGGGGACGAGATCATCCTGGAGCAAGATGCTCACATGTACTATTACGAGATCGGCGGCATGTCTGCACTCGTTGGCGCTATCCCCAGGCTGGTCGAAGGACATCATGGCGTCTTCACCGGCGACCAGGTCCGCGAGGCTGTCCGCAGCTCAGATCCATTGCATTATCCCCCATCGCGACTGGTGGAGATCGAGAATACTCACAACCGGGCTGGGGGTTGCGTCTGGACACCGGATCAGATGGAGGATGTGGCCGATGCTTCGCATGAGCTGGGCATGGAGGTCCATGTCGACGGTGCCCGCATATTCAATGCGGCAATCGCATTGGACATTGATGTCAAGGAATTAATGAAGCACGTGGACAGCATGAACTTCTGCCTGTCCAAGGGATTAGCAGCTCCGGTGGGCTCGGTCATGCTGGGCACCAAGGAATACATCGAGAGATGCCGTCGCTACCGGAAGATGGTAGGCGGCGGGATGAGGCAGGCAGGCATAATCGCCGCGCCTGGCATCGTCGCTTTGACTAAGATGGTGTCCCGCTTGAAGGACGACCACGTCAACGCCAAGCGCCTGGCAGTGGCATTGACGGGATTCGACGGCATCGATATTGACATGGAGTCAGTGCAGACCAACATAGTGATCGCCGACGTCTCCGGAACTGGCATGAACGCAGAAGGGTTTGTAGAGAAGTGTAGGAAGAATGGTATCCTGATATTCTCATTCGGCCCCCAAAGCGTCAGGTTCGTGACTCATTATGGGGTCGTATCTAAGGACATCAACGAGACGGTCTCGAGGCTGGAAGCGATGCTCAGATAGAGCCCTTGCCGATTCCGCGATATACCAGCCCCTTCCGTTCCGCGTCGTGCTGGTTGAACAGATTGCGCCCATCTACGATTGTTGGTGTGCGCATCAGCCTCTTGACATTCTGCAGGTCTAGCGTCCGGTAGACGGTGTGGTCGGTCACGAAGATGGCGCAATCGGCCCCCAACAGCGCCGCTTCCATGTCCTTGGTCAGTTCGGCCTTGTACGGGTTCTTGACGAATGGATCATGCACGACGAGATCGTAACCATCCTCCAGGTCATCAATGACCTTGATGGCCGGCGATTCCCTGATGTCGTCGGAATCCCTCAGGAATGCCAGCCCCATGACGGCTACCTTGGGCCTGACTGAGCTTACCCTTGCCTTAAGCATCACTTCCCTGGCTAATTCCCCCAGATGGTGGGGCATCGATTCGTTGACCGCTCGGGCGTCGGGAATCACTCTGGCTTTATTGCCCGGGACTCCGCTAAGCAGGAGCCACGAATCCTTCGGAAGACAATGTCCGCCGACCCCGGAGCCGGGGATGTGCATGTCGCGGAGGGGGCAGGTGTTGACCAGCCGGCGCACCTCGAAGGCGTCGGCGCCGAGGTTTTCGCAAAGGAGCGCTATCTCGTTCGCGAATGCTATCTGAACATCCCGATAGGCGTTCTCGGCCGTTTTGGAGATCTCCGCCGAGAGCAGGTCGGACGGATGGATCTCGGCCTGCACGATTCTGGAATAGAAGTAGGCACCTCTCTTGATAGATTCGGAGTCGAATCCGCCCAACACGCGCTCGACCTTCCTCATGTTATTGAGCAGTTTTCCTGGCATCACCCGTTCCGGGCAATGGCATAGGAGGAAATCCTTGCCTGCCCTAAGGCCGCTCTCCCTTTCTAGGATCGGGATCACAACAGTCTTCATGGTCCCGGGCGGGAGCGTCGATTCAATGGAGACAAGCACTCCTTTTTTCATCGAACGGCTAACGGTAGTCACAGCGGACCGCAATATCTCCAACTTTGGTTTCTTGTCCGGACCAATAGGGGTGTCTACGCAGACGAACACAGCGTCGCAACCCCCCACGTCCTCCGGTCTCGTCGATGCCTTGAGGCTCCCGTCGGCCATGACCTTCCTTAAAAGCTCAGGAAGGCCTGGCTCCTCGCCGACGATGGGGCATATGCCGGAGTTGACCATGTCCACCCTGTTCTTGTCCACATCGATACCAGTCGTTCTGAAGCCGCTCTCCGCTAGAACACAAGCCAGCGGCAGACCGACATATCCTATTCCGACCACCGCGACCTTTTCGTTCGCCATTGAAGAATTGAGATAGAATGATTGGCTTAAGACTTTTCGATGTTATAGAATGACGTCTAAATTGATTGCATAGATTATCTTGCAGATTTCATCCAACTGCTATGGTCTTGAACATTTTCCTGTCATGATATAGGCGCTGCTGAATGAGATTCATCACTTCTTGAGCATTTAATTCTAAAATGGCAAGAGTTTAATTATTAATATTCGTTGTTCATCCTCAATGTCCCGTATATTAGTAACTGGTGGAGCAGGATTTATCGGCTCACATCTTTGTGAATTTCTGTTAAATAATGGTGACGAGGTGGTGGCAGTCGATAATTTTTATACGGGGACTAAAAAAAATATAGCTCATCTTATCCACAATCCAAATTTTGAATTGATCATGCATGATATGATTAATCCACTCTACGTGGAGGTGGATCAAATATACAATCTGGCTTGTCCAGCTTCACCAATTCATTATCAGAAAAATCCTATTCGAACTCTGAAAATGGGAACGGTGGCCATGATCAATGTGCTAGGATTGGCGAGAAGGACCAATGCCAGGATTCTACAGGCATCTACCTCTGAGGTTTATGGCAATCCTTTAGTGCATCCTCAGTCCGAGGGATATTGGGGCAACGTCAACCCCGTCGGTCCACGTTCATGTTACGATGAGGGAAAGAGGGTGGCGGAGAGTTTTATGATGGCATATCATCAACATGAAGATGTTGATATATGTATTGCACGAATTTTCAATACATATGGACCAAAAATGTCGATTGATGACGGTCGTGTGGTCTCTAACTTCATCGTTCAGGCTCTAAGAGATCAACCATTGACCATATACGGGAAAGGCGACCAAACCCGCTCCTTTTGTTATATAAGCGATTTAGTACAGGGTCTCCACTCCTTAATGGATACCAAAGATTTCATCGGGCCAGTGAACATTGGCAATCCGAATGAATGTACTGTCCTCGAACTTGCATTATTGATAAAAACTATGGTCGGGTCCAACTCAGAGATCGTATTCAAACCATTACCTGGAGACGACCCAACAAGAAGGAAACCGGATATTACATTGGCAAGGAAAGTTCTTGGTTGGGAACCTTCAGTGCAGTTATCAGAAGGGCTAGGAAGGACAATCTCCTACTTCCGAGAAGAGATTTCAAATCGTAAAGGATGTTAAAGACATCTTTTTATTTTTTTAGAATATCAGTAATATATTTCCTCAATTCCGGTCCGTAAACGGGATGATTCAGCGACAACTCCATATTGGTCTTCAGCCAACCCAGCATATCGCCGATATCGTATCTTTTTCCTTCGAATTGATATGCAAGGATCCTCTCTTCTTTCAAGAGCAGTTGCATTGCATCTGTCAACTGAATTTCCCCATTATACCCTGGCTTTGTTCGTGATATGCATTCAAAGATTCTGGGTGTGAGGATGTAAGTGCCGGTGATTCCCATGTTTGAAGGAGCTTTTTCCGGCGAAGGCTTCTCTACCAGTTCCTGGATATCGAATACCCTCTCCGATATTGGTGAATATCGAACAATTCCGTAATCCTTTATCTTCTCTCTTGAAACCGGTTCGACGGCGATTACAGAGCATTTGTATTTTTCGTAAAGGTCTTTCAGTTGTTTGACCACTGGGACCTCCGATATGTTCACAGTATCGCCCAGCATGACGGCAAACGTTTCATCTCCGATGAACTTACTCGCCGTCATAATCGCATCCCCCAAGCCGCGTTGTTCTTTTTGCCTTATATAATGGATGTTTGCGAGGTTCGATATTGATCGAACCGTCTCTAGATAATGTGACTTATTTTGAACTTTTAACATTCCTTCCAATCCGTATGAACAGTCGAAATGATCTTCTATAGATGTCTTGTTTCTGCCAGTTACTATCAAGATATCTTCGATCCCTGCTCCAATAGCTTCTTCAACGACATATTGAATAGTAGGCTTATCAACGACTGGTAACATTTCTTTAGGCTGTTCCTTCGTTAATGGAAGGAACCTCAGACCCAGCCCTGCTGCCGGAATTACTGCCTTCATATATCACCTAGAAATACGAATATGGCTACTAGATTTTATGCATATGCCTTAGCCTGCCAAGTATCGGGATCCTCGAATTACAAAATCTAGTTCGGTTGATCCTGCATAATATGAAATTAATCCAAAAATAAAGTCTTGTCAAGGGATGGCACATGTCTCGAAATATATTTTTATAAGCCTTTTTATCTAATTTTTCATTAAATTCAACAGGTGGAAAGATGCAAATCTCTCCGATAGATTTGGTCGGCACGTTGAGCAGTTGATTATTTTTGCCATTGAAATGCACCCCCTCTAATCCAATATTTGAAATAAGGTTGGTCTTCGGAGCTATACATAACCCATTCCTGCTTAAGCAAGTGATAAACCATTGAGAATCCCAGGTGTTGCAGTTACCTTCAAACGTTGATTGGCAGATTGATTCTAGAATAGAACCAACACAAGGACCATATTTCTTCTGCAAGACCATATTGTCCTTCATTTCTGGCCAGGCTTTCATATCCCGGTCATAGGTCAACCAAGCTCGACGCCATGTAGCCCAACCCCAAATGGCATAATACTGAGAAAAATAGAACTTGTACCGTCCAGTTAATCCTTTATTTAGATAACTGGTACCAGTTATCATCATCACCTGTTCTTCATTTTTATATTTGTTCAGCGTAATTTTACAATAATTAAAGAATGACGGATCCGCTAAGCAATCATCTTCCAGAATTATTCCCATTTCCTCATTTTCAAAGAACCAATCGATGGCTGTTCGAACAGCGTTCTTACATCCAAGGTTTTCAGTTTGGAATAGTGTATGAACTTCGCATTCCCAATCGATATCATCAATGATTTTCCTAACTTCTTGACAGGCTTCGGCCTCTCCAGGTTTTGCCCTTGGCCCATCGGCTGCAACATATAGTTTCTTAGGTTGGGCATTCTTAATCCTATCAAATACCGGAATTGTCGTAGAAGGGCGATTGAAAACCATAATAAGAATCGGCACATCTAGAGGATCAATCATGATTTTCGGCTCTCGGATCCCTTTCGTTATCCAACTAACCACGATATTAGTATTCAATATTTTTAACTTAGCGAAAAAGTGAGCGATCCCCGCGCTGTCTACAAATCAGGCCAATTTTGATAATGTTAACGAAATCACTGTCGCCTTGCAATGGCCATTCTGTGATAATTTCGATCTTGGATTGTAATTATTCC
>CAVWKV010000038.1:0-14270 GCA_963755265.1 uncultured Methanomassiliicoccales archaeon | reverse complement strand
ACTGCACCGTGAAGAGGACGAGCGCGGCCTGCTGGACGCCGAGAGCCTGCTGCTCGATGAAGCGCTCGCTGCCATATATATGACGGAGCTTCGGGAGAAGGAAGCGCGGACGGGGAGCGCCGCAAGGCGCCACTCGCAGCCGCACAGCGGGGCTCGGAGGCTCATCGCCCAAGCTGGCCAAATGGCTGGGAGATGTGCGGTCATTCTTCCCATCCGATATTGTATCCGTTATCCAGGCCGATGCCGTGAAGCGCAAGGGGCTAACTCAGCTCTTATTCGAACCGGAGCTGTTATCGCAGGTGAAGCCGGATATCGGGATGGTCGCGACGCTGATGGCGCTGCGGGGCCAAATACCCGGAGCGGACGAAGGAAACCGCGCGCAAGCTCGTTCGCGACGTCGTCGATGATATCGTGAAGCGGCTTGCCCAGGACCTTACGAAAGCGGTGACGGGTGCGCTTAACCGGAGAATGCATTCGCCGCTGCCATCGCTCAGCGGACTGGATTGGAATACCACAATCCGCAAAAATCTCAAGCACTATGATCACAAGCGCAAGCTGCTTATACCGGAAAAGGTATATTTCTTCGACCGCGCGCGCAAAAGCAAAGAATGGACGGTCATCCTCGATATCGATCAGAGCGGCTCGATGGCGAATTCCGTGATCTATGCTTCCCATTGTGGGTTCCATCTTCGCGAGCATGCCGTCGCTGGATACGCGTGTCGTTGCCTTTGATACGGAGGTGGTCGACCTTTTTAGCGAGCAATGTGCGAATGATCCCGTTGATATGCTGTTCGGTATTCAACTGGGCGGGGGAACGGACATTAACAAGTCCATCACTTACTGCGAGTCCTTTGTCGCGGAGCCGAAGAAAACCTTGTTTCTGCTCGTCTCGGATCTCTACGAGGGAGGCAACGGACGGAAATGATTCGCAGATTGAAGGAGATGCATGAAGCAGGCGTCAGAACGATCTGTCTGCTGGCGCTATCCGATGACGGCGTGCCGTCCTACGACGAGGATGTGGCGCTGCGGCTGTCAAAGTTCGGCATTCCCTGCTTCGGCTGCTCGCCGGATAAGCTGCCCGAGCTGATCGAGGGCGCCTTGAAGGGAATGGACCTGCTGCAGCTTGCCGGACGTGCCGGAGGGGTCGAGCAAGCATAGACAGCTTACACGAAGAACCGGGTGCTGCCGTTGAGCAGGACCCGGTTCTTGGTTTCCTATGGCCGGTTGAGCAGGGAATTTTGTGGCGCTTACTCCACGTAGATCATTTTGCGTGTCATGCCGCCGTCGATGAGCAGATTCGTGCCGGTGGCAGCAAATCGTTCGCAGGATCGGTTAAGTAGAGACACGCTCTTGAAATATCGCCTGGCTTACCGACGCGCTGCGCCGGATGCTGGGTGTGATCCTCCGGCCGCAAACGGTTGTCGTCGGCGGTCTCGATCCAGCCCGGGCTAATGGCATTCGCGGGTAATGCCGTCTCGTCCGAGAGAGAGCGCCAGCGCATGCGTCAGCGAGAGAATGCCGCCTTTGGATGCCGCATACGCTTCCGAGCCGGTCTCCGACATCAGCGCCCGCGTAGAGGCGATATTGACGATTGCGCCGCCACCGCCTTCCCGCATCAGCTTGGCGGCTTCCCTGGAACAGAGAAACGTGCCCCGAAGATTCGTATTGACCACATCGTCCCACTCGTCCACAGTCAGGTCATACACGGACTTCCATATCCCGAATCCGGCATTGTTGATCAGCACGTCGAGCCGGCCGCTGTTCTCGCGCAGCCAGTCGAAGCAGGAGGTGATCGCAGCCGGATCGCTCAAATCGACAACTCGGCATAGCGGCTCCTGACCCGTCTTGCGAATTACTTCGGCGATCCGTTCCAGCACTTCGGCATTTTTGTCAATCAGGATGACCCTTGCTCCGCATGCTGCATAAGCCTGGGCAACGTCACGTCCAATGCCGCCGCCAGCGCCGGTAATCATCACATAGCGATGCTCGAAACCCATGCCACTTCACTCCATTCCGCTTTGTTTCTTCTTCTTCTTCTTCTTCTTCTTCTTCTTCTCAGGTATACCCGGCAGGGCGAGCAATGTCAAATGTGGACGCAGAAGCGTGGAGAGGAAGGCGGATATCGTGATCATAGGCTTAATGCGCATTCAAGCCCAATACGCCTATAGCCGCAATGAATAGGGTGAGCAGAATGGCATAGCAGTTTTTGCGGGCGAAGGCGAGCAGCGGTTGCTTAATTTCTGGCCACTAGGACAGCTGCAGCTCCAAGCGCGATTATACATCCGGCACGAACGGAGTAATTGGCAATGAGGTGGATGATGCTTTCGAAGCGATGACCGAGCAGTTCCAAGCAGCACATAGGTCGTTACCCATAGAAGCGCTCCCGTATGATTGAATATGAAAAAGGTGCGAAAACGAATCCGATGATCCCGGACACATACCCTGTGAAATGGCGAAAGCCGGGGATGAAATAGCTGATGGGCAAGATTTTGTCGCCGTATTTGTGAAACCAGGCCGTTATCTTCTCGATCCGCTCGGGACGCAGAAATATATATTTGCCGTACTTGTTGAAGAAAGGGGTGCCCAGTTTCTGCCCAATGACATAAGTGATGGTTGTCCCGATTGTTGTGCCGAGAAGGCGAGCAGGATGACTCCTAGCAGATGAAATTGACCGAGAGAGGCCAAATATCCGGAATAAGCCATCGTTAATTCGCCCGGGAATGGTGTTGCCAAGGACTCGGAGAATAAGCCAAAAACAAAACTACATATCCATGATGCTCGAACAGTCGGTTGATCCATCCCATTGCTCTTGCTCCTTCACGCTTGCTGCGTCCTATTTTTTCCAGTATACCTGGATCCCATAAGCAGAAGAATGGACCCCGGAACAGGAGCGCTCTAGACTTTGGTCGAGATTTGCCGTTGCAAGAAGCTTGCGCTTGACCGTTCGTCCGTCATTCGTGTTTACTTGCCGCTCGATGCATATCTGTCGCGGGATCGCATACGATTAGGCGAAGATGCGGATGCCAGGAGGATGCTGAACATGGCAGCGTATGAACCTCAACGGATACGGATTGCCGCGGCTCACTTGCCGAGCGGCGCGGAGCTGCTGATTATCGAGAAGCCTTACCGGCATGCGGCGGTAGGTGCAGCGGATATAGACGGGGACGGACATGCCGAGCTTGCGGGCGTTTTACCGCTTGGGCGGGGAGCTGTCTGTGCTTGTGCTGCATTATCGAGACGGCGTTTCGTAGGAAGCCCGCCATACGAAAGGGCTTGGCTACGGGGTTTCGCAGATGGCCATGCTGCCCGTGATGCGAGCGGGGAAGCCTAATTTGACCGTGGGTTGGCAGATCGCACCGAACCGGTCGAAGCTGTCTGTCTATGAATGGTCGCAGGATGGACTGTTCGACGTGGCTCCCGCCAACCTGCAATACTCGTTCATGGAAACGATGGATATGCATCCGTTCAGAGGAAAAGGGAGAATTCAGGCCGCGATCGCGCTATGGTCGCATGTTGCAAGCGGCGCGTACCAGATAGAGGTGCTGCGATGGAACCAGGACCAAGGCCAGTTCTCCGCTGCGCCGGAGACATACGCCGGTTATTTCCCAGGCGTTGTACGTTATGAACAATTGACGCGGCAGCGCCCGGCAACCGTTCTATTGGTACTACCTGGCCGATGCGCAGTTTCGAGCCGGGCAGTCGCAGCCAGCCCTTGCCTCTATCTATTGGGCGCTTGGATTCGCCAATCCCCGTTCGCGGGAGCCGCTGCTTGCCCTTGAACGAAATATACGGGATTGGCTCGAGCCGATTCCGGTCCCACGGGCACCGGGGCTGTATCCGGCTCCACTCCAAACCGCAAGCGGCACGCGCTGGGGGTATATCGACAGCAGCGGCAGGATGAGCATCAGCCCCGGTTCGACGATGCGATGGATTTTCAGCCGAACGGTCTTGCGGTCGTTGCCGAGCATGGCCAATTCGGGCTAATCGATAAGACAGCGCATTATATCGTGCAGCCCATGTACGATTCGATCGGCTCGTTCTCCGAGGGGCGGGCCGTCGTTATCGACAAGCAAGGCTTCAAGCTGATCGATGAGAAGGGGAATGTGCTGACGAAACGCGCCTATCCGTTTCTAGCCGAGCTTCGTACGGCAGGGCGCTCTTCTATGTAACGACCGGAGGCGGAGATCAGGGCGGAGAAATTCGGTACGGCTATTTGGATGCGCAAGGAAACGAAGTGATCCCGGCGCAATTAGCAGAAGCGAACGATTTCCACGCCGATAGAGCCATTGTGAAAATCAGGGATAACGAATATGCGTTGATTGGAACCGACGAGCCGCGTGCTTGTACGTATGCATATGCTTACGTGGGATCACCGGGTGACGGTCTGCTCACCTTTCAAAAAGAAGCCAGCGGCAAATACGGCTACATCGATGAGCGCGGCCATAGAATGCTCCAGCCTGCCTATACCTCCGCCTTTCCGTTTCACGAGGGTCGGGCCATCGTCAATACCGGCGCGGATCGAGGGCCAGTACACCATCGCGCCGGGCACCCTGGCGAGCAACGTCTCGCAGGAGGAGCGCAAGGCGATCTGGTACGCCCTCCGCTACGCCGGATATCGGCGTGGACGTGGTCACGGAGAGCGACTGCGCCGAAGGGCTGCTGAACTATTCGGTGCTCTATGTCAGCGGGGAGAACCTGAGGCGCGATGCCGCGAGGGCCGTGCACAACTGGGTCCTCAACGGCGGCACGCTCGCGACGGCGGGCGCGGCGCACAAGAACGAGTTTGACAGACCCTGACCACGCTCGACGACATGCTCGGGTCGACGATATGATGGACATCCTGGAGGTGGTCCACGAAAGAACAAAGAGGATCGACATCGGACAGAAGAGATGGCGAAGAAGGAGGACTGGTATTTAGTGCGCTCTCCGCTATAGACAGGTATTTCTAAAGATTATTGAAAGGAACGAAAGAAGAGTGGGCTAGACTGAGCCTGGTTTTGAAAGAGTAAATGTAAGAATGTGCCGACAGGGAAAATTAACCCACCGCCGGTGTGGTTGCTTCGCTACTACGGTACTTGAGCTTGAGGTAAATAATCACTAAGACAAGCGATAAGGAAACCATGTCCCAGAAGATCAATGGCAAATTGTTCAATACGACCCCGTAGACCGTCCAGAAGACGAATCCTGTTCCCAGTACGACGACCATCGCCAATGATATGTCGTCCAGATGTTTGGTGCGTACCCCTTTAACGATCTGGGGAACGTAACTGAGGGTGGTTAACATCCCCGCAATAAGACCTAGGAAGGTCCAGTCAATCATGACGGGTCAATAAGCTTCTTGGTCATGAGGGTTTGGTTGGGAACGACATGGACGTGGAACTGTTGAAGATAAATTACCCAATGACATTGAAAAGAATGCTAATCAGGTAATCAAAAGATTAGAATCTTATCCATACCTATATCCACAATTTTTACATGTTTGCTGTCCTGCCATTTCCACTGGTGTACCACAATTGGGACAAGAACTCATTCCCCCCTGTGCCCGGTATATTGTTCCACTCTGATAGGTGGCTTGACCTCTGTAAGTCGTTTGCTGTTGGGGGTACATCGGGTATGTAGGATGAGCCATCCTGCGCTCCTTCCTTGCGTCTGACAGCATCAGCAATCCTCCAATAAGGAAAAGGATGAAAGTTAGCACGCCGAGGAGTGAAATACTAATCAGAACCCCGAAGCCGCTGATTATCATGAGGATTCCACCAATCCTCTTTTCATGCTGTATATGCCCGCCGACTATTCCAAGAATGGAAAAAAAGATCGCAATTGCGGCCAAAATGTACAGCTCACTTGACGTGACTCCAGAATCTATTGATGAAACGTAAAACCCAGCGATTGCTACTAACGCTCCGCTTAGAATTCCTAAGAATCCGCCAACAAGGCCAAGCCAGTACGATTTATGCATTTCCAAATGCCCCCTTATTTATTCAAATCTATCTAGTGTTTAGAGTGTGGGACTTCTAATTAATACCTCGGCATACCCCGTTCCAACGCCTCTCTTTTTACATCCCCATTCACATACAATAAATCCTGTTATTAAAAAACTTGAATTTGAAGCTATGGGACCTGTCTAGTGATTATCGAGGCCAGAGAGAAGAACACTTATCGGTCGATATTAACAGTCGATATTCACCTGATCTTATCAGCTTGTAATTGAGCTACGGTATTATATCCAAATAATTCAATATAAAACCGCTACTCTCAAACCATATAATACATAACTGCCAATTACAAAGCATAAGTCATCTTTCTTGTCTTGAACGACCGATGTGGTGTTTGGTAACAGATAGGCATCATCCCCTATCACAGATCGGTTCGGGGACAGAACCGCTGGATATAGCGGTCTTAATATTATTGAAATAGATCCTCGCAGACCAAGTAGAATTAAAGTGGAAGACGAATGCAGTTGATCGCCTATTCCCCTGTTGCATTGTTGTTCCACATCTGCGATTCGCAGGTATCAACCGGCGGGGATGAAGCACAAGGACCCAAACTAGGAGCTATGGTTAGAAGCCCTTGGCTCCAAACTCCATGTGGTATATCTGAAACCGGTGAGAATCATCTTCTCGGACAGGGTTTTCACAGGCGCAGATAAGGCCATATCGAATGTAACAGCCAGAATCACCCCCAAGCAGACGATAGCGGCTATATTCCATAGCTTTAGAGTCCTTCCCCCCCCCACGACCTTCCCGACTGCAATAGACATCTTTTCATCTTGTCATTAAAATTTCGTTTTGATAACAGAGATGACCGGCCTTCTACAGCTCAAATTACAAAAAAAAAGGTTTTGCCTCTCTTTATCCAGAGTAGGCAATTTGGATTACAGGCTATGGACACAATCTATGTGGTTTTTAAGCTCTTCTGATAGACCCTCATCGTCCTCACTATAAATGATGGAGTCACACATAGGGCAACTCACCATGGCTTTTCCTTCCATTTTCGGGTCTTTGCATGGTCTTTGCCCGGTCGGGCTCGCCACATAATGGAATCGAGTCACAACCTCGATCAGCTTCATCGACTCTGGGGTGTCTCCTACAGAAGGTCTTGAGCTGAAGCGATTGACCTCGTCGATCTCCGCTGAATCCTCACCTGCAGGTCTCGAGCTGAAGCGATTGACCTCGTCGATCTCCGCTGAATCCTCACCTGCAGGTCTCGAGCTGAAGCGAGTTACATTATCTATCTTCTTCCTTGCATCTAGGGAACCCCCTCCGGACGGTTCTGAGCTGAAGCGAGTAACCTCATCGATCACCATCATCTCATGTATGTGAATGAGATGCACTTTCAGTTTCATCGATAATTTGTCCGGTCCGTCACCTTCTATGGTTTCGTTACACATTGGGCATTTGATAGTCGACATATGATTACCACGATTCAATTTGAGTGCATCTATATTTGAAATTGCCTATCCGCTGTTGTCAACACGATTTCCTCTCAAAGAGCGATGAATCTAATGTCCAATCATGGAGGCCAGAGATATCCAGAACAAGATGCTGTCGTACGTTCTTCAGCACTAGGCCTTCGGGACCAGGCAATAAACATCCATGTCGCTCGCCGAGAGATTTCTTCGATTAACGTCTCTAATAATCTTTTTAAGAGTGCCGACATCCAATCCCATAAAATCGCCTTCTTCCATTGAAATGTCATCTGGAATTGCATATTTTTCTTGGTTGACAAATTTCTATTCCAAGGATTGACCGATAAATGGCTACAATTTGATGTCACTCGGAGACATACAAAACATCATTCGGCCGGTGGATTAAAGAATAATTCTGGAGAGCATCTTATTCTTGTCTGTTGGATTTGAAGTGCTCATTTAGTACGTATCTGGAAGGACATGCAAACATGCACCATGATCCTGCATTACTTTAAACGATCAACTTACCTTCCTTTGCATAGAACTTATTCAGCGCCTTCATGATTTTCTTGGTTAGCCCGAGCGGGATGCCTTCCCGCGCCTTTTTCTGCATCCGGAACGGCTGAGTTAGGCCGATAATAGGTTTCCAGGTTCAATTGACAATATAATTTTGAGGCTTAATTTCGCCTCTCTTGATGATGGTGAAGAAGAAAGTCGCACCCTTGCCCTCCTCCGACTCCACCCATATACGGCCACCATGGCGCTCGATGATCTTTTTGCATATGGCCAGACCGACACCGGTACCTGGATACTCCTCCCTGGTATGCAGTCGTTGGAACATTTGGAAGATCTTATTGGAATATTCCATGTTAAGACCGATACCGTTATCCTTGACGGCAAAGGTCCATTCCCTGTTCCCCGATGAGGCAGATATACGAATTTCAGGAGGGGCTAGACCATGGAACTTGATCGCGTTGACGATAAGGTTCTGCATCACTTGCATGATCTGTGACTCGTCCGCCTCGATTGACGGCAGGGGTTCGACTGTGATTTCTGCGTTGCTATCCTCGATCGAGTTCCTCATAAGACCAATCGTCTTGGCGACTACGATGTTCATGTCCACTGAGGTGAACTCCTTTCCCTGGGTGTCGACCCTGGAATACTCAAGCAGGTCGTCGATCAGGGCCTTCATCCTCTTCCCACCGTCGACGGCGAAATCTATGTACCCCCTGGCATGTGGGTCCAGCTTGTCTCCGTATCTCCTTTCCAACAACGACAGATAGCTGATGACCATCCGCAGCGGTTCCTGCAAGTCGTGCGATGCCACGTAAGCGAATTGCATCAATTCGTCGTTCGATCGGGCCAGCTCGACCTGGACCTTAAACTGCTCGGTCACGTCGATGTTCATTGCAATGGCGGCGATAATGTTGCCTTTGTTATCCCTTACCGGGGCAGAAGTCGTGTTCAGATAACCATAGGTACCATCGCCACGGAGGATCTTCTCCACCCGATTCCTGATGACGATGCCCTCGAGCAGGGACCGTCCAATCATATGGTCTTCGGTCCTTACCGGGGTTCCGTCGAGGTTGAAAACCTGCCACTTCTCGTACTCTTTGATGCCCTCGGTCGGGAAAAGTTCATGGCGGAAGAGTTTGGCCACTTCATCGTTCTGATAGATGATCTTCCCGTTTGGTGGTTCGATGACTGTGATGCCTACTGGCATTTGGAAGAGGATGGCCTCGAGTCTGGCCTCGGTTGCTTGCAAATCCTTTTCAGCCTTTCTTAGGTCAGTGACATTCTGGACCGCGATCAACCTGGCAATTCTCCCATTCCATGAAATATCCTTTCCCTTGAGATGTACTGTGAGAACATCTCCATTTTTCCTGATCCCTCTGACCTCTAACGGTTCAGAGATCTTCTGCCTGAGTGATTCGCCTGCATCGTAACTAACATCAGGAACGAGCAGATCGGAGACCTTCATTCCAATAAGCTCCGCGGACTCATAACCGAGGACGTCTAGCAAGGCCCGATTCGCGTCGACTACAATGCCTTCGATGCTGACGCATATTCCTTCGAATGCGTTCTCAGAAAGATTTCGGAAATGTTCCTCGCTTTCTTTGAGCGATTCCTCGAACTTCTTCCTCTCTTGTTGAGTCTTCAGACCGACGATGCCATATGCCAGATCACTAGCCAATTCCTCCAGCAGTTTCACTTCGTCCTCGTTGAACCCATTTACTTTGTCTGAGTACAACGTGAACGCTCCGAAAGCACCGTCGGAATCAAGCAGGGGAATGGCGATTGATGATCTGTATCCGTTCCTCAGGGCACGCTCCCTCCATGGACTAGTCCGTGCATCATTGGCAAAATCCTGGCTGAAGTGGGTGCTCCGGGTCTTGATAGACATGCCAGTGGGGCCCCAGCCCCTCATATCTTCGCCCCAGGTAGCCTTGATTTGGGCGACGTAACCCTGATCTAATCCTCCCACCGCCACAGGCCGGACCGATCGGGCCTCATCGTGATCGGCGAACCCGATCCAGGCCATTCGATAGCCCGCCGAGTCGCAGACGATGCGGCACACTTCGTCAAGCAGTTCTTGCTCGGTCCGGGCCTTGACCAGCGCCCGATCGCATTCCTTGATGGCTACAAGCTCGCGGTTCAGGCGGTGCACGCGTCTGTCGAACTCCCGGCGCTCGGTGACGTCTTGAAGCACTCCGAACACCATGTTCTTCTCCTGGTCATATTCCGCCAATGAATAGACATCGATAACCTTTCCGTCGCTTGGTCGTCGGAGCTCGAATTCGACGATGTAAGGCCTCCCTGCTTCGATCAGATCCCTTAAAGCTCTATCAAGGTAGGAACGATATTCTTGTAAGGGGATCTTCTGCCAATCGGCTAACGGAAATATAGATTCCTTCAGTCCGCAAAGGAACATGGTTCCGCGAGAAACTTGTATTGTCCTGTTATTCAGATCCAGTTGCCAATGACCGAATCCCGCCACTGCCTCTGCGTGCTGGAGTTCTTTTTCGCTTTCACGCAACTCTTCTTCTGCCCTATGTCGCCGCACCAATGAAATGATGCGGTACTCAAGCTCCCCGTATTGAAACCTCGGTTCCCCATCCTTCTGCAGGTATGAGTCCGCGCCATTGTTCAGAGCCTCAATGATGACATCTCTTCTGCCCTTCCCGGTGAACAGGATGAACGGTGTTGTGTCGCCCGATGCCCGGAGCGATTTCAGGAATTGGATTCCGTCCTCGCCAGGCATCTGGTAATCGAAAACGACAGCATCGTAGTGATTCTTCTCCAAAGACCTTCTCGCCTCTTTCACCGAAAACGCTGTGTCCACGAGTAATTGTCCATGCATCTCCAAAAATTCCTTTGTCAATGCGCAAATTTCAGGTTCGTCATCGACGGCCAATATATGGATCGGGGGAGAAGGCATTTATAACGCCCTTTAATCGCGTGGTCAATATTTATGGACTCTCCCATAGTCATCCTTTCCGTATATGGCATAATTGACAGAATTGACAGCCCAAGCAATTTTATTTGATGCAAGGGACAAGATGATGGGGGACTCAACCAAAGGAGTCGATTACAACATGGCACCTCCCTGCAGGAAATGACTCATTTTTCTTATATCAATCATATAGCATGCCCCTGAAATAATTATGATGGTTTTGAATCCAAACGTCTGCCAGACACTCATGTTCTTGCCCTGGATAACAAATCCGGCATTCTTTTGATGTTCTCATCACTTTCCTGGGAGCGTAAGGTTTGGGCTCGGAAATATGATCTGAGACCTATCTGCGATTTAGTAACCTAGAAATAAACGGTCCTGCCAACAGGACTGCACGATGAAGAGGTTAATTAGCACCGCGATAATAATCCTGGTAGCCGGAATAATCGTTTCCGGAATAACGATTTTATTTGCTGGGGCTTCATCTGGAGCGTACATTCCAAGCAGCATTAGCGCCGGCGATACTGCTTGGATGCTTGCAGCAGCCGCTTTGGTCATGATCATGACGCCCGCCGTCGGGCTATTCTATGGAGGCGGAGTCCGCTCGAAGAATGTCAGCACGGTAATCAATCAGTCATTCATTATTCTGGCGTTGATCAGCGTTCAATGGGTACTATTCGGCTACAGCCTGGCATTCGGGAACGATATTGGAGGCATTATCGGCGGACTCAATTTTGTCGGATTGAATGGAGTGGGATATGCACCGAACCCTGTCTATGCAAGTACCATCCCACAATTGGTATACATGATCTTCCAGGCGATGTTCGCTATCGTCACACCTGCCCTTATCATAGGTGCATTTGCAGAGCGAGTTAAGCTGAAAGCGTTGGTCATCTTCACACTACTTTGGGCCACCTTTGTCTATGATCCTATCGCCCATTGGGTATGGGGGGCGGGTGGATGGGCGCACCAGCTAGGTATCCTTGATTTCGCGGGTGGAACGGTAGTCCATGTTAGCGCAGGGTTCTCGGCGCTCGCTGCAGTCCTCCTGATCGGTCGTCGTTTCGATGTCAAGCCCCGTCAAGAAACGCCCGCGAGCAACATCCCATTAGTGCTGCTGGGTGGGGCATTACTTTGGTTCGGATGGTTCGGTTTCAATGCCGGGTCGGCACTGGGTGCTTCGCCCCTGGCAGCCAGCGCGTTCGTCGCCACGAACACTGCGGCAGCCTCGGGAGGATTAACGTGGTTCGTTCTCAGCTGGGCAGAGAGGAAGAAGCCGAGCTCGATGTCGGCGGCCACAGGGGCGGTATGCGGGCTTGTGGCCATCACCCCGGCTAGCGGCTTTGTGGGACCGATCTCTGCGCTTGCCATAGGCATCCTAGCTGGTCTGGTCACCTATTTTGCTCTCTATTGGCTGCATAATTATACCAAGATCGACGACACCCTTGGGGTTTGGCCAGCGCATGGTATTGGCGGGTTCGTTGGCGCACTCCTAACCGGAATCTTCGCGGAAAGAGCAATTAATCCTTCTGGCAATAACGGTCTGTTATTTGGCAATTCAGGACAGTTGTGGATTCAATTGCTGGTCGTTGTTGTCGCAGCCATCTACGCTTTTGTAATCACTTACATAATTGTCTGGATTATCAATCGAACAATAGGATTCCGAGTGACTGAGGAAGAGGAAAAGGAAGGTCTCGATCTGGCGGAGAGCGGCGAAATTGGCCATGTGGATTGAGCCGCGATGTCGTTTACCAAACGATGCGAAGTCCGACGGACATCCAATAACCACGGTTCGAAGTGGATGTCATATATTGGTTGTGTCGGTTAAAACGATATGGCCCCAAAGGACACTGGGATTTCGTTCGATCTAAGGACCTGTGACAGAAACATTGGTCAGAATCGTGGTGACTCGAAGGTTCCTTTGGATGCTGTGTCCCGACTGTAGGTCATTCTACCACAATTACCACCGAGAATTACTAATGCCCTAAGACCAACAACTATGCTATCTCAGAGGCTCAATAAATATTCAGAATGCTCATGAGTGAAAAATAGAGAAAATCATATATCCTAAGGATGGACGAATACACAGATCTTTTCTCCTCGATTTGAAGGCTAAATTGTGCTAAAACTCGGGAAAATTATAGGCCTTATCCCTAATTGGAAATCTTCCCGATGTAATGAAAAGTTCCCAATCACGGCAATTCGATTATCAAATTAGGGCCATCCCTCGACTACGAATCCATATTCGGGATTCTTTATGCATTTAGAAAGTAGTGAAAAATGCCAATACCTAACATATTGAGCAAGGCTGAAAATATAATAGCTCTGGTGAAACCGGCGAAAAAATTAGTCAATGCAAACCACTTGACTTGAAATTTATTCTTTTCGTCAGAAATCGAAAAAGCATAAAGCGGAAGGCTATCCAGCATGAACGGAATGGACATGATAACGTAAAGTCCAAGATAACCTACTTTTGTTATCAGACTTTCAAACGAGTTCATCAATTGGGTGGACCATTCCCATCGATAGAACCATTGTTGGGTTTCGCCTCCGATCCGATGCCCCGCATAAAGCACGATAATCCCACCAACGACTCGACCGAATCCAAGAACTAGAGCTAGCAACAGTATATTAGTTTCCGGGCTCAGAAGTAGTCCAAGTTCAACTGGAAAGGGAAGGATTACAGTGGCTAACACAGTGTATGCGAAGAAGGCAATACTATAGTACAGCGGGTTAGCGGCGGATGCCATTAAAATGTCTTCGATTTCGTCGAGGAACGAAATAATCGTCTGCCATATGTCCACTTGGAACACAATCTTCCCGTAGGGTTAAAATTATTTCGCGTCTCTCGTAAAGTCCCATAGCTGCAGATGATCATATGATCTTACCTAAGCAGGATAAGCTCTACCGACTATCTGGCTAATATACTTCACTATTGTTAATGGCGTAATGATACATGCTCGGAATGGAGAAATTGGATGAATCTTATCCCAAGTTGACGGCCATTTTAAGGAAAATACCGGAAATCTTCGGCTCTCTACTAGCATGAATAATTCTGAGAGTTCCCGTTTCTGTTTATATGTCCCGCAAAAACATTTGATTACCTATGGTGTTCTCTTCTTTCGCTATCTAGCATCTGGCCGGTGAACACCAATAAAGAATGACTGATCGAGTCTATTAATAAATAGCGTCAAATCACTTTCAATATTTCAGGGATTCAGGAGTGTCAGCGCCGGTTGAAAATTCACCAGATTTGGCGGTTTAATATTGACCAGGATTATTTAATACCATTACCTATTTTGACCCCCGAAGGGGGCGGTATTCCGGCCTTCTTCCGGGATTGAAGGCGATAACTATCGCCTTTGATGTTCAGCGTCACGCTGTGGTGCAGGATCCGGTCCAGCACTG
>CAVWKV010000037.1:0-11632 GCA_963755265.1 uncultured Methanomassiliicoccales archaeon | reverse complement strand
GTGCAAAACTAATTCTGTAAACCAACCGTTTTCCGAGCCAGCAACAATAAATTGAACATTGCGACCTTTGCCTGGACCTCATTTTTCCGACCAGTTTTCAAACGACATTTTATTCGGTATCCGAACAGCCTGCCGATCATGCTGAACGCCGTTTCAGCATGGTTGCGCTTGCCGTACAGGGCTGCGGCCCTGTTCGGCCAGTGCTGCCAGAATGAGACCATTTTCTGGTACCACGTCTCAGGTTTCGGGAAATGTCTGGCATTCTTCTTGATGCCGTGTAGCGGCACCGCTCCATGCTGCCTGGCCGCCGCCAGGCAGTCGTTGCCGAAGTAAGCGGAGTCCGCCAGACTCCGCTTCGGCGAGACGTTGCTAGGAAGATTATCCCATACTTCTGGAAACATCTGGCTGTCATGGACGTTCGATTCGGTCAGGCAATAACTGAGCACGAAGAACTGGTCCACTTCGATCGCCGCATGGATCTTGATCCAGTCCTGGGTCGCCTTGAGACCGTGATCGGTCTCCCTCCAGGAGCGCTTCCGGCCGGAGAAGCCGGAAGCGTCCGTGGCGATGACCGGAGCTCGCTTCCGAAGCGAGCTCATGACGAAGTCGTGGAACCGTTTCCAGAGCGCCAGCCAACGCTGGCTGGCATTCTTGCGAATCATGGTTGTATGATCTGGAACCCTTTCCAGGTGGAAATATTCTGAAAGAAGTGTCAGGAGACCTTCGGTCTCCCGGAACGTCGCATCGAAGAGCTGGCGAACTAGGAAGGCCGCGAGGAGCGTCCGCTCCTCGGTCGGCGGCCTTCCTGTTTGCTGGTGGCGTTGCCAGAACGGAAATTCGTCCGCATAGAACCTGATCGCTTCTAGCGCCAGTCTGACCTTGTTGACCATGACCTCATCGTACATTCGTTGCTCGTTTAGCAACGAATCGAGGTCGATGAGGTAGATATCGACCTTAGTCTGCCCCGTAAACTTGAATACCTGGGCCGGTATTATGATATTCGTGGCCACCAACCATACCACCTTTCTGGACAACTGGCGATATAGGTTGGACCACACTTTAATGTTTTGTTAACTATACTGGTAACAATATAATTTATTGTCAGTCAGACCTGGATTTAACGAGATTGAGTTTTGCACCAAAGCCACGCAATTATTGTGTGTCCGTTTGGATCCAGTCCAATCTCCAGATCATTGACCTTGTAACCCACATAATAACCGCCCTCTACGTATGGCTTAACTCCCAAGAACGTATTGAAAAATGCCTTGCCAGCTTTCAAATCCTTTGCGGGGTAAACGATTACTTTTATGTTCTCTTCCATAGAACCACTTGAAAAATAATTTGCACTCTTATTATATGGATTTTCTTGCATCGAAATTCATTTACTCTATCAAAAAGTAGTGGCCAGTTTGTTAATTTAGAGATAAATCTTCGGGATTACCCCCTGTAAAGAAGACATTTATTTTCGAATTCACATTCCACAGTGTAGTGGGGGAGTTATGCATGTCTTGAAAAAATGCCCACCTCGCCCTCTTTATTTGGCATCCTTAGTTGAGGCCGAAATGAATAACGGTTTTTCCTCAGATAGCTTAATTTTTAGCATAAAAATCAGCCACCGCCTTAAACGATTCCTTTGGCTCCCAGGTCATGTCTGGATAGGTAGTTCCATGCTTTCCGACTTCGCCCATGAACCTTGCTAGCACTTTTGGATCTGCATCGATACCTAAGAGTTCTTTGCCCTGCTCTGCTGCTATGTTTATTATTTCCATCACACTTTCCTTTTCAGCATAACTTTTTACCAGGCTGTAGCTGACCATATCCGAATCATATCTTTGGTCTTCGTTGTAGGGCATTGTCGGCGAAACAAAGGTGAATACAAAAGCTCCGTCGACGCCGCCTGCGTCTAGAGCACTTAGCTGGTCGGTGAGTTCACGGGCCTGCAACCCTTCGTCTCGTACGTAATGACCATCGATCTTGGTCGGAATATTAAGTATGTCAGCAATAGCTTTGGGGAGATTATGTTCGGGGTCGATTTGATCCTCCAACATACCTAACATTATTGCCCAACTCATACCACCGAGCTTTTCTGCTCCTTGATATGTACTACAACCGAACTCTCCAATTAGGATCGGTTTATTGTTAATTAGATAAGGTTTCACCATCTTACCATATATTTCTCGGATCCTAGCATCTCGATAAAGATCGAGGCCCACGTAGTCAAAGATGCTCCAATCCACCTTTTCCAGAGGGACGGAGAAATATGTTACATAGCCATGAAATAATTTCCGGACGGCTTCGTTAGCTTTTAACAAGAATGCATTGAGTGGCCCGTTGTACTTACCGGCTTTAACATTTTCCCAGAATGAAGGATTGTTCATTCGTTCCATTAGGCTGTTGCCTTCTGCGAAACCCTGCATGAAAAGCGTTGATTCGGAACCCACCGAGAAAATTAAGCCAGGCCAATGTTCACGCAATGATTCAGCGGCAGAAGCGGCTTTTATCAAATACTCGATTGTTTCCTGTTGACTCCTTTCGAACATCTCCGGTGAGAACACTACTTCCAAACCCAGTTTTAGGGCATCCTCAGTGGCTACCATCAGTCGGTCGATGTCGAGGCCCTGAATTCTGACTGCGTTGCAATGCAGATCATTCTTGATGATCTCCAGCTCTCTATGAACAACTCGGGCGTCGAAAAGAGGGCGTGATGGTGAACCTTCCAAAATTCGCCCTACATCATAACAAACTCCTTTCCTTTTCATTTTTTTCACTCCCTATCTGGTTTTAGCAATCTTAATACGATTCTGGAATCGGGAAAATGTTCTTTAGAATGATGATAAGCGGGCATAGCCATTCTCCGCCACATGCCTTCGAGGCAGGCCATTACGCCTTCCAGCAATTGGGCCGGATCGTCCTTTGCAATTTCTCCAGTAGCTTGGCCCTCGATGATTAGTTGCAACAAAGTGTCTTGAAAAGCCCTCCCATTCCTTTCCATGATATTGCGAAGATCAAAAGGGAGTTTTTCATCATTTAGTGCCTGATATAAGAATTGGTAGAACTCAGGGTTATCTCGCCTCGGTTCCATTACCTTTGAAATCAGGTAATCAATTCTTTGCATGGGAGTGCCTGGAATATCTTGGATTTGAGTAGCTAAAGGATTGGGCGACCGCAACATCTGATCGATCAGTGTAGTAAATATCGCTTCTTTACTGGGAAAATAGCGATATGCTAGTCCTTGGCTAATGCCCGCCTCTATGGCCACATCTACGATTGTGGTTCCGGGGCCTTTTCGAGCAAAGACTCTGGAAGCAGCGGCAAGTATGTTGGAACGCTGGTCCTGGCGGATCTGTCGGTTCTTATCTTTCGTATTAGACATGCCGAGAATATGAATGAAATTTTCATTCATTAATAGTTATGCATCGACCGTCAATATTGGAGATAGACTTATTCCAAGTTAGAATTCAGTTAACAACAAATTGAATATTATGGATACGATAATTAGATCCAAACAATGCACACAATCTTAAGTCCTAACCTAAGCATCGATAAGCTCTATCGACTATCTGGCTAATACACTTCACTATTGTTAAATGAGAAAGGGTTGTATGCTTGGAAAGGAGAAAATGGATGAGTCTTACCCCGTGTTGATGGCGAAAATGGGCGAAATTGGAGAAATGATGGGGTCTTATCCCTATTTGTTATGTGAAAGAAGAGGCGCATATCGGTTGATTGGGTCTTTTGATTCAATAACAACAGGTGGTGCCTTACAAAATAATATATTAATAAATATAATTTTTTAATTTGACCAATTCCATTAGAGAAATATAGACAAAATCATTAAAAATGAATCACGTTAATGTTTGTTCTGTTTGCTACTAGGTGGGAGATATGCTTTCGTATAACGAAAAATTAGCGTTATTGCTAACGCCTCGCCCATGTAGTTATTAAGGAATAAATGGAGGAAAAAATATGCCAGATGAGGAAATGAGAACATGTACCGGTTGTGGTCGCCAGATACCTGCGGCCTACAACGTCTGTCCGAACTGTGGTAAGGCCGTTAACGCAATGCCCCAGAACGGACCTCAGCCAGCTTATGGACCGCAACCGATTCCGCAACAGACCTCGCCAGTTACGGTTGGCGGCGTATTGACATTCTTACTCTACCTGGCTTCATTTTTTGTGTTCCCGATTGGAATAATGACTGGCGTATTATGGCTCGGTTTGGGTGCGGACATAGAAAAGCAGCGTATAGGAAAGAATTGCTTGATTCTCGGAATAATCGGAATCGTAATCGGGGTAGTCCTGACAATAGTGATTATAGCCGCCATAAGAGGACATGTGACAACAAGTTAGATTTTTCTAAACCAATTTTCTTTTTTCCGGTTCTAGAAACTTCGATGAAGATCTTTCTTTTTACTAGGATCCATAATGTAAATCCTATTCCTTAAATTCTCGAATATGTCTAGCCATTCTAAGGATGGTACGTATGGCAAAACCTTTGGCCAAAGTTAAGGTCGGGGACCTTTTGAAAGCTGAAAAGATGAATCAGATCATCGAAAGGATAAACAATTTGGAAAAGAGGCTCGACCAACTGGAAGGGAAGACTCATAAAAAGAAGATCCCTGAAAAGAAGACCCTTAAAATGAAGACTCCCAAAAGGAAGACTCTCAGGGTAAAGAATCCCAAAAGGAAGACTCTGAAAAGGAAATCGCTAAAGACTGCGCCCTTATTCCATATTGATTCGATTAAATGAAGAGCTCATCCTTTCGAGTGCACAAGACTGGGAATCGAGACGTTTTAGGAAGACGGCCATTTCTATTCCAGATCCGTTAAGAAGAGAAATCATCCATGATTTCGCAGATCTAAAAGATATATGAATACGACGGATCTTATCACAAGTTGATTGTGAAAATGAGCGGAAATCCGAGAAATTATTAATCTTAAACCGTTTCACTCTGTTACTGATGCACTATTAGTAGGTCAGCGAAATCCGGATTTAATTAACTGGCTATTACTATGATCCGCCATCCAACTGTGGTCATATTCATTCATTTGAAGGCTTAGACATTCCAATAATAATCTGGTGGGATCTGTGTAGGTTCCATACAGTAATTTTCTTTGATGGTTATTGGTGTTCTGAGATTATTCATCGGATATCATGTGGTCTCTCACCTGAGAATGGCATACCCAATTTCGAAACCATTTCTTCCGCACAGCTTAGGGCTAGCGCTCCTCTTTCTGTCAGTGAATAGCGATGCCTCCGTCGGTCTGGCTCAACGAACCCAGCCTCCATCAGCGCCCGCAAGTGGAACTGTAGGTGTCCAGTCTTCAACTCTAATGCTCGGCCCAGCTCTGTCAGGCTATGGTCTCCACGCCTTAATGTGGCGAGAACCCTGATGCGCCAGGCATTGGCCAGGGGGTTCAGGACTGATTGTATCTCATCGGCAGTGTAAAGATAGTTATCCCCATTCACTCCCTTCTTCAGCTCGACTTCCGGACCAAATCTCCTGGCCAGGTCCTCATATATCTGTAGGAGGACTTGTACCCGGCGCAGTATCTCCTCCGCCGTTTTGGAACATCCTTTGTCTTGGCAGGGAGAAATGTCGCCCTTTATGTGGATCTCGGCCTCGTCCAATATATTCCTAGCACCAACCAAGTCATCTTTCATGAACGAAATGGTGGCGGTGTCCACTGCCTCTTCCAGCTTCTGAAGACATTCCCCCTTGAGATTGCATTGTGACCTGTTTCTTAGGATGCTCGCTTCATCGAGAAACGAGTGCTTTCCCTTATCCCCCATTGCCATCCTCATTTGTTCCAAGAAAACGGACTTGAGGTCCTCATATCGCAGGCGAACCATTTGGTCGCTGAAAAGGCTCAGATCGCTCTTGAGCGCCCTGATTTCCGATAGAACGTCTTGATTGGTCATAGTGGATGAATAGAAAAATATTCATTACGAATATTTATATATTCTTTTAACCCATTGATTCTTGGTGGAAACATGGCAAAACTACCAGACGCAGTATTTAATCTGTTGAATGACCGCTCATCGAGCAAGATACTAGGAACCAAGAACGCCAAGGGAGACGTGCATCTGATCAATGTCGGTGGAGCAGGTGCCGTGGACCCCGAAACCATCTTTGTTGGCCAGATATTCATGAAAGCGACAAGCGAGAACCTCGCCCATTCAAAGAAGGACGGCTCCCACGCTTCGTTGCTGGTCAGCAAGGGCCCGGAGTCTTATGAGGTCAGGTGTAGCATCAAGGAACATATGACTGCTGGCCCCATGTTCGACAAAATGAAAGAGAGTTTCAAGGCAATGAAGTTCGACCTGAAGGGATTGTGGCTTTTGAAAGTTGAAGAAGTATATAACGAAAGCCCGGCCTGGGATTCTGGAAGAAAGATGGTTTGAGGCCGCCAGGCCTATTATTTTTTTACATTGGATTCATTCGTTCCATCTTCTACACCATTTCTAACTCCCCATAGGTCACATAGGGTTTCTCGACCCACAATCCCGGCGTTAACTCCTCTTTTGGCCATTTTCTAATACTCTTTACTTTGTTCGAACATCACAACCATCGGATCTTTAACCTCTTCTTTGATATGCCAATCCATCTGGCTTGAAAGTATTTAAATAATCAAATGTCATAAATTCATTCTATTGCGCCTATAGGCGGCGGAAGAAATGACAAAAGCCAAGTTTGTGATAGGCGAGACTGAAAAGCACACAATCTTCGTCAATAATAGTATGTTAATGAAAAACATCATCATCGAGATAGACGGAGAAAAGGTCGTTGATGAGTCCCATTTTTCACCACGGGGGAAGAAATTCCAATTCGATGTGGGAAGTTCCGAAAAGCATCATGTAGAAATCAGCGCTGGGGGCTTCTCGACTACCACACTTTTTGTTGATGGCAAAGCCGTTCAAGATCAAGAAGCTGAACGTGCTTCGCAAAGGCTCTGATGATATGTTTGAATGGTTAATGACTTCCAAGGAGATAACCTCCCTGGATAGCCCTATCTCGTTGACTGAGTACGTCTCTTTTTTTGGGTTCGGAATTTCATAAAGTCTGAATATCCCATTATGTTTGACAAAGGAAACGGAACAGCCCAGCTTATCGTCGAATTGAACATTCTCAAATCCGAAATAGAAAGTTTTTTAATCTAATATACCGTGATAATAATTTAGGGGAAATGAAGGATTTAATTTGAGTCAAAATGAACCGGAGAATATCAACAGTTCTGGAACTCTTCCAGCTGAACAACAGACCAACATTCCGAGTGGCAATATCAACGCATAGCCATTGCCGAATGTGACTGTTAACTCGCAGCCAACGCCAACACCTAAAAAGTCAAAAACAGTCCTCGTCGTCGTTGCTGCGGTTATTGTGGTTGTTGTGGTAGCCGCATTATTATTGGTCGGGATGGGAGGCATAACTAATGGATCAACTGCGGGTCAAATCAAGAACGGAAGCTATCTGGACTATTCAGGCACCGGAACTACAGCAACAGGTCAGCAGCTGGCTGGCAGTGTAACAATATCGTTTAACAATGTAACGTCCGCCAATTATACGATGCGTGAATCGATAACAATTAATGGTCAGACAACAAACTTGAGTCAGATCGTGAATTCATCCACCGAGAGTTGGGTCACGTCGACCGGCTCTGGTTCGTTAAATGAGAGCGCAAAACTGATTGGCCAACAAACTTTACAGACAAACTTTGGTCAGAAGACAACGAACCATTATTCAGAAAACTTCTCTGGGTATCTGTATGAATTTTGGGAGGACTCCTCTAATGGAGTGCTCTATGAGATGAAGTTCACCTACACCGATGGGGGAGAATTCACGTGTATGCTTACGAGCACCAATATGTTGTAGAGTGACCGATGCTTTCAAAGCAAATGATTTAAGAATCCCTTACGAAGGATTCCTCAAACATATTTCTTCAAACTCTAACTCGATTCTCTCACCTCAGAACCTCGGCACACCTCTTTCCAACGCCGCCCTTTTAGCGTCACTGTTCACATGCAGATAGATCGCCGTCGTCATCAAATTCGAGTGCCCTAAAATATTCGACAGATGAAACAAATCACACCCATTGATTATCATCGTCGTGGCGAAGGAATGCCTCAATACATGCGGGGTAACCATCCCCTCCATTCCCACTCTCACGGCAATCCTATCCACGCAGGACTCAATCGCATGGGCGCTCCATCTATTGCCTCTCTGTGACTTGAACAATGGATCAGACGGCTTAGCGCCTTTCTTATGATACTTCTGCAAGAAGATGCTCATCACCTTGATGCAATCGTCGCTTAACGGGATCTCCCTGTCCCGGTCTCGCTTAGCGTGCCTTACGGTCACCAACCTCCGCTCTAGATCCAGATCTCCGACGTTCACCATCCTCAGCTCATTAAGCCTCATCCCGGTCGTGCAGAACATTATCAGCATGGCGAAGTCCCGGTAATCGCTGGCACCCCGGACCAATTTCTTCAATTGGTCTTGGGTGAGGTATTTCGGAGACCTTTTTGTCGATGTGGGCTTCTTGAATTTGATCGGCTGGCCGGAGTACTCCATATACAACTCCAGCGCAATCAGCAGATGTTTCTGATAACTCTTCGAATAGTTAGAACTCAAGACGCTAAGAGCGATCCTTTCTGCGTCCTCCGTTTTCGGGAATGGCTTGTTGTATTCCCGCAGAAGGTAATTGGCATAACAGGCATAATGTTTCACGGACAACGGCGGTATGCCCTTAATCGTGACCATCCAGTCCTTGAAACTTAGCTCTTCTTTTGGCCTATTCGCTATGTTCGGGTCTTTTCCTAAGACTGGGGAGATTTCTTTCTCGGTCAGCATATCCGGATCCACCTGATGCTTCGGTGTCCAGTCCTAAGAAAAATTGTCTCGGAGCGGATACATTCATTGAATGTATCGGATATAATAACCCCAATTTCCCGCCAGCCGGATTGTTTAAAATCCAGTGCGGGGGAAGGGCCTCGCCATTTGAGCTAGCCAGTATCTCGAAGTTTTTCGTCAATCAGCAGGGAATTGACATAAACCCATTCCATATTTTTTATTATATTATTAACATATATTATAAGAGTTTTGGTCTTAGAGATAGTATTCCTCAACCTTCATTAAGTGCGCTAAAATAAGTTCAAATCACTTGAGGAAGTGAATGGCTTATTTACCGTCATTTTTATCAATATTTTTTCGAAGCCAGCACCAAAATTAACGGGTTACTAAAATTCTTACTATATTTCTGATTTAAAAACAGACTAGTGTTGTCTATATTTAAAGTTAGCATATTCTTGAGTCGAAAAGGGATTCGAAAATGAGTTAATTGAGAAAAGAGAGCGAGAAACCACGAAGGACTACGATCAATTAGATTGAGCCTTTCACCATATGAGAGAATGAGGTAGAAACCAGGTATACAATTAATGGTGGACTGGGGGGACTTTACCTATCCGCTTAGCCAGATGTGTATTTTCAGATTTCAATAACGCCTTTACGTGCTTTATCGAGCTGTTGACTCAAACCTTTTTCAGCCCCTTTTTGAAATCCAAAGACCGTGTTCGTTCAATCGTTTGGAGCCTTCATTCTGTATAGTGTCGTATCTATCTTATCTGTCGATAATATTACAACTAGTTCTTTCAAGATTCGTGTTACTCTATCTGTCGTTCATCTGTCGCAAGTGTCGCATTTGAATTCATCCAATTGTTCGTTAACCGTTTAACGCATCATACTCTTCTGCGATGAGTCGCTCTCATCATGGGAATTGTCTCAGTTGTAGCTAGAACGCATAAGGAAGGACCGTTTACTGCATTTCTGTTCTATCAATCGGTCTCCCTTCATAGCTATACTCTTCCTGACGAAGAATCCGATCTCCGAATTTTCCGGGCCGCTCTCATATGAGCGAGATCCTTCCCATTCCCCGGGGAATGCCGGCCGGCGCCGTTGGTCGACGCGACATCCTACAACGGGTCGATATCGCTCCGGACCTGAGAGACAAAAGCTCAAGATCCAGACCCTGGAGAACGTCCTGTTGTAGTTGTACGACCCTACGTACTTATTTAGGAAGGTCGGCGAAGGGGGAATAAAAGTGATATGGCCAACAGCACTTTATATCACGATATTCAATCATTGGTCGGGGAAAGCATTGGAAGGTTCGAGCGCCGAAAGTAGGGACTTGTCGTTTCAAAATGGAACGGGCAAGAAAAGGAAGAAGATGTTATTGGCGATCATAGCGATCATTGTCGCAGGAATTCTGATGGTGGCCGCGCTGTTGACCATCTCCCCATCATTAATTCCCACTTCTGACCAAAACCATCAGATCCTCAAGGCGGGAGATTATCTCGATTATCAAATATCCGGCTCTGTTGACAATGATACGTTCGGTTCGGGCACCAATATAACCATAATGGCTGCTGACGAATCGGGAATCAGCTTTGCGTCGTCCGGTTTTAGTTTGGCCAACATTCCGGATTTTGGACACGATTTCAAAGTGTATGCTGGAAGTTCGCCATATATCGGCGAATTGATTGGAAATGAAAAGATCTCTACCGCATTCGGCATGAAGGCCGTCAAGATCTATTACGAATTTGACGTCAAAAGGAACGAGGTAGTTCTGGCCGATGTTGGAATGGATTCACTCATAACCTACAGATGGACCGTTTCCAGCGCCTCGAAAACATACCAATATTCCTACGAGCTGACTACCACCAATAATACGCAGATCTCAGGCGTCGACAAGGTGCTGGAGCCTATAAGCATCACAGTGCTCAACACTGTATCCCCAACGCCCTGTCCCTACGATGGTTTCGGCCTTTTTCGCCCCCGGGAAAGGCTATACCGCAACCTGGGGTTCGGTAAGAGTGTGCCAAGGACAACAATTCCATTTCATCCTGGCTGGGGATAATGTTACGATGTACGTTTTCAACCTCACCAATTTCATGAGCATCGAGGAGACCGGACATTTCCAATGCAATCTGTCTTTGAGTAGGTTGCCTGGCAACCCCGGAGAGACGAACATGACCGTAGTCCCAGGAATCTACTGGTTCATCACCATCTATCGAGGTTCAACCACTGGCGTTGAATTCAATGGAGGGATGGAAGGCGGATACATAATTCCTTACTGGGGCATCGCGGGGCAAGACTTCTAGAAGATAGCTAACTCCATATCTATTGGAGATCGAGATCCTGAAAGCCGCACCAATCGGGCAAATGCTTCAGTCGATATCCAGATGTACCGTACGATCGCACCGGCCGTTGATCGAGCCAGAGACCTTGCCCGATCATTCTAGGAGCTGCACGATAGATCTAGCGAAGGATCCGATCCGGGATCCGGACGATCGGAAATAAATCGCGTTCTTCAACGTTGATATACTGTTCTCTCTCTTTCTCTCTTTCTATTAGTGGTGGTTAGTGATGGTACGGGCGACTGGCACACTGCACTTCATACCACAGGTTAGAGGATCATCCGTAACCGTCACAGGGCAGAATAATTCACGGTCAAAATAGTATATCAAAAATTCATTACGATTATATTTACATCAGTATCTAAATACATCTTTGTGTTCGATAAATTTGAAATGAATGGCCATTGGTGGCTTCCAGATAAAAAAGACCAAGAACTA
>CAVWKV010000036.1:0-60227 GCA_963755265.1 uncultured Methanomassiliicoccales archaeon | reverse complement strand
TGCCTGAAAATTCGAACTGAGAGACGCTTCTCAATCAACCTTGAAATAATAGCGTGATATTTCTTAGCACGCTCATGATCGATTCGGCTCTGGTATTCTTAGCCTCAGTTGCCGTCATTACCGTCTCTGGAGCGTTCATGCCTGGCCCTTTATTTGCCGCGACCATCGCCAAGAGCTACAAAGACCCCAAGGCTGGCATCAAGATGACCGCTGGGCATGCGGCTATCGAAGTTCCTCTTATAGTTGCCATCTTCCTGGGGTTCGACTTCATCTTCAAGGACCAAACGGTCTTTGCATACATCGCCCTCATCGGCGGCATCATCCTGATGTACATGGGCGTGTCAGAGCTCAGGGCCAGGAAGACGATAGTTCAGGAGAAGGATTACGGTCAGGATTCGTTCACTACCGGCATGATAACCACCATAACGAACCCGTATTGGGTCTTCTGGTGGGCGACCGTGGGGGCAGGGTTGGTCACCACGGCAATAGGTTTCGGGTTGATCATCCTGCCATTGTTCATAGTCACACACCTTGCGGTCGATTTGGGCTGGAACCACTTCGTGGCCACGACCGTCTACCGGTCGAAGGACTGTGGAACAGGAAGTGGCACGAATATCTCATCCTGGCGGCGGCGATTATCATGATCTTCTTCGCACTGTATTTCATTTGGAGCTGATTGACGACCTTGGTACGGTTCTGAATCTGGAACAATCAAGTATTGCGCAAGAATGTACCCTATGTGAATGGATGTCCAGGTAGTGTAAAGATCATAAGGTTTGTTCGCTCCCTATTTATCATATATTATCAAATATTCAGGAATAAGCAAGTAATTGATTGTGCTCTATGGAAGATTGTTCCTCTTTCTGGTGGAAGGGGCGACCGATGAAGGACTATCCTCTTTTTACTTCTACCCGACCGGTAATGATTTTATCAGGGAATGATTCTCGACGGTCTATGGACGACAAGATGGAAAGGCTGCTGCAAAAGTACTACGAGAAGGACTATTACGATTACCGTGAGGACCTGGTGGCCGAACTCGGTGACCTTGACGAGAAGGCGTTGGAACTCGCACTGGAGGTCCGAGTCAGTAAGATGATTCCCTTGGTCGACTCAATTGGACATCAGTTGGACCTTACATATCCTGACCTGTCGGTCGAAGAGATCGTCTTGGCAATAAAATACCTAATCGATGGCGAAATGGGCGGTTCGGTCATTATCTATGATGACGAGGTCTTGGAGAACCCGAAGTTCACCAAGGAGGCCGAGGAAGTCGGGGAAAAGATCAACTCCTGGATCGAGGCGTTTATGACTAAAAAGCGCACGAACTTCGAGATAGTGGAGATCGTCTATGTCTTCGACGAGTTGATCCGCGGCTTCCGAGGAAGCGAGAAAGAGGACCAATTCATCCTGATCCCGGAAGAGGACGAGGACGATGAGGAGTGAACAAACCCTATTTCCGATCCTTTCAAATTCTATTATTCCTTGAGATCGGGGCTTAACCTTCGCTGATTGTGAATCGCATCCTGCCCTTTTGCCGAGAGACCTTATATTGTCCGAGTAAGAAAGTTGCCGAAAGGTTTAGGGGGCATATTAGTCACTGGGGCATCAAACCGCAGAGAAATGGGAACCGCGGCGATCTATGATTGGGGGTTTCTTTTCTTTGTTAACCTGATATCATAATGGGATTCGACTTCGTAGATATTGGTTTTTACAATGTCCGGGGCTAGCCTGATCTTGATCGCAACGCTGAAGAACCTACATGAGCTTCTGATGCTAACTACACAGGACGCCTGAGTTGATTCTGTTCATGGCTGGCTTTCTATATTTATGAACATTTAAAAAATACTGAAAGAACACGGATCCGATGTCTCTATTCAGGAGGCTAATCCCCTCTGCCGATCTCCATCATCCGTTCCAGCGGTTTCCTGGCCTTCTCCAGTATATCTTCGGGCAGTTCGATAGCCGGCTGAAGCGTTTCTAATGAGTTGATGACCATCTGCATGGTGATCATCTTCATGGTCGGGCAGATCGCTCCCGGCACATCATAGAACGTCTTGGTCGGGTTCTCTTTTGTAAGACGGTAGATCATTGTGCCTTCGGTGGCAATGATGAACTCCTGCGCCTCCGACGACTTGGCGAATTTCAATATGCCTTCGGTGGACGCCACCTTATCGGCCATATCAATGACCTCAGCCCGACACTCTGGGTGAACGAGGACCAGGGCTTTTGGGTGGGATCTCTTCAAGAGGGCGATTGACTCAGGCGATATCATGTCGTGGGTCGGACAGAATCCCGGCCAAACGATGATCTCCTTCTCTGGGAAGAATCTCTGCACATAGTAACCGAGATTGCAGTCCGGCACGAAGAGTATCCGCTTGGCATCAAGCTTACCAACAACCTTTACGGCATTGGAAGAAGTGCAACACACATCCGTTTCCGCCTTGCATGCGGCAGATGTGTTTACATAGGAAACGACGATTGCATCCGGGTATTTCTCCTTCACATCATGCAATGAATCTGCATCGCACATTGCCGCCATGGGGCATTTGGCCAGAGGCTCCGGTAGGATAACGGTCTTGGTTGGATTAAGGACCTTAGCCGACTCAGCCATGAAATCGACGCCGCAAAAAATAATCACATCGGCGGTCGTTTTCGTCGCCTGGACAGAGAGACCTAGTGAGTCTCCTACGAAATCTGCTACCTCTTGGATCTCAGGGGGCTGATAGTTGTGCGCCAGGATAATGGCGTTCTTTTCCTTCTTCAGCTCCTGGATTATCTCCCAGTCCTGCATCAGAATTGCGATGCTTAAGGCGGTATTAAAAACTTGGCGGCCAACCCCTAACCCTCAGAGCTGGCCGGATAGTTTAACGACCCATCGAAGGATTCTATGTAGGTCCGTTTCACTTCTGAACGACCTTGTCGAACTGCTCCGACACGAAGTCCCAGTTGACATTGCTCCAGAATGCCTCCACATACTTCGGCCTGAGGTTCTTGTAATCCACGTAGTACGCGTGCTCCCAGACGTCCAGTACTGCCAGGAGCTTATATCCGGGGATAACGTTCACATTGTGCTTCTCGATCTGCATTATCATTGGCCTCTGGGTCATCCTGCAGAACGCTAATGCGGCCCAACCGGAGCCTTCCGTGCTCGTGGCTGCCGCATTGAACTCCTTCTTGAACCGTTCAAAGGAACCGAACTCCGCCTTGATCGCATCGCCTAGCTTTCCCCCTGGTGATCCGCCGCCACGACCGGTCGGGGCTAGGTTCAACCAGAACATCTTATGGAGGTGATGCCCACCCACATTGAATGAAAGTTCTTTGGCGATCGCCTTCATGTCCAGGTCGACATTGTCCTTCCTCGCAGCGACAAGTTTATCCAAGATGGCGTTCGCGCCGTTGACATAAGCGGCGTGATGCTTGTCGTGATGCAGCATCAGCTGTTCCTCGGATAGGAACGGCACCAGGTCCTTGTAGCCGTATTTCAGCGGTGGTAGCTCATATTTCTTAATGACGTCCGTGATCATCACTCCTTGATTTTGAAATAATGACTGGAGCGTCTGGTATATTTCCGTTTTGGTAGTGGTTACGAACATTCGTATGTCGCCAGGCCAGATTTCCAGCCTGATCATTACGTGCCATATGAAGTGGCATTTGCCAAGAATGGTCCACGCCTCAAGCTGTGGTCAGTACCTTCTGCAATTTGTCGACGATGGCAGATGAGCCCTCGTCCACCGGCACCAATTCTATGTCCTCCGGCGAGGAAACGCCGATCCCGAGCTCCACTGCCCTTCTGATCTGTTCTTGCTTGAAGATCTGGTTCGATTCGATCATTTTCGTGGTTCCATGCATCTTCAGTGCGGCCACACCCACGGCATCGATGGCTATCCGATCATCCGATGCGAACGTCAGGTTCGCATTCCATCTCGTTCCGGTCATCGGCCCTCCATTCACGAACGCGTCGACACCGTCCATAATTATTAATTTCGGCCGATAGGCGACATTCATCTCCGCAATCATCTCTCGGATATGGTTGGAGAAGTGCAGTTCCCTCATGTTCGAACCGGCGACCATTCCGGTCGTTACTTTCAACGACATTGTGAACTGCCCACCGTATCCATGCGTCTTGAGGCAACATAAAGTCATGACCGAATCAGCCTCCAGTACAGGCTTGGCGATCATGAAGCCGTCATGCCAATGCGAATTGGGAAGAGAGATCTTTACGAAGCGTGACCTGGGCATGGCATCGAAGATCATGCATTCGAAACCGAGCCTCTCTGCCATCTCGAAGATCCCCTTCTCCTGAAAGACCTCCCTGGTGTTGGCCGGTCCGCTTCGGTCGCCCACAACCACGTGTTTCGGACCGACCTCGTTGACCATTTTGATCAGTGTCTCTAAGGTATCGTTGTGCGTCGAACCGGGAGCCAGGTCAGCGGTGTTGAAGTTCGGCTTGACCAAGACGGTCTTCCCGGCCACATCTGGCAAACCGAAAGCTTCTACAACCTTCCTCGTGCTCGCCTTACGGTCAGCTCCGTACGCCACGCACACCCTAGACCTCAATCGTTCACCTAAAGAAACAGTCTGCGAGCAGCAGCTATAACTATTCTTTCGGCAGCGAGCATTCCGACTTTATAGGCCGGGA
This sequence comes from uncultured Methanomassiliicoccales archaeon, assembly GCA_963755265.1. Classification (GTDB taxonomy): domain Archaea; phylum Thermoplasmatota; class Thermoplasmata; order Methanomassiliicoccales; family UBA472; genus DASXVU01. Next base: position 55,588 of record CAVWKV010000036.1, on the reverse strand, counting down.
ACATTACCGTTCAAGGAGAGATTGCGGTCATGTCGAGCAAGCGCGAGGATCTGGCAGACAAGTATTTTAATTGCAGCCAGAGGGAGCGCGTAGTGTTTGAGGCGGGCATAAAATTGGGCACCATCTATCACCAGTTCGTAGGTACTCCGCTTAGCACGACCAGCGTCGAATCTCTCGAACAGGCGATTCAGGATGGGGTCCGAGTGCAGCCGTTCGTCAAGGACGTGAAGGTGCACATCTCCCGTGACGCACTGCGCCGGAAGTCAGACGAGTATGACTACCAGACACTGACTGGCCCCATGATGGAAGTGACGCTCACGGTCAAGATGGATGGCGTCACAGTCGTTGCGGAGATGCGATACATCGAGGAATTGCATTATCCTCTGATGTACGTCAGGTCGGTTCTGGAAGAATGAATCGTTCCGGAAGGACGGACTAATTTTTTCCATCGAAAAGATAAATAGTGTCTACAGCGTTACGGGTATTCCTATTGCAGAATGGTAGGTGAGGGCCTGGTTCGCCCTTCGGTGAATTGAATGAACAATATCAAGATCGGTATAACTGGCCTTCCAAGTGCGGGCAAGACGCACACCCTGGTAAAGGTTATCGAAATGCTCGAGGCTGAGGACCTCAAGGTCGGAGGTATGATCACCGAGCCGATTATGGACGACAAGAAGCGCAACGGCTTCTACGTCATCGACTGGCGCACCAAGGAGAAGGGGGTGCTGGCCTCCACCGATATAACCAGCAAGTTCATGGTGGGCAAGTATGGCATCGACCTTAGCGTCCTCGAGGACGTAGGCGTCCGAGCCTTGGAGACAGCATGCGTTGAGTCTGACGTCATCGTTATCGACGAGGTCGGCAAGATTGAGGTCGAGAGCGAGAAGTTCGTCAACGCGGTGAAGGCAGCCTTGGACGTGGAGAAGCCGATTCTGCTCACGCTGCACAAAAAATCCCGCAATCCATTGCTTCAGGACATCCGCCGTCGGGATGATGTAAGGATCCTGGAGGTCACCCCGATCAATCGGAACCTCTTGCCCTACAAGATCATGAAGCTCATGAAGGGAGAGCTTCTTTGAGCCAGCCGGCCGACTCAGTCCTATGCCGGGAAGGCGCGACCGACATATATATCCCGGTGAATCACACCGACCATGGACCGGGCAAGATCCAAGGCAGGGTATTTTACAACGGACAGATGGCGTTCAACCGGGACGTGTCGGTCATGTTCTTCAGTTCGGACCAGGTGACTGCACGTACCGCGATCGACGCCATGTCCGCCACGGGGGCACGCGCCCTGCGTATTGCCAAGGAGGCCAGGCCGGATATCCATTTCGACATATGCGACAGGGATTCCCAGGCGGTGGAGTTCATCGAGGAGAATATTGCCCTCAACAGACTGGAGAACTGTACGGCGATCAACAACGACCTAAGATGCCGGCTGGCCCATGAATATTATGACTATGTGGACCTGGACCCGTTCGGGTCGCCGGTGGAGTTCATTCCGGCGGCGCTGCAGGCTCTGAAGAGGAACGGCATTCTGGCAATCACAGCGACTGACACCGCACCACTGGCCGGCACGCATGCCAAGAAGTGCCTTCGCCGCTATGGGGCAATCCCGTGCCGGGGTGTTTTCGGACATGAGGCAGGTCTGCGGATCCTCATGGGATACGTGGTCAAGGAAGCGGCGAAGCTGGACAAGGGCACCGTCCCGATGCTCTGTTTCTACGCGGACCATTTCATGCGACTTTACCTGAGGCATCCCCAATCGGCCCACGATGCAGACGCTGCGCTAGATCAGCTCGGGTTCCTGCATTTCGACCGCGTCACACATGAGCGCACGGTCTCAAAGGTAGATACTGGAAAGGACAGCGGACCTATGTGGCTCGGTCCACTCGCCGACAAGAACTTCCTCCGTTCCATCAAGATGCCCGATACGCTCGAGGAAAAGGAGCGGTGCCCTAAGTACATGGAACTCTGGGCCGAGGAGCTGGACATACCCTATTTCTTCGAGAACAACGAACTTTCCTCAGTGGCCAAACTATCCCCGCCGAGACGGGAGATCCTCATGGAAAGGATGAAACTGCTGGGTGCCGCATCGCGAACACACTTCTCACCCACCGGTTTCAAATCGGACCGCAGTTTCGCGGAAATACTGGCCGCTTACCGTGAGATAGGCATCCCCTAGAACCAAAACTTAATTACGAGGATAGGGATTTGGCGATTGCTGGTGAGCACTTGCCTAGCATCGCTGTCATTGGTACTCAATGGGGAGACGAGGGAAAGGGTAAGATCACTGATTATATCGCCGAGGGCGCGGACCTCGTCGTACGCTATCAGGGGGGCACCAATGCCGGTCATACTATCAAGATCGGAAACGATGTTTTCGGGCTGCACCTTCTGCCGTCTGGCATCCTCCGCTCCAACACTATTAACGTGATTGGAAACGGTTGCGTGGTCGATCCCGAAGAGCTGCTCAAGGAAATGAAGCAGCTCGAGGATCGGGGTTACCCCATGAAGGGGCTTAGGATATCTGACAGGGCGAATATAATCACAAGATATCATAAGATGCTCGACGGCGCCGAAGAAAGGCAGCGCGGCGCCAAGGGTGTGGGGACTACCGGCCGCGGCATAGGTCCCTGCTACTCCGATAAAATCGCCCGCTCAGGCATAAGGATGTGCGATATCCTGGATGAGCAGGCATTGAAAGAAAAGATGGACCTTATCTATCCGGTGAAGGAAAAGGTGCTAGAGGTCCTGGACGGCCCAAAACTGGACTCGAAGGACCAACTAACCAAAGGACTGCTCGAGAACGGTAAGCGCCTGGAATCGTACGTCGTCGACGCCTCAGTCCTTGTCAACGATGCGCTCAAGCACAATAAGAAGGTCCTGTTCGAAGGCGCCCAGGGAACGATGCTGGACATCGACCACGGCACTTATCCTTACGTCACTTCGTCCAATTGCATCACTGGTGGCATCTGCACCGGAGTGGGCATCGGCCCGAACAGGATCAACGAGGTCCTGGGGGTCACCAAGGCATACACAACGAGAGTTGGTGCTGGACCGTTCCCGACCGAACTGCAAGACGAACTGGGAAAGTACTTACTCACCAAAGGTGGAGAGTGGGGAACCACGACCGGGCGCGCGCGCCGCTGCGGGTGGTTGGACTTGGTCGTGGTCAAATATGCCTGCCGGCTCAACGGACTGACCGCGTTGGCGGTCACCAAGCTCGATGTTCTAAACAGCCTGAAGACACTCAAAGTCGCCATCGCCTATGAAATAGACGGGAAGAGGTTCGATGAGTTCCCTGCTTCATTGCATAAGCTGGAACGGGCCAAGCCAATCTACGAGGAGATTCCCGGATGGGAAGACTGGGCCGAGGGCGAATCCAAGGCCGTCGCCAAGAAGGGCTATCAGTCACTACCAAAGAACATGCGCGACTATCTGGATTATATCGCAAAGGTGACCGAGGTGGAGGTCAAAATCGTCAGCATTGGCAAGGAACGCGGGGAGACCATCGACCTCCGGCATCATGCCTGAGGTTCTCACTTACCTCTTCTCCTAGTCTCTTTTATCTCTGGCATTTTTCCGCAGCCATTCTGCGTCATTCGTACCACGGATTTTGCGATGCTTTAAGTATCATTCACCTCAATTTGCGGCTTCAATGTCAGAGACCCAGCGAACGGGACTGCCCCGTCCCGTATTCACCGAGGACGAGTGCAAGGGATGCGGTCGTTGCGTGAACGCTTGCCCAAAGAAGGTCCTCAAGATGTCCAACAAGATCAATAAGAGGGGATTCATTCCGGCCGAATACTCTGGAGAGGGATGCACTGGATGTTTCATCTGTTTCTATAATTGCCCCGAACCGTATGCCATCGAGGTCCACACGGCCGAAAAGAAGGTGTCTCAATGAGGAAGTTCGTGAAAGGCAACGAAGCTGTGGTGATAGGGGCGCTATATGCAGGATGCGACGTGTACTTCGGATATCCGATCACTCCAGCAAGTGAGATCGCCGAGGACTCCGCGGCCTGGTTCCCACAGATGGGCAAGGAGTTCCTCCAGGCAGAATGCGAGACCGCTTCCATCAACATGATATACGGTGCCGCCAGCGCTGGCAGGCTGGCGATGACCGCGTCGTCTGGACCGGGCATCAGCCTGATGCAGGAAGGCATTTCCTATCTGGCCGGGGCACAGCTACCGGCGCTCATCGTCAACGTCATGAGGACCGGACCTGGTCTGGGCAACATCGGTCCAGAGCAGGGGGACTACAACCAGGCAGTCAAGGGCGGCGGACACGGCAACTATCACAGCATCGTGCTGGCGCCAGCTTCAGTTCAGGAGATGTGCGACCTGACCATGAAGGCGTTCGAGATGGCCTTCAAATACCGCAACCCAGCAATGATATTGGCAGACGCAACACTGGGTCAGGTCATGGAGTCGCTCAAGCTCCCAGAGCAGGAAGCACAAAGGCCGAAGACCTCCGATTGGTCTGTGCAGGGCGACCTGACCACTAAGTGCAATCTGATTAGTTCCATATTTCTCGAACCCGACAAGATCGAGAAATCCATAACCGCCACCTTCAGGAGAAATATGCCGCCATGCAGCATGAGGCGATGGCAGTGTCCTATCTAACTTCCGATGCGGACATCATCCTCACTGGTTACGGAACGAGCGCCAGAGTCGGCTCGCTCGGCCGTCGACCAGCTTCAGGGCGTCCGGCGTCAAGGCCGGCCTGTTCCGTCCAATATCGCTGATGCCGTTCCCTGTTGAACAGTTGAACATGTCGGCCGCCGGAAAGAAGGTACTGGTCGTGGAAATGAGCAATGGCCAGTACATGAACGACGTCATACTCTATCTGGACCGGAAGAGACCCTCACTGGTGCGTCTGTGCAACCGGATAGGCGGGGTCCTGATCCAAGTGGACGACGTGATGAAGGCCGCGAACAACCTGGTAAAGGAGGCGTTCTGATGATTAAGAGATCGCATGGGTTCTATGAGACGTTCAAGCGTAAGGACGGCAGCAAGACGACGACATACTGCGCCGGATGCGGCCATGGGATCATCCAGAAGCTCATTGCAGAGGCGATATACGATCTCGGGATCGGGGACAGGACTGTCTTCGTCAGCCCGGTCGGCTGCGCCGCATTCTGCTTCTACTACTTCGATTGTGGCAACGTCGCCGGACCGCATGGACGGGCGTCTGCCGTAGCAACCGGGGTTTCCCGGGTCCTGCAGGACAGCGTGGTCATATCCTATCAGGGGGACGGCGACATGGGAGCGATCGGCTTCAATAACGCTTTCCAGGCTGCCAACCGCGGGGAACATTTCGCTGCCTTCTGCGTCAACAACAGCCTCTTCGCCATGACCGGAGGGCAGATGGCGCCGACGACGTTGCCGGGTCAAAAGACCACCACCACGCCCTTCGGCAGGGATGTGGCCAGGACAGGTTATCCGCTCAAGATGTGCGAGGTGTTCGCCCAACTGGAGGCGCCAGTGTTCATCGAACGCGTGTCCGTCGCCGACACAAAGCGTATCATGCAGGCAAAAAAGGCCATCCACAAGGCGCTGGAAATACAGAGGGATGGAAATGGCTACGCATTCGTCGAGATATTGTCCCCATGCCCCACCAACTGGAGGATGGACCCTATTAAGTCCGCCGAATACGTTTCCAATGAGATGGAAAAGGTCTATCCGCTGGGCAACTTCCGGGACCGAAGCGAAGAGCCTGGAAGAAAGGCCCTGCCGATCGAACGCGTCACGCTGAAGCAACTTATGGGAGAGGCCGGTTCCGGCAAGGATCCATACTCGGACCCTTCATTCAAGGAGAAGCGTTTCAAGTTCTCCGGTTTCGGGGGTCAAGGCGTCCTAAGCCTTGACCCCCGAAACCGGAGAACTTGAAACGCTTCTCCTTGAATGAAGGGTCCGAGTATGGATCCTTCCGGAACCGGCCTCTCCCATAAGTTGCTTCAGCGTGACGCGTTCGATCGGCAGGGCTTTCTTCCAGGCTCTTCGCTTCGGTCCCGGAAGTTGCCCAGCGGATAGACCTTTTCCATCTCATTGGAAACGTATTCGGCGGACTTGATCGGGTCCATCCTTTCAGTTGGTGGGGCATGGGGACAATATCTCGACGAATGCGTAGCCGTTTCCAGTCCTTCTGTATTTCCAGCGCCTTTGGATGGCCTTTTTTGCCTGCATGATACGCTTTGTGTCGGCGACGGACACGCGTTCGATGAACACTGGCGCTCCAGTTGGGCGAACACCTCGCACATCTTGAGCGGATGACCTCTCCTGGCCACATCCCTGCGAAGGGCGTGGTGGTGGTCTTTTGACCCGGCAACGTCGTCGGCGCCATCTGCCCTCCGGTCATGGCGAAGAGGCTGTTGTTGACGCAGAAGGCAGCGAAATGTTCCCCGCGGTTGGCAGCCTGGAAAGCGTTATTGAAGCCGATCGCTCCCATGTCGCCGTCCCCCTGATAGGATATGACCACGCTGTCCTGCAGGACCCGGAAACCCCGGTTGCTACGGCAGACGCCCGTCCATGCGGTCCGGCGACGTTGCCACAATCGAAGTAGTAGAAGCAGAATGCGGCGCAGCCGACCGGGCTGACGAAGACAGTCCTGTCCCCGATCCCGAGATCGTATATCGCCTCTGCAATGAGCTTCTGGATGATCCCATGGCCGCATCCGGCGCAGTATGTTGTCGTCTTGCTGCCGTCCTTACGCTTGAACGTCTCATAGAACCCATGCGATCTCTTAATCATCAGAACGCCTCCTTTACCAGGTCGTTCGCGGCCTTCATCACGTCGTCCACTTGGATCAGGACCCCGCCCATCCGGTTGCACAGACGCACCAGTGAGGGTCTCTTCCGGTCCAGATAGAGTATGACGTCGTTCATGTACTGGCCATTGCTCATTTCCACGACCAGTACCTTCTTTCCGGCGGCCGACATGTTCAACTGTTCAACAGGGAACGGCATCAGCGATATTGGACGGAACAGGCCGGCCTTGACGCCGGACGCCCTAAGCTGGTCGACGGCCGAGCGAGCCACTCTGGCGCTCGTTCCGTAACCAGTGAGGATGATGTCCGCATCGGAAGTTAGATAGGACTCTGCCATCGCCTCATGCTGCATGGCGGCATATTTCTCCTGAAGGTGGCGGTTATGGATCTCCATCTTGTCGGGTTCGAGAAATATGGAACTAATCAGATTGCACTTAGTGGTCAGGTCGCCCTGCACAGACCAATCGGAGGTCTTCGGCCTTTGTGCTTCCTGCTCTGGGAGCTTGAGCGACTCCATGACCTGACCCAGTGTTGCGTCTGCCAATATCATTGCTGGGTTGCGGTATTTGAAGGCCATCTCGAACGCCTTCATGGTCAGGTCGCACATCTCCTGAACTGAAGCTGGCGCCAGCACGATGCTGTGATAGTTGCCGTGTCCGCCGCCCTTGACTGCCTGGTTGTAGTCCCCCTGCTCTGGACCGATGTTGCCCAGACCAGGTCCGGTCCTCATGACGTTGACGATGAGCGCCGGTAGCTGTGCCCCGGCCAGATAGGAAATGCCTTCCTGCATCAGGCTGATGCCCGGTCCAGACGACGCGGTCATCGCCAGCCTGCCAGCGCTGGCGGCACCGTATATCATGTTGATGGAAGCGGTCTCGCATTCTGCCTGGAGGAACTCCTTGCCCATCTGTGGGAACCAGGCCGCGGAGTCCTCGGCGATCTCACTTGCTGGAGTGATCGGATATCCGAAGTACACGTCGCATCCTGCATATAGCGCCCCTATCACCACAGCTTCGTTGCCTTTCACGAACTTCCTCATTGAGACACCTTCTTTTCGGCCGTGTGGACCTCGATGGCATACGGTTCGGGGCAATTATAGAAACAGATGAAACATCCAGTGCATCCCTCTCCAGAGTATTCGGCCGGAATGAATCCCCTCTTATTGATCTTGTTGGACATCTTGAGGACCTTCTTTGGGCAAGCGTTCACGCAACGACCGCATCCCTTGCACTCGTCCTCGGTGAATACGGGACGGGGCAGTCCCGTTCGCTGGGTCTCTGACATTGAAGCCGCAAATTGAGGTGAATGATACTTAAAGCATCGCAAAATCCGTGGTACGAATGACGCAGAATGGCTGCGGAAAAATGCCAGAGATAAAAGAGACTAGGAGAAGAGGTAAGTGAGAACCTCAGGCATGATGCCGGAGGTCGATGGTCTCCCCGCGTTCCTTGCCAATGCTGACGATTTTGACCTCCACCTCGGTCACCTTTGCGATATAATCCAGATAGTCGCGCATGTTCTTTGGTAGTGACTGATAGCCCTTCTTGGCGACGGCCTTGGATTCGCCCTCGGCCCAGTCTTCCCATCCGGGAATCTCCTCGTAGATTGGCTTGGCCCGTTCCAGCTTATGCAATGAAGCAGGGAACTCATCGAACCTCTTCCCGTCTATTTCATAGGCGATGGCGACTTTGAGTGTCTTCAGGCTGTTTAGAACATCGAGCTTGGTGACCGCCAACGCGGTCAGTCCGTTGAGCCGGCAGGCATATTTGACCACGACCAAGTCCAACCACCCGCAGCGGCGCGCGCGCCCGGTCGTGGTTCCCCACTCTCCACCTTTGGTGAGTAAGTACTTTCCCAGTTCGTCTTGCAGTTCGGTCGGGAACGGTCCAGCACCAACTCTCGTTGTGTATGCCTTGGTGACCCCCAGGACCTCGTTGATCCTGTTCGGGCCGATGCCCACTCCGGTGCAGATGCCACCAGTGATGCAATTGGACGAAGTGACGTAAGGATAAGTGCCGTGGTCGATGTCCAGCATCGTTCCCTGGGCGCCTTCGAACAGGACCTTCTTATTGTGCTTGAGCGCATCGTTGACAAGGACTGAGGCGTCGACGACGTACGATTCCAGGCGCTTACCGTTCTCGAGCAGTCCTTTGGTTAGTTGGTCCTTCGAGTCCAGTTTGGGCCGTCCAGGACCTCTAGCACCTTTTCCTTCACCGGATAGATAAGGTCCATCTTTTCTTTCAATGCCTGCTCATCCAGGATATCGCACATCCTTATGCCTGAGCGGGCCATTTTATCGGAGTAGCAGGGACCTATGCCGCGGCCGGTAGTCCCCACACCCTTGGCGCCGCGCTGCCTTTCTTCGGCGCCGTCGAGCATCTTATGATATCTTGTGATTATATTCGCCCTGTCAGATATCCTAAGCCCCTTCATGGGGTAACCCGATCCTCGAGCTGCTTCATTTCCTTGAGCAGCTCTTCGGGATCGACCACGCAACCGTTTCCAATCACGTTAATAGTGTTGGAGCGGAGGATGCCAGACGGCAGAAGGTGCAGCCCGAAAACATCGTTTCCGATCTTGATAGTATGACCGGCATTGGTGCCCCCCTGATAGCGTACGACGAGGTCCGCGCCCTCGGCGATATAATCAGTGATCTACCCTTTCCCTCGTCTCCCCATTGAGTACCAATGACAGCGATGCTAGGCAAGTGCTCACCAGCAATCGCCAAATCCCTATCCTCGTAATTAAGTTTTGGTTCTAGGGGATGCCTATCTCACGGTAAGCGGCCAGTATTTCCGCGAAACTGCGGTCCGATTTGAAACCGGTGGGTGAGAAGTGTGTTCGCGATGCGGCACCCAGCAGTTTCATCCTTTCCATGAGGATCTCCGGTCTCGGCGGGGATAGTTTGGCCACTGAGGAAAGTTCGTTGTTCTCGAAGAAATAGGGTATGTCCAGCTCCTCGGCCCAGAGTTCCATGTACTTAGGGCACCGCTCCTTTCCTCGAGCGTATGGGCATCTTGATGGAACGGAGGAAGTTCTTGTTGGCGAGTGGACCGAGCCACTAGGTCCGCTGTCCTTTCCAGTATCTACCTTTGAGACCGTGCGCTCATGTGGACGCAGTCGAAATGCAGGACCCGAGCTGATCTAGCGCAGCGTCTGCATCGTGGGCCGATTGGGGATGCCTCAGGTAAAGTCGCATGAAATGGTCCGCGTAGAAACAGAGCATCGGGACGGTGCCCTTGTCCAGCTTCGCCGCTTCCTTGACCACGTATCCCATGAGGATTCGGAGACCTGCCTCATGTCCGAAAACACCCCGGACGGGATCGCCCCATAGCGGCGAAGGCACTCGGGCATGCGTGCCGGCCAATGGTGCGGTGTCAGTCGCTGTGATTGCCGAATGCCGTTCCTTTTCAGAGCCTGGAGCGCGCCGCCGGAATGAACTCCACCGGCGACCCGAACGGGTCCAGGTCCACATAGTCATAATATTCATGGGCCAGCCGGCATCTTGAGGTCGTTGTTGATCGCCGTCAGTTCTCCAGTCTGTTGAGGGCGATATTCTCCTCGATGAACTCCACCGCCTGGGAATCCCTGTCGCATATGTCGAAATGGATGTCCGGCCTGGCCTCCTTGGCAATACGCAGGGCGCGTGCCCCGTGGCGGACATGGCTTCGATCGCGTTCGTACAGTCACCTGGTCCGAACTGAAGAACATGACCGATACGTCCCGGTTAAACGCCATCTGTCCGTTGTAAAGTACCCTGCCTTGGATCTTGCCCGGTCCATGGTCGGTGTGATCCACCGGATATAGATGTCGGTCGCGCCTTCCCGGCATAGGACTGAGTCGGCCGGCTGGCTCAAAGAACTCTCCCTTCATGAGCTTCATGATCTTGTAGGGCAAGAGGTTCCGATTGATCGGGGTGACCTCCAGGATCCTGACATCATCCCGACGGCGGATGTCCTGAAGCAATGGGTTGCGGGATTTCTTGTGCAGGGTGAGCAGAATCGGCTTTTCCACGTCCAAGGCTGCCTTGACCGCGTTGACGAACTTCTCGCTCTCGACCTCGATCTTCCCGACCTCGTCGATGACGATGACATCGGACTCGACGCATGCCGTTTCCAAGGCCCGGACGCCTACGTCCTCGAGGACGCTAAGGTCGATGCCATACTTGCCCACCATGAATTTGCTGACGATATCGGTGGAGGCCAGCACCCCCTTCTCCTTGGTGCGCCAGTCGATGACGTAGAAGCCGGAACGCTTCTTATCGTCCATGATCGGTTCGGTGATCATCCCACCGACCTTGAGGTCCTCTGCCTCGAGCATCTCGATTACCTTTACCAGGGTGTGCGTCTTGCCTGCACTTGGAAGGCCAGTTATACCAATCTTGATGTTGTTCATTCAATTCACCGAAGGGCGAACCAGGCCCTCACTGGCAGGATGCAATAGGATTACCCGTAACGCTGTAGACACTATTAATCTATTCGATGGTAAAAATTAGTCGTGCCGTTCGCGGTTGCTTCAGCCTTCCTGAACCGACCGCACGTACATCAGCGGATAATGCAGCTCCTCGATGTACCGCATCTCCGCGACCACGGTCACCCCGTCCATCATGACGGTCAGGGCCACTTCCATCATCGGCCCGGTCAGGGTCTGGTAGTCATACTCGTCGGACTTCTTGCGCAGCGCGTCCCGGGAGATGTGCACCTTGACGTCCTTTACAAAGGGCTGCACCCGGACCCCGTCCTGAATCGCCCGCTCCAGCGATTCCACGCTGGTAGCGCTGAGGGGCGTGCCCACGAACTGATGGTAGATGGTACCCAGCTTGATGCCGGCCTCGAACACGACGCGCTCCCTCTGGCTGCAGTGGAAATACTTGTCCGCCAGGTCCTCCCTCTTGCTTGGAATGTAACGCACCCTGTCCAGTGCAGGTAATGTACCAGGCCTATAAAAGTTGGAACCTCGCCCCGAGAGAATAATTATAGGCCCGGCTCTCAACCCTTTCTCTAGGTGAAGGTATGAGTTCTAGGTGCTCGTTGCGTATGGAGCTGACCGGAGGCGCGCACGGGAAGGGCGGCCGAGGCGTTCGGCATGCCCGACGTGGCCGGCAAGAACTCCTGGTCAAACCGAATTTCAACACCGCCGACCCCGCTCCCGGTTCCACCCACAAGGACACCTTGGAGCCATAATCATGTTGCTCAGAACGGGGTCGGCCGAAGCATGTCATCGTCGGGGACCGCAGCGGTCCGGCCGATACCCGGGGGTCTTTCAGGAGAAAGGCATCTTCGAGATGGCCGACCGCCTCGGCTTCGAGTGCGTTATCTTCGACGACATGCCGAGGTCGAGGTTCGTGAAGATGTCTCTGCCCGGCTCCCATTGGCGGGACGGTTTCCTTTTTGCCAAGCCGGTGTTGGAGGCTGATGTCGGGTCATCACCCTCTGCTGCCTCAAGACCCATGGATACGGTGGGCATTTCACCATGTCGCTGAAAGTGACCACCGGCATGGTGTCCGGTTCGAACATGGGGGAGCTCCACTCCTCCGGGAACCCTATCCGGGAGATGATTGCCGAAATGAATGTCGCCTATCGGCCGGAATTGATCGTCATGGACGGTGTCGACGCGTTCGTGAATGGAGGGCCGATGACCGGAACGAGATGGAATGCGAACCTGACGTTCGCGTCGGATGATCGGATAGCCATCGATGCCGTGGGTGTGGCCGCACTGAAGATGCATGGAACCACGAAAATGATCGAATCGAACCAGATCTTCAAGCAAGAACAGATCAGAAGGGCAGTGGAGCTCGGGATCGGCGTTTCCTCGCCGGAGGACATAGAATTGGTGCCGGTGGACGAGGGCTCATCTGCCATCGTCGACAAATTGCAGAAGGTACTGACCACAGCTTGAGGCGTGGACCATTCTTGGCAAATGCCACTTCATATGGCACGTAATGATCAGGCTGGAAATCTGGCCTGGCGACATACGAATGTTCGTAACCACTACCAAAACGGAAATATACCAGACGCTCCAGTCATTATTTCAAAATCAAGGAGTGATGATCATGGACGTCATTAAGAAATATGAGCTACCACCGCTGAAATACGGCTACAAGGACCTGGTGCCGTTCCTATCCGAGGAACAGCTGATGCTGCATCACGACAAGCATCACGCCGCTTATGTCAACGGCGCGAACGCCATCTTGGATAAACTTGTCGCTGCGAGGAAGGACAATGTCGACCTGGACATGAAGGCGATCGCCAAAGAACTTTCATTCAATGTGGGTGGGCATCACCTCCATAAGATGTTCTGGTTGAACCTAGCCCCGACCGGTCGTGGCGGCGGATCACCAGGGGGAAAGCTAGGCGATGCGATCAAGGCGGAGTTCGGTTCCTTTGAACGGTTCAAGAAGGAGTTCAATGCGGCAGCCACGAGCACGGAAGGCTCCGGTTGGGCCGCATTAGCGTTCTGCAGGATGACCCAGAGGCCAATGATAATGCAGATCGAGAAGCACAATGTGAACGTTATCCCCGGATATAAGCTCCTGGCAGTACTGGACGTCTGGGAGCACGCGTACTACGTGGATTACAAGAACCTCAGGCCGAAGTATGTGGAGGCATTCTGGAGCAATGTCAACTGGGACTTCGTGTCGGAGCAGTTCGACAAGGTCGTTCAGAAGTGAAACGGACCTACATAGAATCCTTCGATGGGTCGTTAAACTATCCGGCCAGCTCTGAGGGTTAGGGGTTGGCCGCCAAGTTTTTAATACCGCCTTAAGCATCGCAATTCTGATGCAGGACTGGGAGATAATCCAGGAGCTGAAGAAGGAAAAGAACGCCATTATCCTGGCGCACAACTATCAGCCCCCTGAGATCCAAGAGGTAGCAGATTTCGTAGGAGACTCACTAGGTCTCTCTGTCCAGGCGACGAAAACGACCGCCGATGTGATTATTTTTTGCGGCGTCGATTTCATGGCTGAGTCGGCTAAGGTCCTTAATCCAACCAAGACCGTTATCCTACCGGAGCCTCTGGCCAAATGCCCCATGGCGGCAATGTGCGATGCAGATTCATTGCATGATGTGAAGGAGAAATACCCGGATGCAATCGTCGTTTCCTATGTAAACACATCTGCCGCATGCAAGGCGGAAACGGATATGTGTTGCACTTCTTCCAATGCCGTAAAGGTTGTTGGTAAGCTTGATGCCAAGCGGATACTCTTCGTGCCGGACTGCAATCTCGGTTACTATGTGCAGAGATTCTTCCCAGAGAAGGAGATCATCGTTTGGCCGGGATTCTGTCCGACCCACGACATGATATCGCCTGAGTCAATCGCCCTCTTGAAGAGATCCCACCCAAAAGCCCTGGTCCTCGTTCACCCAGAGTGTCGGGCTGAGGTCATTGATATGGCCGATAAGGTGGCGTCCACCGAAGGCATATTGAAATTCGCCAAGTCGTCGGAGGCGCAGGAGTTCATCATTGCCACCGAAGGCACAATGATCTACCGTCTTACAAAAGAGAACCCGACCAAGACGTTCTATGATGTGCCGGGAGCGATCTGCCCGACCATGAAGATGATCACCATGCAGATGGTCATCAACTCATTAGAAACGCTTCAGCCGGCTATCGAACTGCCCGAAGATATACTGGAGAAGGCCAGGAAACCGCTGGAACGGATGATGGAGATCGGCAGAGGGGATTAGCCTCCTGAATAGAGACATCGGATCCGTGTTCTTTCAGTATTTTTTAAATGTTCATAAATATAGAAAGCCAGCCATGAACAGAATCAACTCAGGCGTCCTGTGTAGTTAGCATCAGAAGCTCATGTAGGTTCTTCAGCGTTGCGATCAAGATCAGGCTAGCCCCGGACATTGTAAAAACCAATATCTACGAAGTCGAATCCCATTATGATATCAGGTTAACAAAGAAAAGAAACCCCCAATCATAGATCGCCGCGGTTCCCATTTCTCTGCGGTTTGATGCCCCAGTGACTAATATGCCCCCTAAACCTTTCGGCAACTTTCTTACTCGGACAATATAAGGTCTCTCGGCAAAAGGGCAGGATGCGATTCACAATCAGCGAAGGTTAAGCCCCGATCTCAAGGAATAATAGAATTTGAAAGGATCGGAAATAGGGTTTGTTCACTCCTCATCGTCCTCGTCCTCTTCCGGGATCAGGATGAATTGGTCCTCTTTCTCGCTTCCTCGGAAGCCGCGGATCAACTCGTCGAAGACATAGACGATCTCCACTATCTCGAAGTTCGTGCGCTTTTTAGTCATAAACGCCTCGATCCAGGAGTTGATCTTTTCCCCGACTTCCTCGGCCTCCTTGGTGAACTTCGGGTTCTCCAAGACCTCGTCATCATAGATAATGACCGAACCGCCCATTTCGCCATCGATTAGGTATTTTATTGCCAAGACGATCTCTTCGACCGACAGGTCAGGATATGTAAGGTCCAACTGATGTCCAATTGAGTCGACCAAGGGAATCATCTTACTGACTCGGACCTCCAGTGCGAGTTCCAACGCCTTCTCGTCAAGGTCACCGAGTTCGGCCACCAGGTCCTCACGGTAATCGTAATAGTCCTTCTCGTAGTACTTTTGCAGCAGCCTTTCCATCTTGTCGTCCATAGACCGTCGAGAATCATTCCCTGATAAAATCATTACCGGTCGGGTAGAAGTAAAAAGAGGATAGTCCTTCATCGGTCGCCCCTTCCACCAGAAAGAGGAACAATCTTCCATAGAGCACAATCAATTACTTGCTTATTCCTGAATATTTGATAATATATGATAAATAGGGAGCGAACAAACCTTATGATCTTTACACTACCCTGGACATCCATTCACATAGGGTACATTCTTGCGCAATACTTGATTGTTCCAGATTCAGAACCGTACCAAGGTCGTGAATGAGCTCCAAATGAAATACAGTGCGAAGAAGATCATGATAATCGCCGCCGCCAGGATGAGATATTCGTGCCACTTCCTGTTCCACAGTCCTTTCGACCGGTAGACGGTCGTGGCCACGAAGTGGTTCCAGCCCAAATCGACCGCAAGGTGTGTGACTATGAACAATGGCAGGATGATCAACCCGAAACCTATTGCCGTGGTGACCAACGCTGCCCCCACGGTCGCCCACCAGAAGACCCAATACGGGTTCGTTATGGTGGTTATCATGCCGGTAGTGAACGAATCCTGACCGTAATCCTTCTCCTGAACTATCGTCTTCCTGGCCCTGAGCTCTGACACGCCCATGTACATCAGGATGATGCCGCCGATGAGGGCGATGTATGCAAAGACCGTTTGGTCCTTGAAGATGAAGTCGAACCCCAGGAAGATGGCAACTATAAGAGGAACTTCGATAGCCGCATGCCCAGCGGTCATCTTGATGCCAGCCTTGGGGTCTTTGTAGCTCTTGGCGATGGTCGCGGCAAATAAAGGGCCAGGCATGAACGCTCCAGAGACGGTAATGACGGCAACTGAGGCTAAGAATACCAGAGCCGAATCGATCATGAGCGTGCTAAGAAATATCACGCTATTATTTCAAGGTTGATTGAGAAGCGTCTCTCAGTTCGAATTTTCAGGCATAAAGTTGAGAAATAATTCCAAGATAATATCCTTATTTTAAATCCATGGTCTGCGTAGTATCTATCAAATTCATTTCTATGGAAAAGATGAATGTCACTAACGCCGTTTTATTGGTCATCCACTCGGACATTCGTGATAGCGTCTTCATCAAACGAGTCTCCCCCACGTTTCAAGCCTCATACATGACCTTCATTCCATGATAGATGTCAATCTTGAAGGACGTTATGGACGATAGGTTCATCAATCCACCAAATATGAATCATATTTATTTATAAATACTAATTATTATAAAAGGTCAAACTTGTCACAATTATGCGTACCATTGTTCGATCCGGTCGATGTAGCTAACTGGGTCAATTTCCCGGATCGTCGCAGTGTCGACGTCGATGATTTGCACGCTGTGTATTCGTGAGTTCATGATCTCCTCCATCGAGACCGGCGGTCTGGTGTAGTACATGTCACAGTAGCGTTTGATCCATGTCAGTTCCTCTTCTGACCGCGTCCTTGGCGGCCGAATGAAGAACCTTGGCACTGGCATTATATAATGGGGTGGTGCCGCTAGCGTGAATTTATGGCAGTGGTTGCTATACCGTGCGATCTTGCTCGCTATCCTGGCCCGGATGTAGTCCATCGGATCCAGCGCGTGTGCCGGAGGCACGAACCCCGTCTCCACCTCAACGATGAGCGTTCCCTCACCCTTGACCGCGTACACATCGCAACTCAGTCCAGAATCTAGGACATGCTCCAGGTCCACGTCGAACCCGTCCGAGATGAGGAACTTGGCGACTATTAATTCCAAGACCGAATGGTTGATCTTGAGCAGGTTCTTCTCGCGTAGCTCGACCAATCTTTCCTCGAGCCTTTTCATGCTCTCCGCGACATCTGATTCCGCGTCCTTGACCAGACGCGCGATCAAGGACTCGAGGTCCTCCGAGAACTTGTCCAATAGCTCACCCTGCTCCGGTTACGCGTTCCCGTATGTCTCGTCTGGTCATGTTCTTTTGTATTCCCGGCTGACGATCAGGGTCAGAGTTGAACGCACGAACGGAACCTGTCTGATCTGGTTTATTATCATAGAATCGAGCCTCTCATTGGTGTCGGAGTAGACCTTGGCCACGATATCGTAGACGCCGTAAACCACGTGGGAAGCCTCTACACCGGGGATCTTGCTTATCTCTTCTGCCACCTCGTTCTCCTTTCCAATGTCGGTGTTCAGGATGACTATCGCGCTGGGCATGTTGATCGTTGGATAATATTCGCCGCAGGAGCATCAACTTTACTGCTACGAATGTGTGCAACTCCCGGTGAATTCTATTGTGTTCTTTGTTTTACATTTTAGATAGAGTTGATTCGACTCAAGGCGATAGAATCGTCTATTATCAGGATGAAAAGGGCCAAGCTGTTATTAAGAAAGGTTGATCACTTCGTCAATCCCTGAGACGCATTCTCGGTCTTCGATCCGGCGGTCAGACGCCCAAAATTCTTGAGGTTCTGAAGCGATTTTTCTTTGCTCATATACCGGTCGGTGCGAAATGTCAACCCTCGTGCCGAACTCGAGTGTTGCGATCTTTGCTTTGGCCGTGGCCCATGATTGCCTGCCGTTACTTGACTAAGCAGCTCAAGTGAGGTGGTTTGTATCCCTACCACCTGCTTTATTCAGCGCTCCAGCCCGACAAATTGCGGGTTTTGTCACACATTTTTCATGCAAGATCCGACGACACAATTGCAACAGACTGGATGATTAACCTTCACTCAATGTCATCGAATATCGGACGATTAAATTTGTAGGAATCATCAGCACGAATAATGGCAGGAACACAAAGAGAACGATGAGCTGCTCATTGTCGTTGAATGGAATCAAAAATGCACCGATGCCTTGAACGACAAGCACAGTAGACAGTAATAAACCTGTTTTCTCCCATACGTGTTCAGAAGGTATCAGTTCTTCTCCGATGAATAGTTCTTCCTTAGCCTGACACCATAGAATGATTCATGGTTACATTTCCTTTATTCAGAGGAACTGAACCGGACATTAGCCGAATTGGCTTCATCCTCTTCTTTCGACCCGATAAGCCGCCAGTTCTCCTAAGAACATATCCCACGTCGTCTTCGTATAGGCAGCTCCATCTCAAACACACTCGCTCTGTTTTATGCTCCAGGCTCGAACACGTCGCGGATCGTTCCGGACTCGACCGACACCACGAACCCATATCCATTGGATTCGATCTGGTGCGCTACTGTCAGCGAATAGGGCACTCCGACGAACTTGCTCTTCATCATGCTTAGAGATTTCTTCTTCATTTCGTATTCACCGATCGTTGTATCACCGGATAGCGGCAATAGCCCCTAGCGCGGTAAGTACACTTCATGCCTGGAAGCGAAATAACCCTTCTGTCGACGATGTGGCAAATCGTCCCTGCCTTGTCTCATTCTCAACATCGCTCGCGAGATCCGTGAAAAACACTGCCGATTATCTCACCCCTTCCGCCGTTACTCGGTCCCCCAAACCTTAAAAGAGCAGCCAGTCATGACATTGGACTATAGGGGACTCCGGCGTAACAAGCATGGAGATGAAGAGAAGAGGGTCAGCTGATCCGAAAGGAGATGATGAGCCCTATGAGTGCCGATCCAATGCCGGTCCCCTATCTGTCTGGCTCGAAATATATGTCTTATTTCGGACATTCCTTATCTTATCTCATGGGATGCGATGGCTCATGGTAAACGAGTTACCTTGATCTTCAACCCCGGCGGCTGGTTACAGTCCCCGTAGCATTTGTTGGCCGTTATCGACACTACCTGGGCATCGTCCGGTATCAGCACATCAGTAATGCCGTCCAGTACCGCCCTTATCAGCTTGTCCAGATCGGGCCGCTTGGTGTTGAGCCTGTATTTCTTCGGGGTGCTCTTCGGTTTTGTAAAAACGAAGCTGAGCTGAACGTCGTAGCCTTGCCGACGATCATCGGAGAAGAACGTGCATGTCCGGGCCTCGTCGGTGCACTGGGCCTCATGGGCGATGCGCTCCCTCCAGCGGCTTGTGTTCTTGTTACCATGCGTGGTGACGACCCGGTTCAGCTTCTTTATGTAGAACGATTTAGTGGAACCTTGCGGGACAGGCTCGCCGCCCACGAAGAACTCGACGACGTTGAGGTCATTCTCCGGGATTCCATCGTCCTGATGATCATCAATCGGGCTTCGATCGTAACCAGAAAATTCGTCCATCACGCCTTCGTGTGACTCCAAGTGCATCCCAGATGGGATATGTATCCTAGGATGATATATTTTTATTGACCGCTGGTGCGCCAAATGGTTCGTCCCTCTCGAAGAACACACGTTCCTTCCTCGCCTTAATAAATGTGTCCAGGATGAATATATTCGCGCAAAGTACTAATAAGAAGCCGACGAGCCATGAGCCAGGGAATGATATTGTGGCCTTCCCTGTGACATTCTCTGCCAGGCAGGCGGCCAAGATCAGCGGTATGTATGTGATAAAGCACTTGGCCATTATCTTCTTGTTTGTGGCGCCCCACATCATCAATATAGCTATCGGCATCAGATAATAAGCCAGCATGATCTTCGGATAGAACAGAAAGAATGTGAACATGACGATGAAACAGCCCTCCCAAAAGGTGGTGCTGTCCTTCTTGCAGTAAACATAGTAGCTCGCTCCCAAGACAGCGACAAACGTCATGACGACGCCAATGGTCCCTGGCAAAGTGAACCCGCCCAGGTCCCAGAAATGCCACATACTCAAGCCACCGGTCTGGGCGCTCTTGTCCTGTAGGAAATAGTATGACGGGAAGTTTAGGAACTTGTCCGGAGCAATGATCAGGAACGGGACCACGACGGCCGACATTATCAACGCGGTGATACCGAACATCTTCCACGCGTCCTTCTTTGTCGGGGCTTTGATCAGCAGCACCAGGTAGATCACTCCGTTGAAGAACTTGGTCCATATGCCTACGGTATCGACAAAGGCGGCCGTCTTCAAGCGCCCGAGGACGAAGAAGAACAACGGCAGCAGGAAGATGAATGTACTGATCGCCTCATCTTGTACGCCGAATGTCGAGTCGATGAAGGCGTAAGGCATCCAGATGAACATCAGTCCGGCCACGAATGCGGCCTGCTCGTCGTAACGACGCAGGAAAGCGTAGAACGAGATGCCGGTGAAGATGCTGAAGAGCGAGAAATAGAGCGCATACTGGTACGATGCGCCACCCATCAACTGTGCCGGGACCATGATGTAGTCGATGATCGGCGGCGATTCCATAGAGAAGTCCTTGTACGGGATCTCGCCGTGCAGGATTGCAGTCGTTCGGTTCCGATAGAAGTTGATATCGTCGTTCACCGGTAATCCGTTGACTGGCTTGACCACGAGCTCGTCCACAGCTATGAGCGAACCGTATAGCAGCAGTCCTATGACGAGCAGTACTGCCGCCTTCTGCAGCGGCGTCATCCGCGCTATGCGTTTTAGGAAACGCCTTCCCATTTCCATTCGGCACCTATCCGCTCAAGGTACCAGCCGGTTGCGGTCACGCGGGAACAGGATCGCCTCTCGTATGTTCGATTGGCTGAGCATCTTCACCACGAAGCGTTCCACGCCGAAGCCCCATCCGCCATGCGGCGGCATGCCGTAGGCGAACGCTTTCAGATAAAAATCGAATGCCGCCGGGTCGAGACCCTTCTTCTGCATCCTGGCTGTCAACTTGTCGTACCGATGTTCCCTCTGACCGCCTGAGGCCATCTCCTGGCCCTTGTAGTCTAGGTCGAACGAGTACGAATATGGTGTTCCGTCCTTCTCCATGATGTAGAAAGGTTTCGCCTCTTCCGGATACTCATGTATCCAGTACATCTCATACCCCTTTTCCATCATGATGTCGCCGAGGACCTTTTCTCCCTCGGTGCCCAGATCCTCCCCGTTGCATATCTTGAAGCCCTGGCCGCAGACCATGTCAATGGCTTCTGCGTAAGTGATCATCGGATAGGGTGCTTTTGGTAGCACGACCGTCGTGTTCAGCTTCTCCAGCTGTTCCTTGCCCCGCTCCATAACCCCCTTGATGACATATTGCGTACACGATTCAAGCATGGCCATCACGTCCTTCTGCGAGGCGATGTGTGCCATCTCGGCGTCGAACGAGATGAACTCGGAGACATGCCTGACGGTGTCGGACGGCTCTGCACGGAACGCTTGGCCGATCTCGAAGACCCGGTCCAACCCGGTGGACATAAGCATTTGCTTGTAGAGTTGAGGCGATTGCGCCAGGTAGGCCTTCTTGCCGAAATAGTTGATCTCAAACAGCGTCGCTCCGCCCTCTGCGCCGGACGCCACGATCTTCGGGGTGAACGTCTCCACGAAGTTCTCCTTCTCCAGGAACTCGTCGATCAGACGTAGCGTTAGGGACTTGACCTCGAAGACAGCTCGGGTCTCTGGCTTCCTCAGGTCCATAAATCTGTTATCGAACCTGGTCTCAACCTCCACGCTGACCTTGTCCACGACTCCCATTGGTAGCGGTGACTGGGATGTGCTGAGCACATCCATCTCCGACGGGATGATCTCATATCCTGCCTTTGCCTGGGTGCTCTGCTTTACCAGGCCGAATATCTTGACCACGGACTCGCGTGGCACTGAGGACAGCGTCACCATTAGTTCCGGTGCGATCTTCTTCTTTGGGGCGGTGATCTGGATAGTCCCATGCCTGTCCCTCAAGATGAGGAATGAGATCCCTCCGAGGTTCCTTACTTCCTGGACCCACCCCTCGACGACGACCTGTTTTTCGAAGTCTTCGCTGGAGATGTTCTTCGAGTTCTTCGTGGGCATAATCGGTTCCATTGCTCGTACCCAGGCCTGGAATATGGCAGGTCATTATTTAATATATTGACAAACATAAGTGATATGCAAGTCACGCTGGCCCCGTTTATAGTATCCAAAATACAGAACGCTTGCCTGACCGAAAATAATAAAGTCGGATGCCTCGTTTATAACCCTTCATGCCTAAGGTCAAGGTTGACGAGAATGAGTGCACTGGCTGCGGACTGTGTTACAATGATGAATGCCCGGATGTCTTCATGGAAGGATCAGACGGAATATCGCAATTGAAGGCTCCATTCCAGAAAGGAGGGGTCCATGAAGGCGAGATTCCAGCGGACAAGAAGGCCTGCGCCCAAAAGGCGGCCGACGCGTGCCCGGTGTCCGCGATCACTGTCGAGTAAAACTCGTTCCGTTCTACTTCGTCGACTGGACGGTCACTCGACCGCCCTCTCGGCGAATGTCAATTCTCTTTCTGCCTGTGGGCAACTTGCAAGAACAATGGAAGTGCCCAGTGATCCCTTTTCTTCTATGGGGCTCCAACATCAAGCCTTTACTGAATATGCAGACCATTCCAGCACCCTAATCGATGGCATCAATTTTTAAATAGGGTCATTGCATTCCACAAACTCAATCAAGGTATGGGAATCACATGACGGACAAAGTGACTGTTTCAGTGATAAAGGCGGATGTCGGATCGGTTTGCGGGCACTCGAGGCCCCACCCGAAGATGATGTCAGTCTGCGGAGACGTCTTGAAGGAAGGCGTTAAGGCAGGCACGATCAACGATTTCTATGTCACTAGGGTTGGGGATGACATCAACCTGTTCATGACCCACACCAAAGGGGAGAACCATCGCGATGTACACGGACTGGCATGGGAGGCGTTCCAAACCGCCGCCAAGCTGGCCAAAGAAATGAAGATGTACGCTGCCGGTCAGGACATCCTTAAGGACGCGTTCAGCGGTAACATACGAGGCATGGGCCCGGGAGCCGCCGAGATGGAGTTCGTGGAGCGCGGTTCGGAACCGATCGTCTTCTTCATGGCGGACAAGACAGAGCCTTCCGCCTATTCGATGCCTTTGACCAGAACCTTCATGGACCCGTTCACCACGACCGGGCTCGTGATCGACCCAAGGGCACACGAGGGCTTCAAGTTCGAAATACAAGATGTTCTCGACTCGAAGAAGATCATGATGTCCGCCCCCGAGGAATCGTATGATATTCTCAGCCTGCTGGGAGACACTTCCAGATACGCTATAAAGAGGATCTTCAGCAAGAGCAAGGACCTGGGCGTCTCCGCAGTTGTCAGCACCGAGAAGCTGAACCTGTGTGCCGGCAAGTATGTCGGCAAGGACGATCCAGTATGCGTCGTTAGATGCCAGTCCGGATTCCCGGCGGTCGGAGAGGTCCTCCAGCCTTACATGCACCCATACATGGTCGCAGGCTGGATGAGGGGGTCGCACATTGGTGCGTGGTACCCCTGCGCCGTCGACGATTCGGACCCGGTCTACTTCGATGGACCACCACGGATCTGTGCCCTCGGCTTCCAGATCAGCCATGGCAAAATCCAGGGCATGGAAGACCCGGGCAGTCCGCTCGGGTTCCACCTACCGATCGATTTCTTCTCCGGAAGCTGCTGGGATGAGGCCAGGAAGAAGGCCGTTAAGGCCAGCATCTATCTGCGCCAGCAAGGCCCGTTCATGCCAGGCATACTAGGCCCGGAAGAGATGGAGTACACCACCCGTCCGGCAGTCCTTAGCAAGCTGAAGGAAAGGATGGAAGACATTGAGTAAGCTAGCTACCCCGGCCATCATCGTTAACTTCAAGGTGTACCGCGAGGTGGAAGGCGCCAAAGCTGTCTCTGTCGCGCTGGCATGCCAAAAGGTTGCCGAGGAGTCCGGGGTCAACGTAGCGGTCTGTCCCCCGACGGTCGAACTGTCAGCGGTCGCGACGGCTGTGAACATCCCGGTGCTGGCTCAGCACGTCGATGCGAGGAAGCCCGGCTCTAATACCGGTTGGATTACACCGGAGATGGTCGCGTCCGCGGAAGCGGCAGGCACATTGTTGAACCATTCCGAGCACCGGCTGGAGATATTCGACCTGAAGAACTCGGTCGCCGCGTGCAGAGCGAACGGTTTGATATCGGTCGTATGCGCTGACTCCGCCGAGACATCCGGTGCTGTCGCGTTCTTCAAGCCTGATTTCATCGCGGTTGAACCGCCAGAACTAATCGGCGGTGATATCTCTGTTACGTCAGCACGGCCTGAGGTGGTCTCGGAGGCGGTCAATGCGGTCCACAAGGTCGACGCCAACATCCCAGTCCTTTGCGGCGCTGGTGTGAAGACCGGAAAGGACGTCAGAGCAGCGCTCGACCTGGGTGCGAAGGGCGTGCTCTTGGCCTCCGGTGTGGTTAAGGCCACGGACGTCCGCAAGGCGCTGTCTGACCTGGTCAGTGGCATCTGAAAGCTTACCCGAATTATTCCCTCAGGCTTAGTGTAGCGTATCCGAATATCAATGGACCAGGGGGATCCCCTGCTCATGAGTCGGTGGGCCAACCTGGTCATAGCCTATACCATGTTCTACCTGTTGATGAACTCAGTTCCAGTCGGATCAACCATGACAGAAACCAGCTTGGTTTCGACCCCGATTTTCCTCCTTGTCCGAGTTGCCCCATCAACGCCTATCGAATTCATCACGATCCAAAACGTATCGAATCAAACCGCTGATCCGAACGGGTGGTCTATCAATGATGGCGAGGGATGGATTAAGATCAATGCGACGATGCAATTGCATTCCGGAGAACGCCTGAGTTTTAGTTCTGATGCAATTGCCTTCAATTCTTACTATCCATACGAACTGGTGATGGACTATCATAGTGGGAAAGTGACCAGGCATGGCTCATTCACTCTTGCTGACAAAGGAGACCAAGTGAACCTCGTCACTCCGAGAGGAGAGATCGCGGACGCGTTCTGCTATGGAACAGCTACGCCTTCATCGGGTTGGAACGGAATGCCGTTCACGCCGATGCCAAAGGGGGATATGGCGGCACATGACCCCACGATCCAAGATACTGGCATGTCAACGGACTGGTTCAGGTCTTGTGCAGGCAGGTCGGAGCGAACATCTACAACATATCGGGCGTCAGTGGACCCTTTTACATCTCCGGAGGATGCTCAGGACAGGATGATCCGGGAAATCGGATATGCCCGTAACAGCATCGATGCCTGTGTATACGAACTAGGCGACCCCATAGTGACAAAGATTTTCATGGAGGCAGAGGCTCGCGGCGTGGATGTGAATATGCTGATCGAAGGACAGCCAGTGGCTGGTCTGTCTAACTCTTCCAAGACGGCGATTGCCGCGCTGGTCGAAGCTGGATGCGACGTCCGTTTAATGGTCTCGAACCAGAGCTACCGGAGATATGATTGCCTGCACGCCAAGTACTTCGTTGTCGACCAAGAACGTGTCACGGTCATGTCGGAGAACTGGGCCGGCGGTCTCGTATCGAACCGGGGTTGGGGAGTAACAGTTGTATCCCAGGAACTGGCCGATGATGTGATCGACATGTTCCAAGAGGATTCGTCATTAGAACGGCGTGACGTGAAGGATGCCTCGAGCGCAGTCAAGGATTGGTATTCTCCACCGAAAGAGGTTGAGATCCCAGTAATCACTGGAGCGGCCACGGCCCCGGTTATTGCTGACGTTTCAGTGATAACTTCTCCAGACACATCATGCCAAAGTATCGTTGATCTGGTGTCATCTGCTACTACCATGCTGTTGGTGGAACAACTGTACATCGATCCGGCCTGGGTAGGGGACAACCAGATACTGGATGAATTGGTTGACGCAGCGAGTAGGGGAGTCCAGGTTCGGGTATTGTTGGACCAGACGTTCGTCGATACGTCTAGTACCCGTAACAACTCAATGACCGTCGACGCCTTGAACGCTCTAGCCAATGAGCGGGGCCTGGACCTGGAAGCGAGATTAATGTCGGACTACTATAATCTAGGCGTTTTGCACAACAAGAGCGTCATCGCTGATGATAAAGTCCTGGTCTCTAGCATCAACTGGGTCGATGCTTCGGTGTTCCAGAACAGAGAGGTCGGGCTAGTGATATCATCGTCATCGGTCTCTTCCTATTTTGCCGATCATTTTTGGCGGGACTGGGCCGTCGATCCCGATCCTCCCACTATCACTATTCCGTGGAACAAATTGACCTTGATCGAAGGGCAACCGGTAGTCCTTGACGCTACCAAGAGCCGCGACAACGCGGGCATTTCCTCATTCCTGTGGACGGACGGGTTGACCGGTAATGAATGGAACGGTTCATATGTCCTGGCATTCCTGGATCTGGGGATCCACAACATCACTCTGAAGGTGACCGATCGATTTGGGAACATCGCTACCGAAAGGATACTGGTTGTAATCGATCCCCCGACTGCTAACGACGAATCGAACTACCTGCTGATCATGCCTGTCGGCACCGGCGGCCTGGCTTATTGTTTCTGGTTGGTCTGGAAAAAAATAAAGGGGCGTTAGTCGATCGACTGGCGTGCTGATAAGGTACTATCGACCTTCCGACCTCTGGGCGGTCTATGAACTGGCCTCGAACAATCTGAAGGAACGGTACAGCCCCACAATCTTCACTGAGCTCTCGCAGTACTGGTCGAACGGTTTTCTGGTCGTTGAGGACATGGGGCGGCTCGTTGGTTTCCTGTTCGGTATCATGTCCTCGGAAATGGAATGCAGGGTACTGATGCTAGCGATAAGAAAGGAGTACCGCAACCAGGGTCTCGGCACGATGCTGCTGAACCGCTTCCTGATGGAAGGCGCCAATCGAGGTGTGCATTTCGTTTCTCTCGAGGTCCGCGCCAGCAATCTTTCTGCGATACGGTTCTATCAGAGATTGGGGTTCATGATGACGGGGCGCATCCCGAGCTACTACTCGAACGGCGAGGATGGATACACGCTCTGCCTCCACTTATGACCAATAGTCCGGTGGGAGCCAGGTCGATTAAGACCTGGTTAATGGAACATAGTGTCCTTGTCGGCTGTCTCGTTCTGGAAATAGTAAGGCGATTTCTCTTTCTGGGCAGAGGATATATCGGTGCCCAGTCCTTTTGTATACGAGCCATACCGATCCTTGATCTGGTCCTCGGCGGAACGGGAGCGCTTGATGGCCTTTTCGATATGCTTGAGGTCGATCATCGGATCGCCGTTGACCACGGCTATGTCACCAGCCGCCCTCAATAGGCCGCCCAGCTCCCTGAGCCTCAACGTCAGTGCGTTGCTCTGGTTATCAATGCGTTTGGCTCGTTGCCTAGCTTCCTTGATTATGCCATCCACGGCGGCGCGTGTCGCCTGGGGTATACGTCCGTCCACTGTTATCTCCTGGGCTATGAACTGGGCCAGGCGGGCGCGGTTCTGGTCGTTGTCCTCCATAGTGGTGTTGACCAGGACCTCATATCCGTTCCCGGCGATCCTTGAGCGCAACGGAGAAAGGACCTGTTCCAGGTCTTGGATGTTGCAGGCGCCGACGAAGATGAAGTCGCAGGGCACATTGTCCACCTTGACGCTGGCACCGGCGCTCTGCGGGTTCCGGCCGCTGATGGGGAAGCGTTTCTCCTGCATCGCTGTGAGTATAAATCGTTGAATGTGACCTAGGTGGGGAAGCTCATCCAGGAACAGGACGCCTTCATGGGCCTCATGTATCGCCCCCGGTACGACCCTTTCATAGGGCTGCGTTCCCAATTGCGGGTGTCCCCCGTACGGGTCATGCCTAACATCGCCCAGCAGTTCCGTCTCGGACGAACCGGTGGCAAGCACGAATGGGTTCCGATCAAGAGGGACTAATACCTTTCGGGGAGATACCTTCTCCAGCTCACGGCGCTTCTCCAGAGCGGTCTGGTCCAGCACTCGGATCATCTCGCCGCAGCGCTCGAAGACGACGACCTCTTCTTTGCCGAAGCGTTTCCGGGTCGTCGTCACCTTCTCCTTACCCACCGCGGCATTCTGGCCCTGTGCGGCGTTGATCTGCTCGAACAGTCCGGTCATCAGATCGCCGAACGGGTTGGCCTGGTTAGGCTGGTCACCGCCCTTCGGTTTGGAGCATTTTGGGCATGTACGCTCCTTTGGCGACGAATAGGTGCCGCAATTCTTGCACCGGTAACCTAGTCGTTCAGAGACATTGATTGGCGCATTGATGGGGTCTATGAGCTCTCCTTCGGCGGAGCCCAGAGATTCCCGTTCCTTCCGCACTTCGTCCTCGCGTTTTACTTCGACTGTGGGACGTTCCGGGTTCTCCGGATTGTGCACGATGCGTATCTCCTCTCTGGGAGCGGATAAATGCAAAGAAAGCGCCTGGGCGATCATCGATTTCCCGCATCCAGGCGGTCCGACCAATAAAAGATGGCGTCGCTGCTTGGCAGCGATGCGCGCCAGGGTCACGGCTTCCTCCTGACCGATGACCCGCATCAACGGGTCCGTTGGTATCTCGATGTCCGAAGTGGACTCGATCGACCGAAGGTCGGGTTCCCGCTGAAGGTTCACTTTTCCGTCCATGTTCAATTCAGATCTTCCTTGGTCCAAACGTCGACGCTGCTGGGCTGTTTTGTGATGTTGCCCATCTTGGTACCGACAATGGTCCCAATCTTCTGTTCCGCTGCAATGTCCAAGATCCTCTGCGTTATGATCCCGTCGAAGACCACAGTGGAGGTTGGTTCTGTTTCTCCCTTGAGGGTGTTGACGAGTTCCTTCACTGGTACTTCCTTGCGAACGGCGCCCTGCATGTCCATGATTTTCGCCTTGGACGTGGACGACAGATCGTTAATCATGCCACGGTACTTTTCCTGTGCCGCGGACAACTTCTTGGCCTTCTCCGCGATCTCGGCCGGCATCTCAGGCGCTGCCTCCAGCGGCATCGGCGGGGCCCTTTCCTCGTGCCTTTCGTAGCGGTCTCCGCCACGGCCGCGCTGTTCCTCGCGCCTGTCCGGGCGGCGCTCCTCGCGGCGCTGCTCAGGGCGTTCCTGTCGGGGCCTCTCCTCGCGCCTGTCTTGTCGGGGCCTCTCCTCGCGCTCCTGTCTTGGTAACGGAGCTTCGACAGGGACAGGCTTCTCGAAGGTCTTCTCCTCGATGTCCGCCTTTTCCTCGGAGGCGCGTTCTGCCTTATCCTCCCTCTGGAATCGCTCCAGCTTCTCTGCCTTTTCGGAACGGCCGTTCTTCTTCTCGGTACCGTCTGCCTCGAGCCCGAACATCTCCATGAACTGTTCACCCGGGATCTTGTTGCGCAGGCACTTCATGATCTGCTTCTGGGTCAGCTCTTCGACCTCATGGGCACGTGGTGCACGGGCCACGAAATCGACTTCCGCCACCTGGAACAGTTCCCTCAGGATGAGTTCTCCGCCCCTGTCTCCATCCACAAATGCGGTGATGACACGCTCTTTGGACAGGTCCATGATGGTCTTCGGGATGTTCGTACCCTCGACGGCGATGGCGTTCTTAATGCCAGACTTCAGAAGGTTAAGCACATCAGAGCGTCCTTCCACGACGATGATGGCGTCCGAGTCCGGGACATTCGGTCCGGCGGGCAGGCGCTCCTTCCCGTAATAGATGACCTCCTCGACTTGCACCGACTGCCTGACGCTCTCGGTCAGATCGACGCCGCTGGTCTTAGACTGTTTGATAAGCTCCGTGAGCAGTTCGCGGGCACGGTCAATGATCTTGGCACGCTTGACGACTCGGACATCCTCGATCGACTCGACGTTGATCTTGGCCTTGCATGGCCCGACCCTGTCGATGGTCTCGAGCGCCGAGGCCAAAATGACGGTCTCGACCTGGTCCAGGCTCGAGGGTATTAATATTTCGCCTTCCGACTTCCCCTGTTTTGAGTGCACATCGACCTCGATCCTCCCGATCCGGCCGCTTTTCTGCAAATCTCTGAGATCAAGTTCGTCACCGAGCAGACCTTCCGTCTGTCCGAAAATTGCACCGACAACGTCTGGTTTCTCGACGATGCCATCTGCGTTGAGCCTCGCCCTGACCAGGTATTTTGTGGTACTGGGATCAATGTTCATGATTAATTCACCTCATTTCCTGGAAAATCCGCTACACTCTCAAATACCAGCCGCAATA
The DNA here is from genome assembly GCA_963755265.1 of uncultured Methanomassiliicoccales archaeon. Taxonomy (GTDB): domain Archaea; phylum Thermoplasmatota; class Thermoplasmata; order Methanomassiliicoccales; family UBA472; genus DASXVU01. The sequence continues at coordinate 25,308 of CAVWKV010000036.1, read as the reverse complement.
TCCTCCACGAGAGCTTTGCTTTAACGCTCCCGCAGGTATGCCATTCTTTGGTGAGTCCCGCTTAGACGGGGGTGAATGGGTTATGATAGTGAAGATGAGATATCGGAAAGCGTAGTGCTTTTCCAGGACCTGAAGTATTCAATGGCATTTAAATATGTTTCGTCGACTTGAACGCTGTTAACGTTGCTTGAACGAACAACTAACATCCGTGACTGGTAGATCCAGCATGAGATTCATCTCAGTTCCTTTGATTGCGTGATGCTTTAATAATTGTCAGGGCATACAGAATTCTTAGCTGATTGGATGAACCATCCAACTTATGAGGATGCAGCGGGTAAGGAGGCAAAAAGTGCGAAATTTTACCGAGAAAGTGGCAGAGGAACTTACCGCCGGCAACATCGGGACCAACGCATCCTGCGAATGGTATCCTTGTCACTTCAAGGGACAGAACTGCTCCCTTTGTTTCTGTCCTTTCTATCCGTGCATGGATGACACTCTCGGAAAAATGGTAGAAGGCAAGAACGGCCCGGTGTGGAGCTGTCAAGATTGCTATTGGGTGCATCGGCATGATGTGACCGCTGATTTCTTCTGGGAAATGAAGGGAAAAAGGCTCGACGATGTATCGCAACAGGATCTCAACGATATGAAGATCAAGATCGGTTCGCACCACTTCCAAAAAGCGAAGAGGCTGATGGTGATGGGTGCAACCTCAGGTGCAGGGAAATCTCTCATATGCACCGCGTTCTGTCGCATTTTCTCAAATATGGGCTATTCAGTGGTCCCGTTCAAGGCGCAGAACATGTCCTTGAACTCGGTCGTGACCGACGAGGGTGAGGAGATAGCTCGGGCTCAGGAACTACAGGCACGGGGCGCCCGGGTCAAACCGAACAGCCACATGAACCCGATCCTGCTGAAGCCGAAGGGCGACGCAATATCACAGGTCATCGTCGAAGGCCGCCCCTACCTTGACATGGATGTGCAGCAATACTATGGGCAATTCACCGACATCGAAGGAATGGAGATCGTCAGGCGCAACATCAAGCTGCTATCAAAGACGTCCGATTTTATAATCATCGAAGGTGCGGGCAGCCCGGCCGAGATCAACATGTCCGAGCACGACATAGTCAACATGAGAACGGCGGAGATTGCAGACGCGAGCTGCGTTCTAATAGTGAACATAGAATGGGGCGGGGCGTTCGCCTATATGTACGGCACACTGATGCTGCTACCCGAGGCGCAACGGAAGATGTTCGGCGGCATCATCGTCACCAACATGCGCGGCTCGGCCGAGTCTCTGACCGAGGGATTCGAAGAGATCGAACGGCTGACCGGAGTGCCTGTCCTCGGGGTTGTCCCACACATCGACCTGGACCTTCCGGACGAGGATTCAATGTTCCTCGGCGAGAAGCGCAAGGAGGGTTCGCTCATCGTTGGGGTCGTCCGCCTGCCGCGAATCGCCAATTTCACTGATTTCGACGCATTATCCCTCGAACCCGGAGTTGTCGTTCGGTTCCTGGACGGCGCTTCCGAAGTGAGCTCCTGCGACGCATTGATTATCCCTGGTACGAAGAATACCATCGATGACCTTGCATGGCTCCGGGAAACGGGATTCGATGTCGCGATAAGCACTATCATAGGTAAGGTCCCGATCCTAGGTGTCTGCGGCGGTTACCAGATGCTCGGCACTGAACTAAGGGACGAACAAGGTCTCGAAGGCAAGGTGGCCGGGACCACGGAAGGGCTGGGCATGCTCGACGTCGTCACCAGCTTTGACTCGTACGATAAGAGGACGGTTCAGGTCACCGGGCTGATAATCGGTCATGAGAGCCTTGGTCCGGTTCGTGGGTATGAGATCCACATGGGCATGACCGAGCGCGGTCGATCGCTGCCATTGTTCGAAATCGAGGACTTTGCCGGGAAACACGCGGACGGAGCGGTCTCGGACGATAGTATGGTCATGGGCTCATACCTGCACGGTTTGTTCGACCTACCGGCATTTCGGAGGTTCTTCCTTTCGAAAGTTCCGATTAATGGCGATAGGCCGAAGGAGTGTATCGTGGCAAAGGATTACGACGCCTCCGTGGAAGAGAGCATCGATCGCATCGCCTCGGCATTGCAAAGCTCCTTGGATATGGGCAAGGTCTTACGGATGCTCGGCCTGGAGGCCAGGAAATGACTCGCAAGGTGATGTTCCAGGGGACCTCTTCCGGGGTTGGGAAAACGCTTCTCACCGCCGGCGTGTGCCGCTATCTGCGGCGGGAGGGTCATGACGTCGCCCCATACAAGACGCTCAACCTGTCGCTCAATTCCTTTGTGACGAACGACGGCGGTGAGATCGGGATATCGCAGGCATTCCAAGCTTGGGCGTGCGGCATAGAACCGACCGTGGATATGAACCCGATTCTGCTCAAGCCGAAGGGGGATGGTGGACTTCAGGTCATCATGAAAGGCCGACCATATGTTGACATGAACCGCGGGTATGGTGTAAGGCGTGAAGTGTTCCTGGAGGCAATCGAAGAATGTTTCGGAAGGCTGTCGGCAATGCATGACTATATAATCCTGGAAGGATCCGGGTCCCCGGCGGAGATCAACCTAAGGAAGCACGATGTGGCCAACATGACAACCGCCCATATGACCAAGAGTCCAGTAATATTGACAGGAGACATCGAAAGGGGTGGTGTGTTCGCGGCACTCTACGGAACATACTGCCTGCTCCCAGATGAACATAAGCACTTGGTCAAAGGCTTCGTCATCAACCGTTTCCGCGGTGACGGGTCGATATTGGGGAAGGGGATAGGTCGTCTAGAGAAGGAGCTGGGCGTGCCGTGTCTTGGTGTTCTTCCGTACTTGCGCATGAGGTTTCCAGAGGAGGACAGTCTATCGATGTCCACCGCATGCTCTGGATCGGGGAGCGACATTAGGAATGTTTGGTTGTCAAACCTAGACCGCTTCGTGGACGAGGCATTAACGCATATGGATATGGATATGTTACAGGAAATCATGATAAATGGAACATGAGTCTGATCCATTTGGGTCGACTGTATCGGCCACGTCTCCTAGATTTTTAGAACGCGTGCTCAACAATTTTCCTCCACGACGCCGGATAATTGTTTACATTGTTGAGAGGGCGTATCGTCTTATATCATTAGGTGCACCGTTGGCAGCAAATACTGGTCTTGGTCTTCACATATTGAGGCATGAACATCTCGAACTATTGCATTCAGAATATGGTGGCATCTGCAAATTATGGAATAGAACTTGACCTCAAGGCCCTCTCCCTCAATCTTGCGGGAGCAGAATATGATCCCGAATCATTCCCAGGACTAATCTATAGAATTAAGGTTCCCAAGACTGCGACTTTGCTATTCCGGAGCGGAAAGGCAGTCTGCACTGGTGCCAGGACACTAGAGCAGGTCAAGTGCGCCATAGAAACGGTGGCACAGAACGTCAAGCAGACCGGGGTAAAGATCAGTGGCACCCCTACCTTCGAGGTCCAGAACATCGTCGCCTCGGCCGATGTCGGGCATGCAATCAATCTCACTTCGGTGGTGATAACCCTGGGGCTTGAAAGAGTGGAATACGAACCCGAGGTGTTCCCTGGAATGGTCTATCGGATGAATGATCCAAAGGTGGTTATCCTTCTCTTCGGATCTGGAAAGCTTGTATGCACCGGAGCTAGAAGATCTCAGGATGTCGAAACTGCCGTGGAAAAGATAACGAAGGAGCTGGAATCCGCCGGATTGCTTCATTGAAACGTATGGTCAGCCGCCAGATGCCACCTTGATCACTTTAAGCGTCTCGCCCATGTGGACGGTTTCGGTTATTGGCACGGGCAATCTGCCCCGGAGCACGATATGCGCGTCGGCGTAGAGCTTCATGGCATCGAGGACATCGGATATCTTCGATCCCTCGTTCACCTTCACCGGGACGGTCTTGCCCCGATAGTCGACGATGACCTCGATCTCGTTCATTACGTCACTGGTAATGCCCCTCCCGGTTCATCAGCTTGACGGTCTGATTTGTTCCACTAAGAATAAAATAGGGGAATGCCATCAGCATGACCAAGCCGAGGTAGCCCAGTCCGGTAAGGCGGTAGCCTCGAATCGCCGAAAAACGGCGTTCGCGAGAGAGCTACTGGTGTTTCACCTCGGGAGTTCAAATCTCCTCCTCGGCGCCATTCTTCTTCCGATATGTTCCCACGATCATCATTTTCCATTCATCGGGGGTGGTCCTATGATTCTTCAATGGCAACGACACTCTCTGAGCTAGTTCTTGGAACCCTTGAAGAAATCCTTCCCCATCACGGCATCCTGGAACCTGTCGGCGAACGCCTCGGCCGATGGATAAAGGTCTTCCATGAAATTGTTCATTATGAAATCCTCAAAATGCTTGTAGATGCGCATGTCCTCCTCATCGTCAATCTTTGCTTCGATCGCAGGGAAGACAATATCCTCCTCTTTCCGGATGTGGGCGGTCATATGCTCGACTAATCTACCAGCATAATCGTAGAACTCCGCATCATCGCCACCGGGACGGACTGAGGTGAGCATTCCCTCGGCCAGCATTCTCGCCGTCCGATGGTCCTCGAACAGTTGCTGAAGGTCCTCGGTGTGTTCCGGATCGGCGCAAATGGCCGCCGGGAACAGGAACCGTTCTTCCTTTCCATGGTGGAAGTGGTCCATGAACATCAATAGGAATTCCACGCCTTCGGTAGCAGTCTGTCGGTTCTTATCGATCGATTCCTTTTCGACGATGTCTTTGTAAACGTCCAGGACCTGACGTAGGATACCGTGATCGTAAGATAGGAGTGTGATCGAGACCTTCATGAGTTCGATTACGATGCCCCGGATATTCATTGATTTTCATGGCTATCCGTGTTCAGCACTGCAATACAACGAACAAATTAAGGGCGGACACGCGGTACATATGCGTGGTGTGATATGGTCGACGATGTGAGGACTGTTTTCGGTAAGAACGCCAAATGGTATCGTATGAGTCCGGAGCATGCTGACCATGAGATTCTTTCTGGAATGGTATGTATGGCAAACCCTAGCCCTCACACCCTGGTGCTGGATGTGGCTACCGGGACTGGGAATACGGCCCTTGCGTTCTCGCCCTTTGTCCGCCGGGTGGTCGGAATCGACATCACGCCAGAGATGCTCGATGAAGCGGCAGACCTGTCAATACAAGGTGGCGTGAACAATCTGGACCTGTGTCTAGCGGACGTTATGGCCCTGCCATTCCCTGACTCATTCTTCGATATGGTCCTTAGCCGAAGGGCCGCTCATCATTTTCGTGACATCAAAGGGGCGTTGAATGAGATGTCCCGGGTCCTCAGGCCAGGTGGTATAATGGCCATCGATGACCGGAGCGTTCCGGAGGACGAGGAGGTCGATAGGACGATGAACAAGCTCGATGAGCTTCATGACCGTTCCCATGTGAGGGAATATCGTCCCAGCGAATGGAGGGATATGGTCTCCTCCGCTGGCCTGGAACCGCGGGAGATGAGGACCTACATTCGAAATCTACCTCTGAGGCAGTTGACCGGAACCGCTGAACAAACGGACGCTGAAGAGATCGTTCGCCTAGTAGGTGCGTTCAGCGAGGGGCTGAAGGAGAAATTTGGTTTCCGAATGGTAGCTGGCGAGACCAGCATCAACCATTGGTTTGTCATGCTCACCGCGGTAAAAAGGATCAAGCCCTCTTTTTGAGCGGCTCTTCCATGCTCCCGGATCGGAACCCCTGGATGTCCATCGTTACGTAGGTAAATCCGAGGATTTTGAACTCCTTGATGATCCAATCCCGGTTGTTAAGCACCAGATAGAACTCGTTTGGGGTTACTTCGATCCGCGCCACGTCTCCATGATGGCGGACTCGGAGCTGGGTTATTCCTAAATCGCGGAGGAACTCTTCCGCCCTCTCGACCTGGGACAACGTCTCCGAGGTGATCCTCGTCCCGAAAGGTATCCGGGACGCAAGACATGCGCTGGAGGGTTTGACGGCGGTCGGCAGTCCAAGCTCCTGGGACAGTTGATGTACCTCTTCCTTTGTCAGTCCTGCTTCCGCTAACGGACTATGCGTACCCATCTCGCGGACGGCACGTAGACCAGCGCGTGAGCTCTTAAGGTCGTCGGCGTTGTTTCCGTCGGCGACCGTCAGGAAACCTTCCTCCTTCGCTATCGTCAGGAACTTCGTCAACAACTCCTTCTTGCAGTAGTAGCATCGGTCGACAGTGTTCTCCGCAAAAGCCTTGGTGTCCAGCTCCCTCGTCATGACCTCGATGTGCCTTGCCCCGAGGCTCTCCGCCAGTTCCACAGCCTGCTCTCGTTCGCTCTTAGGGAAGGTTTCCGAAACCCCAATCAAAGCTATGACATTCTCTTTACCCAGCTCGTCCAGCGCGGCCTTTAGCAGCAAAGTGCTGTCGGCGCCGCCGGAATAGGCGACGGCCAAGGAACCATATGATTTGAGCAATGCACGTAGATTCGACAATTTCTCTTCCGGCGTCACGTTCGGTGATGGGGTGAAATTGGTATTCAAACCTAGCGCCGGGGAGAAAGGGAAATATGCGAGGAGTGCATCGGGAAATCTATGAGCATCCGCGATATCCTGGAACAGCTAAAGCGCGGGGAGATCGACGAGGCGAGGGCAGAGCAACTGCTGAAGCTCGATTTCCTGGAACGCATTGGTGAGCACACCTGCTTCGATCACGCCAGGGAGGCACGGCGGGGGATTCCGGAGATCGTATTTGGTGAGACGAAAACGCCGGCCATGGTTGCGGACATTGTGGAACGGGTTATGGAGGACCGGGACGTGATCCTGGTATCCAGAGCATCGAAGTCCCACGTCGATGCCGTCAGGAAGGTCATCGACCCGAGGATGGTCCGTTACATCGAACCTTCTCGGATGATAGTTGTGGACAAGCGGAAGAACCCGATCATGAAAGGTAAGGTCGGGATCATGACAGCGGGGAGTTCGGACATCGCAGTGGCTGAAGAGGCCAAGGCCGTTGCAGAGGCCATGGGCTGTAAGGTGTTCACCGAGTACGACATCGGCGTGGCCGCGTTACACCGCATGCTGGACCCACTCTCCAGGATGCTGGAACAGGGAGTTGACGTCCTCGTTGTCTGCGCCGGCATGGAAGGGGCGCTGCCGACGGTCATCAGCGGATTGACCGACGTTCCGGTCATCGGCGTTCCCACGTCAGTCGGTTATGGCTTCGGTGGGAAGGGGGAAGCGGCGCTGATGGGGATGCTTCAGACCTGCTCTCCTGGTCTGGTCGTGGTCAACATCGATAACGGCATCGCCGCTGGTGCCACGGCTGCTTTGATCAGTCTACGAGTTAGAAGCAAATCTTAATTCATTGAGTATCGCAAGTGGATATGGTGAACAAGTCACACCATGGTACATTTCGAGACACTCGCCGAGGACGTCAATGAAACGAAGGACCTCTACTAGACCGTTTTCGACTGGAGGTTCATTTTCTTTTGGACTCAAATTATTACGTTTTCCAAACTATCCCGACGGACGAGAACGGCATCCTGAATGAGAACGATGTCAACAGAAAGTCTTACAATCGGGCGGAACTAATCTAAAATGACGACAAACTACGAGTCATGTCGAATCCATTTATGAATACTTCGAGAAGGTCGTAAAGAATGGGGCAGAGCGATCCATCCGAATATGGTGGTCTCATGGGGGTCGGTGTCCTCGTAGGGATCGCAGACTCGGAAGGGAATACTTTGGGTTGATCCACCCAAAACCCATTTAGGCACTGAATGAGATCGATATTCGAGAGCTGGACTAAAAGAGCGCAATAAGGCCTCATTTTAGCTTCTGGTAGTGTCCTTTTATATCTGAATCGTGAGAAAAACAGACCTAGAGGCCGATCAATACCGACCTTTAGACTTTGAGGAACTGCCCTTTCATTTTGCCGTTCAGCAAGCGGATTGATCGGAAACGTGCCCATCACGTTTATGACCGGTGAAGCCATTTTGCTACTATGACCGGGAAGATGGAAAGGAGAGAAGAAGCTCGTTCGGCCCAAGGCCGCGTCAAACTGCGTACCATGGTCGTCGACGACATTCCATTTGTGCAGGAGATTGGCAGGGCTACCTGGTCCCGCGTCGCCTCTGAGGACATCGGCAGGCCGGTGGAGTACCCGATCAGGCCAGGCAAGATGATCCAGGCTGCCATGGAGGAGGAGCCCCAGGGATGCATGGTCGCCATGATAGGCGATGATATGGTGGGTAACGCCTATTGCCATGTTTGGGGCAGTGTGGGATGGGTCGGGCCGGTGGAGGTGTTGCCCGATCATCAGGGTTCAGGCATCGGCAAAAAACTCATGGAGGCGTGTCACGGATATCTAGCTTCCAGAGGTTGCCGTGTGTATGGTGTGGAAACGATGAGCGACAATGAGCGGAACAAGCGGTTCTATACCAGCCTCGGATACCGTTCCGTGGGCATCACGGTGTTCGCCGAGAAGAAGCTAAGACCCGCAGGATATTTCGTCGGCGGAATAAGGGAATTGAACGATTCGAACCTGAAGGAGAGCAGCGAAGAGATCAAGCATCTCAGTTCAGCCGTATATCCCGGTATGGACTGCACGTCGGAGTTCCACATGGCCCTACGGCATTCGCTGGGCAAAGGTTTCATCTGCCATCATGGCGGGATCACAAAGGGAGCGGCGTTGCTCATGGAGGCGCCATTGGAGGGGTTGCATATGGTATCGATCAGGCTGCTTTTGACCAACCCAAGTCTTTCGGACCGGGGAGCGGTCATGTCCTCTCTCATGGCCGCCTGCGAACAATCGGCCATCTCCTCAGGCAACGACCGGGTCTTTACCTCGTGTAGCATCACCAACGACATCTCGAGCATCTTGGTGGAAAGGGATTACAAGATCAGCGCCAGCAATGTCCGCTTTATCAAAGGAGATGATTATTCTGAGGCGGGCGGTACTAACTTCATAGCCTGGGCCGGATGACAATGGTCCTAAGACCTCACCGGGACTAAACGGGCAAAGGTTCATCATCTTCCCGTCCAATGATTCCCTAGGTGATGGATTTGGTAGCTTTGCCCGAGGCTGTCATGAAGGCGCTCAACGATCCGACGAGCGTCAAGGTGCTGGCGACGAAAACACCGGAGGGGGTTGTGCATGCGGTACCGCTGGGAAGCCTGGCGGCCCCGGACCCGAACACCATCGTGTTCGGTGTGGTATTCATGAAGCAGACCCACATCAATATGGAGAAGATGAAGAAGAAGGGGGAGAGCCCCTCGGTCCTGATCGTGAACGGCGGGAATGCTTACCAGGTCCATGCGCTGATCAAGGAATTCAAGACCTCTGGCCCGGTTTTGGACATGATGAACGAGAAGGTCAAGGCGCGGGGAATAACCGTGACCGGGGTCTGGTACATGGAGCCCGGGACCGTTTACGACCAAAGCCCCGGACCGAACGTCGGAAAGCGGCTAGCTTGAGGATGGATTGTAGGTTCGCCCATTTCCGGCGGGCTGGGAGTTAAGGTAAAATACCCCATTCCTGCTAAGAAAGGAACGGAATGGTAACGCCCATCGCATCGGTCAGTTCCAAAGACATATTCAATTCCATGGCGTCAACCAGCGCAGCCACTTCCCGCGGTAGTCCGTGCGTCATCTGCAAGGGTTCGAAGAACCTGTGCGGGAAGCCTACCTGCGCCTTGATGGTCAAGTTCTATTCCCAATCAAAAACGCGCAAACTCATAGACGGCCTGGACCTGGCCGGAAGCACACCGCCCGGGGTGTTCGTTGGGCGTTATGGCTACCCGAAGGTGGACATCGGACCGTTAGTGCCGCCTGAGATGGGCGACACCTCGATCATGGACACTCCGGAGCAGTGGATGGGCAAGTCCATCCAGGAGATAGTCGATTTCCGCTTCAAGCTGGTGCGGGGAAAGTACAGCGTTTCGGTGAAGGACTTCCAGAATGGCGGGAAGATAGTGGATTTCACCCGGGAGCTGGGGCTGTCGATCAACTCCGTGGATGTGGAGGCGAACTTCGCAAAACGCCCATCAGGCAAGATCATTCTGGACGATGAGATACAGCCGTTCGGGCCGTCAGCACGTCTGGAGAATCTGAGCATCACCAACCCGAAGTACGACCATAAGATAGAGAAGGCATATTACGACACCGATCTGCTGGCGACGCAGGCGGTCACCGACCTTTACAAGAACGGGGTCATAATCTCCCGGCTGCAGAAGGCATTCAGCGTGGGGGCGTTCGGTCTGGAGAAGAACCGGAAATTAGTGCCTACCAGGTGGAGCATTACTGCCGTCGATGATATGATCGGCAAGGATATGCTCAAACATACCAAGACCTATCCATTGATTAATGAGTTCCGGGTATACGACTGGGACCAACTGGACAACCGCTGGTGCGTCATGTTCATGCCGACATCCTGGCGTTACGAGCTGATCGAGGCTTGGTACCCGAACACGGTATGGAATCCGCTGGGTAAACAGATCGAGATCATCTCGTCGCATGAGTTCTACGAGGGACGGAAGGACTATGCAGAGATCGGCGGTTGCTACTATGCGGCGCGGATGGCCTGCAACGAGGTCCTGATGAAAGAACGTCGCCAGGCCGGTGCGGTCATATTCCGCGAGGCCCATCCCGGCTATATTATGCCGGTAGGCGTGTGGAACGTAAGGGAGAACGTGCGGAAGGCCCTGACGATGGCTCCAGTTAAATTCAATTCGATGAACGAAGCGCTTACGCATGTTCAGGGGAGGATGGAGATCCCATTATCCCGGTGGATCGCCACTAGTGAGATCGTGAAGGACTTCATGAGGCAGAGGCGCATCGATGATTATGCATGACCTGGACTTCTTCCTGATGGAAGAAAAGATGTCTCCTCCGACGGTGAGGGCATACGAGGTCAAGGCGACTACGGCGCTGCCGAGATCGAACCTTCCAGGACTTGATTACGCGTTAAATCCTTATGTCGGCTGCGAGCACGATTGCGTCTATTGCTTCGCCCTTGACGTCCTGCACAAAGATGTAACGAAATGGGGCAAGGAGATCGGGGTCCGATCGAACCTGCCAAAACTGCTAGCCAAGGAGATCAAGAACAAGCGGGGCGTGATCGGCATAGGAACTGTGACGGACCCGTACCAACCACTGGAGAAGAGCTGCCTGATCACCCGCAAATGCCTGATGGAGATCGTCCGGCACGACAACCCGATCTCAGTGTTGACGAAGTCAGACCTGGTTGTTCGGGACATCGAACTGATTGGTGAGACGAAGAGTCCAGAGGTCGGGATAACCATCACTTCGGTAGACGATAGGATATCGCAGGCGTTCGAGCCTGGGGCGACGCTACCATCGAAGCGATTGGAAGCTCTTCGGCAGTTAACAGCATCGGGGTTGAACACCTATGCAATGGTGGGGCCGGTGCTGCCGATGCTTTCGGAACGCGATTTTTATGAATTGGTCAGATCGATTGCCAACACCGGCACGAAGAGGATCATGATCGATCGGATGCGGTATCGGCCGGGTATGGAAGAGACGATTTCGAAGATGCCGTTAATGCAGACTGAGCCATATCATGCCCGTTTCCAGGAAGCATTGGCCGATCGAGACCAAGCCGTTCGCATAGAGCGTGTCATCGCCGTGTCCTGCGCCGAATCATCGATCAAGGTCGAGCAAGCGTTTTGACGACAGTCTCTAGATCCAGGCATGGATGGGGTAAGGCGATCATTGTCGTTACGCCGACTGATTGTCCCGATACCAATGCTTCTTGACGTATTTCCTAGGGGTTTCGCCTTTTTGTTCCAACAAATTCCTGGGCCCGACCTTTTCCATGTCATGAATTATCTGGATTATTAGGAATTCTGACGGTCTTGTCAAGGCGACCCCGACCTCAACGATCACTTTTCCGTTGTCGATATCAGCCTGGGTCATGGTGGTTCTGTCGCATCGGACAAAGAAGGCTTGCTCCGATTTAGTTCCCAATAGCATTCCCTTAGTCCAAGACGCGGTAAGGAAAACTTGGATTGACTGTTTGATCATTGTCCATGTTATGTCGTCGTTCGGTTCATAAGTGACCCATTCGGTCCCTTTGGCGATCGATTGTTCTAGATAGAATCATTGTCCGAATGACACTGACATATTTCCAAATGGGGTCGCTGGAAGTAGTCCTTGCACCCCATACCAGTATCCCTCGCCCGGCGAACTTCCTTATCACATTCACTCCGAGACGATTGAGTTCGTTCATATCTGCTTGATCTACGGAAACCTCGGTGCCCAATGACCCAATGACCGCTTCGTTGGCAGGGGCTCTATTGACTCCCTTTTGTACATCGGTGCGGGCGTAGATGCCTGCCACCGCTCCACTGGGAGGAACGACCCGTATTATTTTCGTATCCGGATCCTGAACTTGGATCCAGGGATAATAAAGGGCGGCGTATCCCTTCGTTGAATCAAGTTTGCTAATTTGCAGCCTGACATCGTGAACGTCCCCCCCTTCCTTGGGATCCGGGGCGGAATCGATTATTGCGAAACGATACCGCATCTTCTCGCAGTGTTCTATCAATGCCTGCTGGTCGAGTATAGTGGTCCCATCGGGCATGGCTACGATGTCGACATCGTCAAGAGCTTCCAAACAAGCCAATCCTTTGCGATATGCGACATCAGTTCGGCCCGCATCACCCGCTCGGTCAGCTGTTGGATCTGCTGCGACCCGTACTATGTACGCTCTTTGCCCTTGATTGGCGAAGAAAGAATACACTGCATATCCTAGATAGTATCCTTTGTTTGATTGGTCCATTCCTCCGAACCTTTTCCTGAATTGATCCCACGTCGTTACGAGGATAGGTTCGAGAACCGGTCCATCCAAAGCACCACCGACAAACGCGACCGTGCTGGTGCCGACCCCTTCTATCGGTTCCGCGATCGCAGAGTTATCTTCCGTATGTGTGCCAGGTGCCGTGTAATTTACCATCATTATACTCCATAAACAAGTCTTATGTTTCGATTCCATGCGCATTAAGCCATCCTAGGATTTTATCTTTGAGAGGATCTTGTTGACTTCTGCCATTCGTAATAACATATTATGCATCATCTCCTGCTCTTTACCGCATCCTGGATCCGTGAGGTCTCTATATCCTGTATCTCCTCCACGGTCATCTTTCCTCCGCTCTTTCTGATATTGACAACCTCGCTGGATGGATTTCCATATACGAAGAGAGTAATGTTCTTGACCGTTCCATCCTTGAACTTGTACTTGAATGCCAAAGGTAATCTGTTATTTTGCATGAACTCGCTTATACTCAACTCTTGGTCGATGTCCTGGTCATCGAGTGCGTGGAGGCAAAGTTCGAGAGCATACTTCCCGAAAACGATCACGTTGAGATCCTTCTTCCCCAATAGGCGAATCTCGTCGAGGAATATCTCCTTGCATCTGGTGGCCACCTTCCTCCATTCCTTGTTGATGTCCCGATCACTCCGGGATGGAATACATTTCAGTGCATGGGTCCAGTAAACCCTGTCCCCGCAGGGGTCGAAGTTCCCGAATATGTGGAGTATCTTGCTGAGCGGGTTCGCCTGCCTGATCTCGGAAAGGTTGAGTTTTCCAGTCATACAAAGTCGTTGAAGATTTTCTTCTGCTTTCGCTTGATCCGATCTCAGCCAGAACCCAGGTTCTTGAGAAACGACAATGAACTCCACATCGCTCAAAGCGGTTCTTCGGTTGAAAAGGACTGGCGACTTTGTGGCATTCCTGGGACATCCGCCGCATGGTCCATGGACCTTGGCGATCAAACCATCCCAGTCGATGACTTGCATCTCAGCCATAAGGCCTGATGACCTTGGACCAATAAATATGATGTTCTGAGAATTCATGTAATGACGATATTATTCATATCAATACGATAGACTATAAATATGGCCGACCTTGAGGGTTCAAGCTTGTAGTTTTGGTGTTCTTTGACGAAGATGATTCCGTCGCCCTGATCCTGCTTGCAATTTATTGGATGTGAAAACATGAACAAGAAGAAGAAGGGCGCAGAGGCAGCAAAGATTGCAGATGCAAAGGCCGGAGAGACCGAGAAGAAAGGCTCGTCCTGGAACTCGAAGGGCAAGGCAGCAGCGGCGCCAGCCAAGGGGAAGAAGAAATAAACCGTGGTCCGTATTGGACCACAATCATTTATAATTTTAATATAGATATAAACAACGATCGGTGTTTTACAGCACCGTCCTTTGATCTGATTCCGTTGCACCGTTCGTTCCGTCTCGACGCCGGGCTTCCGCGTATCTCGAAGATCTCATTCCGTCCATTATCGTCCTCGGGCTGATGATGTCCATCCATGCATAACTGACATTCTGGTGATTGATGTCCATGATGTACATTGCAATAAAGGGTCGCCTTCAGGTCGGAGCAGGCCAACAATTAATAATGGCCCTAATTATCCTCGAACGTTCTGTATGAGAGTGGACCGAACCGTTTCCGGAGGGATGCTCGCCGTCTTGGCGATCATGGCAATCTCATTATTGATGTTGCCGTCGGCATCAGTGGCGCAATCCACCGGGGTCCAAGTGTTCGACGTTGACAATTATCAGAAGTCCGTCACTGCAGGCGATACCGCCACATTCCGTTGGAACGTGTTCAACGGCGGCAATTCCTCTTTGTTGATAGATATCTATGCTGGCGTTCCGGATGAATACCTGACGGTTGTCACCGCTCCTTCCTATGTCATTGTCAAACCTGGTGAAATCGCGCAAGTGTTCTTGAACGTCACCGGGTCGAGGTCAGCGCCGACGGCCGACCACTCGTTCATTGTCTCCTTGAACATCACTCGCATGGACGACCCGACCAACGAAATCATCGTTGTAAAGAATGCCAGCCTGCATATCTCCTCGCTTTATGGAGGTGAATCTCAGTACAATCGGATCCTGGGCATGTTCACCAACCCGCTTCCGGCGCCTTTCAATGAAGGCCTATCCACTTTCGTCATTTCCGCTCTGATCTGGGCGGGGATTGCCGGTTTGTTGATAGTTATACTCATGCCCTTCGTCAAGTTCCTCTCCCGTAAGACAGAGACGCAATTGGGCGACATGTTATTGAAAATAAGCAAATGGCCTATATTCATTATCATAATATCATACGGGGCGAAGAGCTCCTTGGAGATCCTGGCATTACCCAGAGAATGGTTACCGGGCATCGAGGATGCATATTACATTCTAACGGTTCTGACGCTCACATGGTGGTCCTACAGGATCTTCGACAGCATCGTTCTGGAATACGGTAAGAACGCCGCCTCCAAGACGGATACAGAGTACGACGACGTGGCTGTCAACGTGGCCGAGAAATTAGGCGCTATAATAATACCGTTAGTCGGACTTACTATCGTCCTGGCACGTTTGGGCTACAATGTGACGTCATTGCTCGCCACACTTGGCTTCATGGGCATGGTCATCGGGCTTGCGGCCAAGCCGACACTCTCCAACTTTTTCGGCGGCATGGAGATCATGGTGGACCGGCCATACAGCTCTGGCGACCTAGTCCGGATGGATGGAGGCAAAGTGTTCCAGGTGATGAAGATCGGATTGCGCTCGACACGCCTGTACGACCAAGACAATGATACCATCCAGATCATACCGAACAACATCATGGCGAAGAAAAGGATAACCAATGTGATCCGCCCGGACCGAAAGATGCGACTTCGCGCGAACTTGCACATCCCTTATGAGGCGGATACCAACAAGGTCAAGGACCTACTATTGGAAGCGGCCATAGAGTTTCCGGGCTCCTCGCATGACCCAGGCTTTGTCCCGATCGTGACCCTTGCCAACTTCAACGATTCATGGCTCGACTTCGTTTGTTACATCTGGATCGACGATTCGTTGGTTCGGAAGAAGGCCATCTCCGACTATCAGGAAAGGGCCTTCGCCAAGCTGACGAAGGCCGGTATCGGGGTCCCATATCCGCGCACAGATGTCGAGCTGCACAAGAGTTCGTCGTGATCTTCTAGGTCAACCTTCATGTCCACTGCCATATGTAGGCTTTATAACTGGTTTAGTCAAGGAAAGCTTATATAGAAGCACTAAAATACCGCCCACACGGAGGATTTCTAATGTCATACGGAATGGGTAATGGTCAACAACAGGTCATTGTGCTCAGGGAAGGCACAGAGAGATCGAAGAACAGGGACGCGCAAACGAACAACATTGCCGCGGCCCGAGCGGTTGCTGACGCAGTGAGATCGACCCTGGGACCAAAGGGCATGGACAAGATGCTCGTTGATTCCATGGGAGACGTCGTAATCACGAACGACGGTGTCACGATCTTAAAGGAGATCGACGTACAGCACCCGGCTGCCAAGATGGTCGTCGAGGTCGCAAAGACACAAGACAGCGAGTGCGGAGACGGCACGACTTCGTCCGTGATCATCGCCGGCGAGCTCCTGAAGAAGGCTGAGTCGCTCATCGAGCAGAACATCCACCCGACGATCATCGCCAACGGGTACAAGATGGCCGCCGCCGAGGCATTGAAGGTGCTGGACACGATCGCTGTCCCAGTGACCTCAGAGGACAGCGACATGCTGACCAAGGTGGCCATGACGGCCATGACCGGCAAGAGCGTGGGCGGACAGAGGGACTTCCTCGCCGACCTGAGCGTCCAGGCAATTAAAGCCATCGCCGAGAAGAACGGCTCTGGCAAGTGGACAGTCGATGTCGACAACATCAAGGTGGAGAAGAAGACTGGCGGTTCGATCGCCGACACCGAGATCATAAAGGGTATCGTGCTCGACAAAGAGCGCGTGCACCCAAGGATGGCTAAGGTCGTCAAGAAGGCCAAGATCGCTCTGCTCTCCGCCGCATTAGAGATCAAGAAGACAGAGGTCGAGGCCAAGATCCAGATCCGTGACCCGTCGCAGATGCAGCGCTTCCTCGACGAAGAAGAGTCGACCCTAAAGAGGATGGCCGACAAGATCAAGGCCGCCGGGGCCAACGTCGTCTTCTGCCAGAAGGGCATTGATGACCTAGTACAGCACTATCTCGCAAAGCAGGAAATCTTTGCCGCCAGGAGGCTCAAGGAGTCCGATATGGAAAAGATTTCCAAGGCCACTGGGGCCAACGTCGTGGGCAACATAGAAGAGCTCACCGCTGCTGACCTAGGATCCGCTGGAATGGTCGAGGAGAAGAAGATCGGCGAGGCAGAGATGACATTCATCACCGACTGCAAGAACCCGAAGGCCGTCTCAATCATCATCCGTGGCGGCACAGACCACGTCATCGACGAGGTCGAGCGCGCCGTGCACGACTCGCTCCGCGTCGTCGGAGTGGCACTCGAGGACGGAAAGGTCGTTCCGGGTGGAGGAGCTCCGGAAATCGAACTGTCGCTCAGGCTCGCATCCTATGCTTCCACCATCGGAGGGAGGGAGCAGCTGGCCATCGAGGCATTCGCCAATGCCATGGACGTCATCCCGTGGGCCCTCGCCGAGAACGGCGGACTGGACGCCATCGATGTGGTCATCCAGTTGAAGAGCGCGCACGAGAAGAAGAATGGCAAGAACATGGGCATCAACCTGGACACCGGTAAGCCGGACGACATGCTGAAGCTCAACGTCATCGAGCCGCTCCGCGTCAAGACCCAGGCAGTGAAATCGGCCGCAGAGGTCGCCAACATGATCCTGAGGATCGACGACGTCATCGCTTCCAGGAAGGCACCCCCGGCGCCGCCAGGCCAGGGAGGAATGCCGCCGGGAATGGGCGGTATGGGCGGAATGCCCGGCATGATGTAAGCGTATCAAGCGCTCAAACGCCTTAATCAAACCTCTTTCTTTTCAATATTTTCCTTGCCAGAATTGCATCAGATTATTGCTTACTGTCTACCGGGCTAACCTTGATTTTCTTAGTCTGAAGGATTCGTCGGTAACTACGGGGACATCCTCCATTGTTTTCAAAATTCCAGATATGCTCAAAAATAACATATCATGATTGTGCGATACCATGCCAATGAGCATTCTGCACAGTTCGTCCGCTAAGTTATTTTCAGTCGTTGCTATCCTTTCGCTTCTGATCGTCTCGTCAGCCGCGTCGATGGCCGAGAACCAGACAGCACCGCTGCCCATCTGGACCAAAGGACAGACCTGGGCGGTCGGGGGGAGAAAAACCTATCGAATGTGCTGGGGGAGAACCAGAACATGCTGGACAACCTTGCGGTGCTTGGTAACATCACCATCGATAACCTTCAACTCACCGGGTCAGCAGGCGCCTGGACTGTTTTCCAAGTGGCCGACGTGACGCAGGACACCTATTTACTGGAATACAGCACCGGCCTCCGCATCCATGGCGATTTCAATGCACAACTAAGTGGCTACCTGCCTCGCGCCGGTAACTATAACATTAGCGAAATGACCGAGGTCTACAAGGTCATCAGCGGAAATGCCAGCCTTAATTTCTTGGTCACTTCACACGGCAACGCGACAATAGATAAGACGACTATGGGCATCATCAGCGTGACCTCAACCAGTGTATTGGACGAACGGCTTACGTTCAACGCCACCAATTTCCCAAACTATACGACCAGCGGGGCCCTACCAATGAAGGTCAACATGACGTTCGAGGACTATGCGATCGACGAGTCCCTGCACCTAAAACTCAACTCAACGGTGGATTTTGCACCAGAATTATCGCTTCTTGAGTTCCCGCTCGCCGTGGGCGACAACTGGACCGTCGATTCAAAGGCGACGTTTGAAGGCGATGCCGAGGGGTACTTCAACGCCACCGGTCTGCCTTCGTCAACAACATCCAGTATGGTCAATAAAAATGGCGCATTCAATGGTTCGGTCCGCATACAGGACCTGACAAAACTTGGCACGATGCAGCTGAACAACGGCACAATCGAACCGGTCGAACAGGATGTCCAGACATCCATGCAATGTGTCGGCACAAAATCAATCAGTGATGCCTCCGGTAATAACATCACAATCTTCGACGTGAAAGAAAAGCAGTCGGGTGCACATCTGTACTATTCGCCGAACAGTGGGTTCCTGGCCACAGCATTAATTCAGCCGCAGCTTAGCATGTTGAACGGGTTTGTCACCCTGCCGGGCGGAAGCATCACCAACTCGGTGAACCTGAACACTGAAATCTCAATGACATCGGCCGATCCGGCCAACGCTACCAACGAGATATCGCAGATCGGTTCTTACCAAGGCGTGGAACCGGTATCGCTGATCTCGTCAGGTACGGGAAGTACGGGATTGGGACAAGATTCGATGATGATCATAATCTTCATAGTTGTCATAGTGGTCATCGCAGCGATCGCATGTGGAGTTCTGCTGCTTCGCAAGAAGGTTAAAAAGAGCCCATGAAGATCGAAATTCTTTCCTTTTTTCTCATCTTTTCTCTTTTTCACAATCCTATTGACCTAAATGGAGAGCAATTCACATCTTATATATCCAAATAATAATATCATATATATTTATTTAAATAGACTGAATTAAAACACTGGCTACCATCCGAATGTTGGTGAGAAAACTAAATTTAGCTCGATACTAAAATAGTTAAATCATTAATGATATCAATAATAATAGAAAAGGTTTGAATGGTTTAGATTTTTTCTATCGTTCCCTTTCGTCCCTTTGAGATATCGACGCCGAAGTCTGTTTGTTTAACAAAGCAGTTTACGCACTTCAACTTCGTTCCCTCTGCGATGCTAAGGGCCTCAATCATATCAGTATCGGCGTCCCAAAGCGCAATCCTGCAGGAGCCGGTTTCGTCGTTGACGTTAACGTTCCTAACCTTTCCCTGGCCGCCGTCCTTCTTGGTGAATTGACGTACTGGCATTATCTTAGTTACGGTCACCTCGATGGTGACCTCTTCCCTGTCCTTGAGTTCAGCGATCTTCTTTTCAGCCATGATCCGGCCTCAATATTATTATCGTTTAAGGATTCTCGTTGGATTCCTAACGACCTACTCCCGAGCATTCAATCTTGTGTATTAAAGGTTCGGAATGGGACGGGGTAATAATTGTTAATACAGTATCTTTACTAACATCATTAATTTAGCATGATACAATCCTGAATTTTCTTCGATTTCTTTATAATTGCATTATTAATTATTATTTACGACAATAACGTATATAGCTAAATAATTAATGAATTGTACTTGTCTAAATACTTGCCCATTGAAGGATATTAATAGTTGTCAGACAAATGTCGGCCTATTGTCAGATTATTATCAATTATTGGCTCGATAATGTCAGACAGGGGATAGAGCGATGCGTGCTGCGATCTATGCGAGGGTCTCCACCGAGGACCAGGCAAAGGACGGTTTCAGCATTGCCGCTCAGGTAAAGCGACTCAACGCATATTGTAAAGCGCGTGGCTGGGTCGTCGCCGGAGAGTATATCGACGATGGTCACAGCGGTCGTTCCATAGAGCGTCCAGCTTACAAATTAATGATGTCAGATATGGATAAGTGGGATGTGATAGTCGTCCTAAAAATGGACCGTATCCATCGTAATTCGATCAATTTTGCTTTCATGATGAACGCCCTCAAGGATGCTGGCAGGGAATTCAACTCGACACAGGAGAGCTTCGACACAACAACTGCCATGGGCCGCTTCGTCATGGACATCATTCAGCGCATCGCGCAGCTAGAGTCAGAACAGATCGGAGAAAGGGTCAAGGTCGGAATGACCCAGAAAGCAAAGAAAGGTAAAGGGTTGCTTGGTTTCCCGGCTCCATACGGATATGCTTGGGACGCACATAACCTGGTGCCGGTGCCGATCGAGGCAGCTGTGGTCCAGCATATATTCAAGGAATATCTGGATTGCTGTCCCCTTTCGCAGATCGCAGCCCAGTTGAACTTCCAACAGGTTCCGACGAAACACGAAACCAAATGGGAGAAGGGAACCATCTATGGCATTTTGACCAATCCGATTTACACTGGCTATTCGGTCTGGGACGAAATCCTTCAAAAGGGAAAGCATATCCAGCTGATCGAGGTCGGGACTTTCGAGCAGGTTCAGGAACTTCTGGCTAAGAGTTCAAGGAAGGTCGTCACAGTGCGTCGCTCGGTCCTCGTTTTACCACAGGCAACAGCAGTATGAAACTATTCGTTTAGTCTCCAGTTTTCATAAGGCATTTTAAATCGACCCGCATATATACACTCATTTAGTCTGGAAAGGATGGGATCTGGCTGTGGTGAAAGTCGCGATCTATACGAGGGTTTCTACTGAAGACCAGGCCAGAGAAGGTTTCTCACTGGATGCCCAAAAAGAGAGACTCGCGGCCTATTGCGAGGCTCAGGGCTGGGATATCGCCGATTATTATATCGATGATGGTCATAGTGGGCGGAACACGAAGAGGCCAGCATATCAAAGGATGATGGCCGAGAAGAACCGTTGGGACCTGATCCTCGTCATGAAGATGGACCGTATCCACCGTAACTCGAAGAACTTCATGACCATGATGGAGGACCTTGAAAAGTGGGGCAAGAAGTTCACCAGCATGAACGAGTCCTTGGACACTTCGAACGCTGTCGGCCGTTTCGTGGTGGACATCATCCAGCGCATTGCACAGCTAGAGTCGGAACAGATAGGCGAACGCACCTACATGGGCATGGCACAGAAGGCTGAGTCCGGGAAAGGACTTCTGGGGTTCAACCCTCCCTATGGATATTGCATCAAGGACGATGATCTGGCCATCGTCGAGCCTGAAGCAGTCATAGTCAGGGAGGTCTTCACTTCCTATCTGGCCGGTAAGAAGATGAAAGAGATCGCCGAAGGACTGAACCAGAATGATATTCGAACTCGGCGAGGGAATGGATGGACCATCTATTCAATCTCCCGTTTGCTGAGGAATCCTGCCTATGCAGGTTTTCGGCGTTGGGACGGAATAATGGTAAGAACATCTCACCAGGCCATCGTAGAGGTTTCCAAATTCAATGATACCCAGAATCTGCTGGCATCCCGGATAAGGGACAAGAAGAAGAGCAAGGTGAGGATCATCGATGAGGATGTACAGACCCTTTTGATCCATTAGATCCCTGAGTGATAACCTATTTATGGTTCTACATTCGCTATTCACCGCATGGATTCGGAACCTGACCGATGGACGCTTCCCGATTGGCCGAGTACACTGGCATGGTGCCAGACGAGGAACGCCCAAGGCATCAGGTGCATCATCGATGTCTTAGGAGAGTATGCAGCCAATGAGGAGGCAGCCGACTCGGCCAGGGTCGCCTATCTGGATTGCATAGGGAAGGTACACCAGAATAAACTAAAGGCATCCATTTCCATTAAGCTTAGCGCGTTGGGTACAATTTTCGACGCCGATCTCTGTAAAAAGAACGCTCTGATTCTGGCGAAAGAAGCGCTCTGCCAGGATGTCGGTTTTGAGATAGACATGGAAGGGAAGCAAAGCATCGACTTCACGATCGAGGTAACCAAGGCCTGCGCAGCGGCTGGGGTGCCAGTCACCATGGCCTTGCAGGCGTACCTGAAACGGACTTTATATGATCTCGATGACCTGCAGGGTTTAGAGAACATAAGGATCCGCCTGGTGAAGGGTGCTTACGTTGGCGACGATCTCGATTTCCACATTACCAATGAAAGTTACAAGCTTTTAGTCCAAGCGCTAACCTACTTAGAGAAACCTTATTGTGTCGCGACCCACGACCCGGAGATACTCGATTGGATGAAGTTCTCCGGTACCGTGGACACCGATAAGGTCGAGTTCAGTTTCTTGAAGGGCCTTGCAGACCAAACGAAGTTAGCCTTCGTCAAGAACAAGCTCTATGTTTCGGAGTACATCCCGTTTGGCAAGGAAAGCGGACCTTATGTTACTCGCCGTTTGAAGTATCTTCACGACCTCGAGGTGTTAAACCGGAGTCCCGTTCCGTGATAGATAATGACTATCAATGAAAGCGCATGTACATTGTTAACACGTATCCGAAGTGTGTTATCGCATTAACTCCGCCGGACCGTTCGCGAGTGGGAGATCGGGCTTTGCCTTAACGGCGTGAAGATAAAAGTTCCCTCTTCTGTTCCGCGTGCACAAAAATCCTAGCCTTTTCGTGCGAAAAGGTGATTCTCAAGTCGATATTCGGGAGACCGTTGTTCACCATTTTCCGCAATAATGGACAATAAACTATCGTTGCTTATTGTGCTATTTGTATTATTTATTATAATTGAATCATCAATATTGTTGTTGTATATCACTCGATATGAATGAAGTATTTCATCAATAGACATTGTTTTATACTAACATATATATTGCATTGTGCTATAGGTTGCTATAGCCGGGTTAGCTAATCGAAGGGATGGGACTCTTCGTTCGGCAATAGAAGGGATCGGGATGGCGGAAGAGGAAAAGAAGACGAGCATACAGGTCACACCTGCGACACGGGATCGGCTGTATAAGCTCAAGTTCCGGAAAACATATGATCAGTTCCTCAACGAATTGAGCGATCTGTATGAATCCTCTCAATCCAAGACATCCGAACAGAAATAAACATTGAACCCGACTTGCCCTTGTCGATACGGGGCAAGATCGGGAGTTCGATTTCTACCAGTTTGGCTGCTTGACAATTCCGTCCGCTGTTCACAATCCGGAACTCAAGGCGATCACCATGTCCACGGAGAGCATCACGATCAAGTATTCGTTTGGCATGATACAAACGGTTTACAGATTAACGACCAATTTGGAATCAGTGAGAACGTACCGTGTTGTTTGGTCCGAACCTCTCGTGTCATAGACGGAAGAATCAATCCTATCGTATGTCCAAAAAGATTCATCCAAACCGATCTTGGTATCAAGTGATATGTGGACTGCCCCTGGTAGGTACTATTGTCAGGCTAATCCCCCATTGGCCGGACTTTTTAACGACCAATGATCAATTCTGCACAAAACTCCATGGTCGATTATCCATTTCTTGTCCATTCCGAAAACGACAAGTATTCTGCAGAAAATAATAAAAGTTATGAGTCTTTATATTAAATCTCGCGTTCTTGCTCGTTATTCAAAGATTTGCGATTATATAGATGCAACATGCCTCGATTGCGTTCTTGATGATGATCATATCGCTCCACTCGGATAGCGAGTGTGTGAAACAGATCATAATTATACTTCCATCTTGAAAATATCGTTAAGTATAGAGCTATAATAAATGCATATTTATCGATATATGCTATTTCTAATTACGAAGTATGCTAAATTTAATCTCATCCATATTTATCTACCTAGATGCACTCCAAAATTCAATAAAGAATTACAAACTCATGGAAGACTTAACAAAATGTTCAGGCCAGGGAATTCTTTAGAAGCATCAAAACTTCCCCAAAGTCCTGGAAATCACGGTGGATTTTACCATTCAAGTCCATTATCTCAGACAGCCTGGAACCGGCAACAGTAAATACCATGTCCGCTGCCAGCGCACCTTCTCGGTCTGATGTTCCGTCTCCAAAGTACCAGACGTCCTTCTTCTCCTCTTTTTGCCTCCTCACAAAATCCTCTTTGAAGGTCTTGGAATCTGTGAAATGATGCTTCGGGAATTCTATCGAAATACCGTCCGCAGTAAACGTAGTGGTTCCGGAGGCCCTTTTCAAGTTGTTCCAACCGTACTTTGTTACGACGTGATCAATATAAAAATCAAGACCCGCGCTTAATATGGTGAACTCAATATCCTTTATTCTGCAGAATTCAACCAATTCTTCGAATCCAGACCGCAAGACTACCGCCGAATCGAGCATTCGTATGATTTCTTCCTTCGACACTTTGATTAGCTTCAATTGTTCGATCATGCATTCCTCTAGGGAAATCTTGCCCTCTCCTAGCAAAATATCGAATTCCTCCCATTTTCCGGCTGCGAATTTTCGTAGAGTTAATTCGGCCGTATCAACGGTTGTAATCGTCCCGTCAAAGTCGCATGCAATGCTGAGGTGCACGAGCAAGGATAACCGGACCTCAAATATAGAATCTCTATCGATTTCAAGGACACGAGAATAGTCGTAACATTTGCGTTCATTTTTGAAAAATTATGTATACAAACAATAATATAATAAAATTAGTACTCAATATATGTTTAACAATAATATTAAATCTAGCTGTCAAATAATTTGGAATTTGTTGTAATAAATATATTTATATTTACATTAATCAACGAGGTGCCCGGGTATATTATCCTCATTATTAAGGGCTATTTTTCTAGTTAATACATATGTGATAATCAAGATAAACATAAAGTATCGTAGCGTAGATAATTTTATATTATTAGAATAAATCATAGATAAATAATGAATATTCAAGTTAATTAATTACTACATAATTG
>CAVWKV010000035.1:0-14968 GCA_963755265.1 uncultured Methanomassiliicoccales archaeon | reverse complement strand
CCCGCCCCATGGCTCGTCCAAATACCGCCGCCCGTGGTGACGGCGAGGCAAAGGACCATAAACGACTCCGTATGACAACCGCACGAGGATGGCGACGAAGACGAGGACCAAAATCAGGCCGATGATCAAGCCCGAGAAGTCGTTTGGTGCTTGCCCATTCGACCAATTCACCACCTGGCCAAAGATTACGGCGGACAAGAGGAGGATGACCAGCACGGCCATGGTCGTCCCGAGGACCGTTCGAGATCGCTCCATATTCACGCTTCCTTCCACGACATCAGCCTGGACGCAGTTATCATCATAATGACCCCGACGACAGAGTACGACCGCCAGGTTGAGCAGTGCCGATGCGTCGTTGCCGTATATCATTGTGTCCCGAAGCCCGTTGTTCAGATAAGTCAGAGGCATAAACGCTGCTACGCCCTGCAGGAAGCCGGGAAAGCTCTGGACGGAGAAAAAGCTGCCCGACAGGAACATCATGGGGAAGCCGATGGCGTTGGCTATGGCCACCCCGCTCTCCTCGTCCTTGATACCTACTCCGATGAGCATGCCCATTGAAACGAACATGAATGCTCCGGCCAGGATGAAGGCGAATGTCAATACCGTGAGTGAAGAGGTCATTCCGAAGGCCGCCACTCCAATCATGTACGAAACCAGCAACGAAGCGATGAGGATTATGGAGTAAACGACGAATTTGCTCAGCATCCACTCATGCTTCTTGATTGTGGTCGTGGCTAGCAGCTTGAAATAACCTTTCGATCGATAGTTGGAGCAGATGTTCGTCATTCCGAACAGCGATACGGTCATCACCGTCATGCCAACGACTCCAGGCAGGAAGAAGTCCATATAGCTGGAGCCTTTGACGGAGGGAATGGTCTGGGCTTGCACCGCCACGATCGATGTGGCGTTGGCCAAGTGGAAGTTCATGGCCTCGGCGGCGCCGTTAGTGGTACCCAGAGTCGGCTGGTATACCGTCTTCGATGGATCGCCGAACAGGGTCGCGGTGGCCATCGGCGCATGTGGGTCGGTCATTCGATTATCCAGGTCCGAAGTGAAGTTTGCCGGTATCTGCAGAGCGATGCTTGCCGAATTGTTGCTGATGTAGCTGTTCAGGTTCTCACTCGCCGGGATGACCTGTATTTGAATCACTCCGGTATGGTTCAGGGCATCCATGAATTCCACGGACGCCTGTCCGCCGTCGAGGTTCTGCACTGGCAGGGGGATGGGACTGGAGTTGTTGGAGAATATCGCTCCGAACAAAAGTATCAGAAGTATCGGGAACAGGAATGTGAAGAACATCCCCGCCCTTGAGCGCATGTACATTCGCGCGAAGGCCCTCATGTCTCCTCTCAACCGGCTCATTGCGCCACCACCTCCCGCTCTTGGGCACCGATGAGATTAAGGAAAACGTCCTCCAGCGAGTCGCGCTTGATGTACATGTCCTTCACCTCTACCCCCGCTTGAGAGAGGCGGACTATGATGTCTTGGATCTCATGGGTATCGGTAACGCGCAAGATAACGTCATTATCCTGGAGGCTGGCCTGCACGTCCATGCGGCGTAATTCTCCTAGACCTCTCGGCCCGATATCGGCCAGGGTTAGTACAGGGGTGCGGCCGTACTTACTGATGATCTCCTTGGGGCTGCCCTCGGCGATCTTCTTACCCTTGTTCATGATGACAATGTGGTCCGACAGCACCTCGGCCTCATCCAGGTAGTGGGTCGTGAGGAATATGGTCGTGCCCTTGTTCTTAAGCCCGGTGATGAGGCCCCATAGGTCCCGGCGGGCCTTGGGGTCTAGGCCGGTCGTTGGCTCGTCCAGGAAGAGGAGTTCAGGTTCGTTGACCATGGCCATGGCGATGCCCAGCTTCCGCTTCTCTCCGCCGGAAAGATGCTGAGCCCTGACGTCCTTGCGGTTGACCAGGTCCACACTCGCTAGCAGCTCCTTGATCTGCTGCTTGGACCGCTCGACGTCGTACAACGAACCCCAATACTCCACAGCCTCCATGGGTGTGAGGCGCTCGAAGGGCTCGAAGTCCTGGGGCAGGATGCCCACTTTGCTCCGTAGCTTGCCGTAATCGTTAGTTATGTCCACGCCAAAGACGGTGCCTTTTCCGGAGGTAGGATTCCGCAGACCTTCAAGGATTTCGACCGTTGTGGTCTTCCCCGCCCCATTGTGACCGAGGAGCGAGAACACCTGGCCTTGCTGCACTTCGAAACTGAGGCCGTCAACGGCGCGGATGTCACCATAGATCTTGGACAAGTTATTGACTACTATCGCCGCGTTCGTAACCTCACCCCCCCGACAAAACATAATCATCCCTACTCTCGTTCATCTTGGTTTGCCTCATAGTACCGACCTTCTGGCGAATTGTAAATGCTCTCATTTTCTCACCTTTTTCTTTGACTCGACCTCCCTGTCAAGGCTTCCTGGTCGAGGGTCGACCCCTCGGGAAGACTGTTGCGAGGGTCTTTGGAACAGATCCACCGTCCTCACATCCTCATTGTCCGAAGTGTATTTACACCCCGAGACGCGTTCAAATTTTGAACGACTTTGTTCATGCCAGATGATTAAAATCATTTGTGGATTGAACTCGCAACTTACCCCTACTGGCAAAGAAATAAACTAAAAATTGCCTAGATTATTCTTTCTTCTTGAAAGTGTTCAAGGTCTGCAGCAGACTGTTGTAGGCGTCCAGCCCCTTCTCCGTTATCTCCACGACCGTCCTATTGCCGCTGAAGGTCGCCTTGTTTTTCGTGATAATATAGCTCGACGATTCTAGCTTCTCCAGATGGTTGGTCAGACTCCCCTTCCCCATTCCCGTCAGACCCATCAGGCTTACGAAGCTCATCTTGCGGTTGAGGGCCAGCGATATCAGAATTAGAACCCTTGTCGAGGACTTTAGCGAAGAGTCGTTGAACTGCAGGCGAAGCGCGTCCAGCGCCTCGATCTCGGAAGGGGGATGCTCCTCTATCATCCCTCTCTCATCGCCTCCAGCTCCTCGGGAGCGTGGTATAGAGCGAACAACGAGGCCAAGTAAAAGACAAACATGGTCGCGACCCAAAAGTATGTTGTTAAACCATCGTTCGTTAATGCGGATCCCGGAAGCGAAACGAAGAAGCTCAGGACAATGCTGCTAATAAAGAATATGCTTGCCAGGATGCCTTCGCTCGGTAATCTTCCTTGAAAAGAGCGTTTCAACTGGTAATAATACAAGAACCCCACGGGGATCATGAACGCATAGCTTATCATTCCGACATAAGACGGCAGATAATATCCGGCGATGAGCTCTGAGACAAAAGCCATTAGAATGCACGCCATGAAGAGCCGCCCCACAAAGTGACGAGTCAGCTTGGTATCATTGCCATCTGGGCGCAGGACCCTTCGTAGCTGCAGGGTACGATCATTCTTCCTGTTTATGCGAACGGTGGCCATAATGGCTATCGTTACGACCGAAAGAGTAATGATTCCATAAACCAGCCAAGCCAAATCCCCTTTCAGGGGGGAGAGCTGCGAAGGATCGGAAAAGAGGACGGAATAGGCGATTATGGAGCCCCATATGGCATTGTAGATACCCCAAGCCCTCCTGAACATGAACCGCTGGAAGGTCAGGTCTTTTCTGGCGATTTGCTCTATCTCGCTGGCCGTGATGACTTCCTCGCTCATCCCCGTCTCCTTTTCCATTGTAAACCACTGGGTTCGAAATAACCCAGTCACCCAATGGCAAACCTTGGCTAAATAAGACGCCCATGAAAAATATTTTTCTAATTTAAGTCGAATTTTCCGGGGTATGCACCGCACCACTTCATTCCTATGCAAATCGTACTAACGGAGGAAGAAGCATTTGCTTCCGTTACGTAAAATCAACACAGTGACCGTCGGGGTCAGCCCGGCGTAGGAGCAGAGATGCTCCGGTCCGGGAACAGGTAGATGTCGGCGATCTCCGCCCAGATCAGTAAGGCTCCGTATCCGATGCCGGGAAAGGATGAGATCGGCTGGACTTCGGGTAGTTTCTGATACTCCACGTAAGCTGTATTTGAAGGCCGCTCTCTTTTTGGCATTGATCGTCTCGTCGCCAAATCCGTGGTCGTTCTGATCGCATGCGCCATCGCCGGGTCACTGGCGATCCTTCTTTTGGACCTATTGATGCTGCTGCTCACCGCATTCCTCGGTCTCTCTGTGGTCTCTTTTATTATCATGGCGATGATGGCCTTTAGTTCATTACAGAAACAACGGGCAGGCGGCAACGCTCCTCTCGCCATGATGCTTGGCGTTATGTTCAAAAACAACAGTGATGCCAGTTTCGTGAGCCAGATCACGGGGATTGCACTGATTTTCACTCACTGATATTCATGAAGTAACGTTCCCGAAACCCGTTATCTTCTCTTCGGTCGACACCATAACGCCAAACGTCGAGGGTGCGAGATACGATTCATCGGTCACCCATCGCATGAACGGTCTATTATTATCCACAATCAGTCGAAGAGGGAAAAATTCGAAGTCGATAACGTTCTCTTGAAGCCATGAGCCCCATCCATTTGCACACCTCCAAGCATAAATATTGTCGGCTTCCTAGAGCACTTCGCCTGTGATATGGAATGGACGACGACAACGACAAAGTGATCGAGAGGACATTGGCTCCGATGGGCAAGAAGATAAATTTGGAGGATTACCCCACAAGCTGGAAAGAGTGCGATGACCTCACGCTCGACGGCCTGCGGCTGTCGAAGCAAGACTCGGATAAGATACTGGAACGAAGCAGGGATGAACTGGAAAGGGTCCAGGAACTTCTTTGGGCAGAAGATTCCTATTCCCTCCTTATCGTTCTTCAGGGAATGGATGGGGCGGGCAAGGATAGCATTATCGACCACGTCATGTCCGGGGTGAATCCGCAGGGTTGCGAGGTCATCGGTTTCAAGGTTCCATCGGATAAGGAACTGGACCACGATTTCATGTGGCGCTGCTACTGCGCCCTGCCAGGGAGGGGCAGGATAGGGATCTTCAACCGCTCCTATTACGAAGAGGTCCTGGTGGTCAGGGTCCATCCGGAGCTGTTGGACAGGCAAAGGTTGCCTAAAAGGAAGAATGGGAAGGAACTCTGGCAGGAACGGTATGAGTCGATCAATGACATGGAGCGCCATCTGGTCAGGAACGGGACGGTCATCCTGAAGTTCTTCCTGCACGAATCCCCTGAAGAACAGAAGGAGAGATTCCTGGCCCGGTTGAACGATCCGGATAAACAGTGGAAGTTCAGCCCGGCCGATGCGAACGAAAGAGGGTATTGGGACAGCTACACGAAAGTCTACGAGAAGATGCTCGGGGCGACGAGCACAAAAGAGGCGCCATGGTACATCATACCTGCCGACCAGAAATGGCTGTCCAGGACGCTGGTCGCCTATATCATCACCCGGACCATCGATTCGTTGGATCTTCATTACCCGAAGCCTTCTGAAGAAACGATGAAGGCATTGGACGAGGCAAGAAAGAGATTAAAAGGAGAGGAGTGAACGTCCACACGAATAACCGCCTTAGCGATTACTACACGACCGGGCATTACCCATGCGGAATTATAGCGGACTGTGCTAGATAATCAAATTTGGAAGGATCGTCAATGTGTTTGTTCCTCTGAATCGTAGCCTGATCGGCCTTAAGGATTATGACTTATGCCGATCAATCGAGGGTTGAACATGCCGCATATAATAAGATCGTTTTCAGCCATCGTCGACGATAATTCCCTAGTCCTTATTCTCGGGACCATGCCCGGTAGAGAATCGCTGGAAAAGGAAGAGTATTACGCCAACAACCGGAATAGCTTCTGGAAGATCATTTTCATGATTTTTGATTCTCAACCAGAAAGGACGTATAAGAAAAAAATAGCATTTCTTAATATCCACGGAATTGCGATCTGGGATGTTCTTAAGGAATGCAGAAGGGAAGGAAGTTCGGATAATAAGATCAAGAACGAGATACCCAATGATTTTAACGATTTCTTTGAGCGGTACCCTAAAATTAATAGCGTGTTCTATAATGGCGGAAAAGCTTGTGAATTATTCAATCATCAAGTACGTCTAGAGCCAAAATTCAGATCCATATTAGTCTTCAAGAGTCTAACATCAACCTCCCCGGCAAATGCTCGGCCAATTGAATCAAAGATAGGGGAATGGAGGGCAATCCGGACATGCTTAGAAGCCCCGATTCATCCTAACCATTAGCTACGTAAATCGGGGGGATAATCAAGCTTCGTCGCTGTTCAGCTGGTTCATGGTGCAATGAGGGTATTTACCTCTCGATTACCATTTCCGAGGAGGGATCGATATCCACCGCAGGAAGCGATCAGAATACCTAGGACGAGTCCAGAGGTCGAGTGGTTGCTCCCCATCGTCCACCTTCCATAGCTAGTCCATGGCCCTTTGCATGAGTCGCCTGTTAAGTGATTGATTCGGTCTTACCTTGATTTCATAGGGGCACTGGGAAGGATAATTATAGATAGATTCACAGGAATGGATAACTAGGTACATGGTCGATGATATTAATCAAGTAGATTTTCCACCTGGCTGGAGACGAAAAGCACTAGGAGATATCACGACCTTCGACAAGAGTAAGCTCGACACGTTCATGGGACTGCGGGTGGCGGTCTTCACAATCATTCCCATGGCCGTGGGGCTGATCACATCCAACGTTTCGGCGGGCCTGGTTTTTGCATTGGGAACATATTTATTGTCCACGGATGAGACCAAAAGCCCAGACTCTTGGAGAACGGTGAAGATCCTATTGGTCGCGGTTATGATAAACGCCATTGCCCTGGCCCTTGGCACTCTGGTTGGGATGACAGGATGGTACGGGGTTCCGCTATTCGGGCTCGGTTTCTTCCTTGCTTCTTTCATTGCCATATACGCCGACACAACGGTTATCGGGCTGGTGGCGTGCGTCCTTTTCTCTGTAGGGGTGGGCCTGCCCGGCGGTGGCACTGTGGCCGCAGCGGGGGACCGTTTTGTCCTCTGCCTGCTGGCTGGACTATGGGCCATGCTGGGAGTAATCCTGGAAATGGCCGCCAGACGGCGAACGGCGCTAAAGATGACGAAGGCCCCAAGAAGGTCGTCCTCTTCCACAATCGCAGAGAAGCTCCAACCTCTGGGGGATAATCTATCCCTGAGGTCCGATCATCTACGCTTTTCAATTGCATTTGGGTTGGCGGGAGCGTTCGGATTGATAATCGCACTCTCTCTTGATCTTTCCCGGGACTACTGGGTCCTCCTGACGCTGGCGATACTTCTTCAGCGTTCTGAAAGCGTGACTACGGTCAGTTATTCCTTGGAACGCATAGTCGGAACCGTTGTAGGCGCGGTGATAGGTTGGGTCATTCTCATGGCGTTCATCGATCCTTGGATCCTAATGCCGTTCCTCTTCATCTCCGTGGCCCTTTACTTTGCGACACGTAGTGTCAATTTTGGATTGGGGACGGTTTTCATGACCTTGCTTGTGCTTATACTGGTCAGCATCCCTGATCCCGGGCATCCTCTTCTTGCCGAAACAAGGATAATGGATACCATCATAGCTTCCATGATCGCGCTGTTGACGGTTTTTCTGCTTTGGGCCATTGGGCAACGGAAACGTTTTCGTAACAATGACTTGACGAATATGTGATGACGAAAAACCGATTATATTTCTAAATACTCTTACAAATATTAATAGCGATTATCAGGCATCGATATTCAATTGTACTTAAAGGTTTGGATAACTCAGATTAGATCCAGATATTTCTAATAGCTGAATTGGTAAGCACTATTAGGCACACCTTCCGTCGTTATCTGGTCCAAAATCCATAAGGCAATAATCATGACAAGAATGGAAAGAATTGAAGTTGTAAAATCGATGGCGAGGGTGAATTTGAATCTCATTAAGCACAGCAAAAATGGTTCTTTAGGGTTTTTGATTTTTCATCTGGATAGTTCGGGATTCGACGCGGCGACCTAACAGTATTTCAATAGTGATGCAAAAGGGCTACTTTGGAGAGAGTGTGCCAAGGCTTTAAGCGAAGTAAGTCTATTTTCGGTTTAATCTACTCGAATGGTCGGGTGTTCCTATTCCCAAATACAAAATCGAAAATGTTGTAGCTTCAGCTTTCTTTGGAACAAAGCTGGACCTGGAGAAGCTAGCGGTCTCACTAGACGGAGCAGACTATGAACCGAAAACGTTCCCTGGACTCATATATAGGTTAAAAGGGCCGAAGACCGCTACCCTTCTATTCAGCAGCGGTAAGGCTGTTTGCACTGGGGGGAAGAGCCTGGATGAGGTAGAAATAGCAATAAGGAAAGTTGCGCATAATTTATGTCAGGTCGGTGTAAAGATGGATTGCGAACCAAAGATCACAATTCAAAACATCGTTGCTTCGTCAGACCTGGAGAATAGAATCAATCTCACCACGACAGCCATCACCCTCGGGTTGGATAGGGTTGAATATGAGCCGGAACAGTTTCCCGGTCTGGTTTATCGGATGGTCGAACCCAAAGTGGTTATTTTGTTGTTCTCGTCGGGTAAACTCGTTTGCACGGGCGGGAAGAATCCAGAGGATGTCGGAGTGGCGGTCGATAAAGTGCACAATGGACTCACTTCGGCTGGATTACTAGCATGACGATCACCGTGAACTCTTCTCGATAAGCTTCACGAGCTCGAGCGGCTATGTCTTACATTTCATTGGCATATACCGCATTTCCATTCGCAGGTTCATCTCTGTGTTCTGCCCTATTATTTCACATTTCAAACTCCATGCATATTACCTCTACCCATTCATGTCTGAGATCAACTACATATTACGAATAATAATATCTTCATATTATTTCATTTACTTAGCGATTAATAAACACGATGAATCTTCTATTCGTTTAATTATCACGAAGTCGGACCTACTTAAAAAGGCAACTTTTATCGGAAAGAAAACTATCAAAGGGCGTGCGAAAATTTAATGTGCTTTGCGTCGACGATCAACCAGAAATACTTGAAGTAATCAAGCTATTCTTGGAGAAGGAAAACGAACTAAGCGTGAGTACTGTAGAAGACCCGGTTAGAGCCCTGTCAATAATAACCCAAGGTAACTATGATGCTATTATATCCGATTACCAAATGCCAGGTCTGGATGGCATCGAGTTTCTAAGAAAACTTCGATCCCAAGGTAATTACAATCCCTTTATCCTATTCACCGGGAGCGGAAAGGAAGAAGTAGCCATAGAAGCGCTGAACAATGGTGTGGACTTCTATGTACAGAAGGGCGGCGACCCCGAAGTCCAATTCGGCGAACTTAAGAATGCCATAATTAAACTCGCCCAGAAGAGATTAACGGAGGAATCTCATGAGGAAAGTGAGGGTATGTATTGTCGTATCCTTAATTGCACTGGAGAGTGCATCATTCTCTCAGATGACAGGAATATAATTATCTATGCCAACCATCGGGCTACAGAATTGGT
This sequence comes from uncultured Methanomassiliicoccales archaeon, assembly GCA_963755265.1. Classification (GTDB taxonomy): domain Archaea; phylum Thermoplasmatota; class Thermoplasmata; order Methanomassiliicoccales; family UBA472; genus DASXVU01. Next base: position 5,508 of record CAVWKV010000035.1, on the reverse strand, counting down.
CATGGCTCCCAAAGAAGTGATTGTGGGGTCCATGATAACTGATTATATAGCTGCTGAATCGAAAGATTCGGCAACCATGAATTTGACCAAACGCATCGAAGGCGTGAAGAGCCACGCAGAATACAAGCTAAAGCGGCTTGATAATAGGGAGTTATGGGCAGACGTATCGGCCAACCCCATCATAAATGAAGGTCAGTTTGAAGGGACCGTCTATGCAGTGGCTGATATCACCAACCGAAAAGAGATGGAATATAGCTTGAGGACGAGCGAAGCCAAATACCGTCAAATAGTGGATACAGCACTGGAGGGCATCTGGACATTCGATTTGGAGTGGAAGACGACATTTGTCAACGATAGCTTGGCAAGCATTCTTGGATATTCGAAAGAGGAGATGCAAGGATGCAATGTTCTTTCGTTCATGGACGAAAACAGTCAACAAATATTCTGGACTTATGTGCATGATGAACATCAACAAAGAGGGTTCCAAGATCATGACCTTCTGGTATATGGATGGGGGCAGCCGCTACCGCGGCCTTCCCTTCATGACGATAGAGTCGATGAAGATAAGTTTTATACCCCACATGTGAGGTATAGCCTTGAGGTAAAATGCGCGAGCTGATTGTCGAGATCCCGCTCTCGGAGATCCCTTTCTCCGACAAGACCGGCGCTCGATTCCTGACGGAACTAATGAGACACGCCGAATCGACCTATTTTTTCAGAATGAGGGGGGAGGGATTTCTGCTGATCTGCCGGGTACCGTCGAAGGCATCAGAAATGCTCAGACGTTCCCTTCCGGCTGAAGGACCTGGTCATTTCAGCGTTGCGGTACTGAACAGCGACGAATCCGAAGAAATACTGCAGATCTCGGGCACCTGGGATGGACTGATCACGCAGCAAGATCGCGCTGGGCGGTTGGTACAGTTCATCAGGTTGGCAATGACAAAACCGATCTATGTCACCGCGAACCCCGTTTTTCGCGGTGACATGCTTCGAATCTCCTTTGCTGCCGACGAAAGGACCATCGCCGATTTGAGGGCTGAGATCGAGCAAGCGGATCTTCCGGTCAAACTTGTCCGGTTGGGTCCTCCCCGAGCCAAGGAGGTATCGCCGCTGAGCGACCTGACCGCGAGACAGACAAGCATCCTTAGGTTGGCCTATTCCATGGGCTATTATGATATCCCTAAGAGAGCGGGGGTCGAGGACATAGGCCGAGCGCTGGGCGTGGACAAGGGAACGGTAGGGGAGCGCCTCCGGAAAGCGGAGAAACGCGTGTTCGATCGATTGCTGATGTGATGAGAGATCCGACGCCAAGGGCCGTCGAAGGACATCCTTCTGTTCATTCGTATAATTTGGGAAAGGGAAAGGATTTCCGAACAAACATCTTAATCAGGTCAATCGTTTTACGGACCCCACGGAACTTTTCCCTCTCGTTGTTCCATACTGCATTTATCAATCTCCGTCCATCCGCGATACTGTTGTCTGCGATGCCTCTTTATGCGTCGACAGGAGCAAAGCCGGGATAATGGCGATCACGGTGAACCCGATCGACCACCAAAAGGCTACATCGTACGCATTTGCGATTGCCTGCACACCCGATATGGACTGGGCGGTCAATTGGTTCTCAAGCACCGTGGCTAGAATGGCCGACCCGAACGCTCCTCCGATCGTCATCAATATCCTTGTCGCCGTGCTGGCATCTGGAATCTGCCTCTTTTCAAGCCCGTCGTATGCAGAGGTTATGACGGGGATCAGTATCCCGCCAAGCCCAGCGCCGCGGACGAACAACGCGACCGCCAGCAGCACTTGATCGGTATTAGCACCCACGAAAGCAAAAGGCAGCGTACCCAGTACGGTCATGATGATGCTTATCAGCACGACCGGGCGCGAGCCGATACGGTCCATCAGTTTTACGAACTGGCTTCGGGACACCATCAGACCTATGCCTTGCGGGATCAGCAACAATCCAGCATACAAAGCGCTTTCACCGCGCATTTGCTGATAGTATAGCGGAAGGATCAGCATGATTCCGGTTGATATGATCCCGTAAAGGAAAAGCAAGCTGCAGGAAGCCGAAAAATTTTTAGATTTGAAAAGACGCAGATCCATTATGGGAGAGCCTTTCATCTTCAAAGCGTAGATCACGAACGCGACCATCAACGCCGCACCGATCAACAACGGTTCAAGTACCGCGCTGCTCGTGATCCCTCCGTTGGAACCTGTCTGGACGATGCCGTAAAGAATGATCGACAACGCGGGCGAGAGCAGGAGTAAGCCGATCCAATCGAGGGAAACCTTGTGTTCCGATCTTTGATCCGCCGGAAGTCCTTTCCAGGCCAAAAGGGTGGCGATCAGGATAACGGGAATGTTAACATAGAAGATCCAGCGCCAGCCCAGGCTGTTTACGATCACGCCGCCTATGACCGGTCCGAGAATCGGCCCCAATACGGCGGGAACGCTGATATAGGATATCAGCTGACCCAGATGCTTGCCGCCGGATATCTGCACCAATAGTGTTTGCACGATCGTGACCATCAACCCGGCGCCAAACCCCTGCACGATCCGGAAAACGATCAGACTTTCGACGTTCCATGACAAAGAAGATAGTATGGACCCTCCCAAAAACAAAAGCAGACAGAACATATAGACCCGTTTTCCCCGAACCGGTTACTGGCCCAACCGGAGAGCGGTATGGAAATACCCATGGCCAGCACATAGCCGGTGATGGTCCATTGGATGGCCGATACAGTACTTTTCAGATCGACCTTGATCGAATTGATTGCCACATTGACCATCGTAGAATCGAGCAGCGGCGCGAGGGAGCCGATCACCAATATGATGGCCGCCCTCATGACCAATGGGTCGAGCTTTTCTTTTTCTGATTTATCGGCAGGCTCCGCTAACATCTTCTTCTTTTTGAACATCCGATCACCTTTTTCGATCGGTCGAATGCTTGGGTTCGACCTGCTCTTATCTGAATGTTGTAAGTATTATTACAACAACAGTGCATACGACAAAGGCTATAAGTATGTTTCGTGATTAGTTAGTAATTAGTTTACAACTAATAAGAGTTGAGAGTTATTAGCACCATCCCTGTGAAATTGATCGATTCGCTCAAAGAGTTCGGGCTATTGGAATCAGAGGCCAAGATATATTCCGCATTGGTCCTGAAACACGATTCTGAGGTTAAGGAGCTTCAGGAGTTCCTTGGGATGTCCAAGCCAAGCGTGTACGAGGGACTGCGCACGCTGGAAGAGAAAGGTTTCGTCATCCTGACCAATCCTCGGCCTACCACGTATCAGGCCATACCTCCGGAGGTCGCGCTGGACATGCGCCTGGCTGCCCAGATGAAGGCCAAGGAAGAGACGCTGGCCTCCATTCATGAGCTTGAGAGCGAACAGGGCGAGGACCGAGTTCCGGAGAGCTTGTGGTTTGTCTTCGGGACCAGGCACTTTGAGTCCAAGGTCAGGGAAATGCTCAAGGGCGCCAAAAAGAGCATTTACTGTGTGACCACAGGCCAGTATCTCGATATGATCGAGCGTAAGGCAAGGGAGCGAACCTCACGCTTCGACCTTACGTCATTACAGATGATTTGGAGCTTCAACCAAGGCTTGAGGGGGTGTTCAAGAAGAACAGATTGTCCCTCCGCATAATCAATAAGAGCAGGATGATGGAATCGTTACTGGCTGGACTTCAAAGGTCCAAAGCCGGTTCGATGCCCTGAAGGAGAAGCTGCTGGGCATGTACGATATGGACAAGTTGTTCATCCTGCTCGTGGATGACGAGGAATGTTCTACATCCCGCCGATAAAGGAAGTTTCGTTGAACGCGATAGCCACCAGGAACCAGGTACTAATTCTGAACGTGAGGTCAATGGATATTCTTACGGAATTTAAGAAGTGAATAATGGGCAAATGCCTGGGGAGCGCATTTATGGTCGGAAAAGAACCTGGCCATCTGGGATCTGCATGACGCTAGAATTGGTTTTGAGAAGGCTACACTCGGTCTTGGCGAGTGGGATCGATTTAATTCTTAGGAATCAGATTTGAAGTATATTCAAACAGTTTAGGGATGGGAAAATGAGATCACTGTTATTTTTTTTCCGATCCACGTAAATATCTTAGTCTATCAAATCGCGATGCCGGTAAATCATCTACCTGACCTCTTTGAAATGTCCTGACATTGTAACTTTCCTTGTATTCGATATAATCCAGATAGAATCGAATGGACGCTAAAACAAACTCTGAACGAGATTTGTAGTTTTTACTTTCCACCCAATAATCGATATCGTCAACTATTTGCATAGGTACGCGAAGGTTCACTACATGAGTGCTCGAACCTTTCTTATCATCAATAACGGGAACCTGCCTCTTTGTTCTTGGTCCCGATGGTATTTCTTCCTCGCCAACTAAACGTGACTGTTTGGGCTTTGTTCCTTTCCGGGACTTGGGGGCCGTCGCCGACATATCACCCTTATTTGTCTTGATGACTAATAGTTTATTAATATTTCAACATGGAGGTGATTAATAATAGATTGGTAATTGTTTTGTGAATCTATTGAGAACTAATTGTATTTATTATGTTATGCATCTCAATTCAAACAAAAATACTAAAGAGTTCCTACTCGTTCCTATTCTTTGCGATTATCTTTGGAGGAAAAATGTTGGAGCTAACTTCAAAAGAGAGAATATTAGCATCAATCAAAGGGGATGACCTAGACAAGGTGCCAACAGCTCCTCCATTCCAAGGCTACTGGGCCCTAGGAAACGCCGGAATAACCGTTAAAGATTCAATAGAAAAACCGAACCTTGCTGCCCGGGCTCAGGTCGAAATCAATAGACGTTGTGGCTTTGATGCTATAGAATCCTTGTGGGATTGGCTTTCTCCGGTCGAGGCCCTTGGATGCAATGTGAAGGTCCCCGAGTTTGGAGAGATCCCAACTGGAAGTCATCTCATCTGTGGACCTAGCACATTAGATGAAATCCAGATTCCCGAGCCCAGTGAAGATTATAGATTCGCAAGCGCGATGGAATCGTCTAAAGCGCTCACAAAATCAATTGGTAACGACACTTTTCTGTATGGTTCGTTATGTTCTCCCTTCACATTGATCGGCGAATTGCGAGGAGTGGAACCATTAATGCTGGATATTGTCTCCGAGCCAGCATTCGTGATGGATATGCTGAACATCGCCACAGACACTCTGAAGGGCTACTGTAAATATCTCATGGAGTCTGGCATTGATGGTATCATGCTGTGCGATCCTACTGCTTCAGGTTCGTTAGTGACACGTCGGGAATTCGAGATATTCTCTCAGCCGTTCATGAAACAATGTGGTCGCATCATCAAGAGCCATGGTGGAAAGTTGTTGGTCCACATTTGCGGTGACACAAGCGATCGACTGGACAGCGTTGTCGACATCGGTTCAGATGTCTTTTCATTAGATTATCAAGTCAATTTAATGAATGCGAAGAAGATGATCGATAACAAGGTTACCTTACTTGGCAACATTCGA
>CAVWKV010000034.1:0-38672 GCA_963755265.1 uncultured Methanomassiliicoccales archaeon | reverse complement strand
CGGGCCTATTCTTTTATTATCCAGTCCCGTTCGCGAAGATAGTTCATTCGATAGGTCAGAAATCTCTTTTCTTGTATATTCAAATAAATCCTAATTGTGATAATAGTGCTTAAGATTGTACAAAAAGGATATGTTTTCCCTCTATGGGAGGAAGTAATTTATATTGTACCGGTTTTTGATATGTAGAGTAAGGTATTCTCATGGTCAAAAAAACAACTGCAATAGTAGCAGTGGTCGTGGCGGTGTTAGCGGTGTCGCGGTCATCGCGGCAGCGGTGTTGACCAACAATTCGAATTCATCGAATGGAAAAGTAATCTACTGGCAAACGGTGGCACCAATAAATCAGGAAGCTGCCATAGCCAATGGCACAATAGCAGCAGGAGTGAGCTGGGAACCCTATTGCGACGAGGCGGTTGATGCCGGTGTCGCTCATGTACTAAATTGGTCCAGCGATGTCTGGCCTGATCACCCATGCTGTGTGCTCGTGACTTCCACCAGCTTCGCTCAGCAAAATCCCGCTGCGGTAGAGGCTGTTCTTGCAGCCGATATAAAAGCAAATGAGTGGATCCTCAATGCGGAAGCCCACCCGAACAGTGCCAATTACACTTTATTGTTAAATATCGGCGCCAAATTCAGCGGGGTTTCGACCGATGTCATAAATTCATCGCTGGCGCAAGTGATATATGATACCCAAGTGACCAGCGCTGACAAGAACTGGTTCGTCAATTTCACCAACGAATTCCAGTCCCTAAACCAGTTTACGGTCAACATAACCACTAAAGGTTACGCCAATTCCACCGATTATGTCAACCAACTGGTAGATCAGTCATTCTATGCTGCGGCCCTTCAGGTACAGCCAGTCGATCATATTATGTACAATGTCAGTATAGGCTTCCTTGTCGGCGACACGCATCAGCTAGCCAGGCTCGTAGCATCAAATGTCACGGTGGGTGGCGGAATCAGCCTGTTCCAGCAATACGGGGTCCAAGTGTCGAGTCCAAACCTGGCCGGATATTCCAACGGACCAGCAGAAATGGATGCTTTCGCGGCTGGCTCGATCGATATGGGATATCTCGGAGCGCCACCAGTTCTGTTGAAGGTCATTAATGCTGGGATCAACGTTAAGATAGTTGGAATGGTCAACTCCGATGGATCGGCCATCATTGCCAGCAACAGCATCAAGGATTTCTCTCAACTTCAGGGAAAGATTGTTGGAACTCCGGGACCTGGATCGATCCAACACTTATTATTCTTGTATGAGGCGCAGAAACTCGGGTACACCGTAAGACTCGCTGGAACCTGATGGCCAGAAACCCATTTTAACAAACCTTTTTATTTCTTAAACCACTGCAAGGGTGATTGTTTATGACCAAAGCTTTGGATGTTGTCAAGAAACAGCTCAAGAAACGCTTTGGCAAGAAGAACGTCAGGTCGTTTATCTTCGTCATCATATCACTAGTCGGTTTTATTCTGATCTGGTGGCTTGCAGCTTCGCTCTATCATATCGACTACTTTCCGACCCCTGACAAGGTCTATACAGCATTCATCAACAGTTTCACCCACGACGACCCGTTCCTCGGGATTAACATGTGGCAGAACATCTATGCTTCACTCCAAAGATTCGCCTACGGATTTGCATTGGCATTCATTCTGGCCGTACCCATAGGTCTTGTCATGGGATTCTCGGGGATACTCGATGCGTTGCTCAAACCCATCATGGAGTTGTTCAGACCTATACCCCCAATCGCCTGGGTACCGGTTTTCTTAATAGCCCTTGGATTCTTCTGGGGACCAATCTTCATCATCTTCATCGGAGTGTTCTTCCCCCTTATGTCATCGGTCTATTTCGGAGTAAGAAGCGTTGACCCAGTTCTCCTGGACGCGGCAAGGACCCAAGGTGCAGGTCGTTTATCCATCTTCTCCAAAGTGATCCTCCCTTACACTGTCCCTTATATCATGACTGGCATCAGGATCGGATTAGGGATTGGTTGGATGTGCATCGTCGCCGCCGAGATGATCGGGGCCAAGGGAGGCGGGATAGGCTACTATATCAGTGTCCAATCGCAAGTGGGTAACTATCCGGCCATGTTCGCCGGGATAGTAGTGATCGCACTGCTGGGGATAGGCACCACGGGGGTCAGTGGATATGTGGAAAAACGTCTCGCCCAAAGGATGGGAATAAAATGATACTGAGCATCAAGAATCTCCACAAGACATTCCCAAAAGAGGACGGCGAGATGGTCGCCATAGATGAATTCAATATGGATGTCGAGGAGGGCGAGTTCGTTTGTATTCTTGGACCTTCAGGTTGCGGCAAGACCACCTTGCTACGCATGATCGCTGGGCTGGAATCTCCCACGTCCGGCGAACTCTTATTGAATGGCAAACCCATCTCTAAACCCGGTTCGGACCGTGGCATGGTCTTCCAAGAATTCGCCCTGTTCCCGTGGAGGACTGTACGAAAGAATATAGAGTTCGGACTTGAAGTTAGGAAGGTCCCGGCGGAGGACAGGTCGAATATATCTAAACGGTTCATCGAACTTGTCGGTTTGAACGGCTTCGAGAACTATCATCCCTATCAGTTGTCCGGCGGGATGAAACAGAGAGTTGGAATCGCCAGAGCTTTGGCGAACGATCCAACTATTTTACTCATGGACGAACCTTTCGGCGCCTTGGACGCGCAGACAAGGAACCTCATGCAAAAGGAACTGCTCCGCATATGGAAGGAGACCCGAAAAACGGTGATATTCATCACCCATTCGGTCGATGAAGCGGTCTACCTGGCCGATAGGGTTATCGTTCTCACGACACGACCAAGCAGGATAAAAGAGACCTTCGAGATTAAGGCGGAAAGGCCTAGGGACCGGGCAAGCATCGATTTCGCGAATCTGCGGAAGCGTATCCTGTCCGAATTGGAACAGGAAGTTGTTTCCGCCCCGTAGATGCTAGTTTGATTAAAATACCTTGGACGCAGCGACCTCGATGGCGCGCTTCACGCTGTCTCTCGGGATGACTACGCTTACCGGTACGCGCAATATCTGTTCGATGGTCGGGGCTATGATCGGCGCGCATACGATCGCCAGGGCCCCATCCCGCTCTGCCTTGACCGCCGCGATTATGGCATCCTCCATTGTCAGTGCCGGGTATTCTTTCACTTTGACATTTCTCTCTCCGACCTGGATGATCCGTTCCTCGATTTTCACCAGCACCGTCTTGGTGGCGATGACGGCGATGAACTCACCCCCGGGATAGGTGTCCATCTTCCGGACCGCCCTGATCACTGCCCGCACCGTACGAAGATTGGGTTCGCGTTGCTCCTGAAGGATTTTATACACAGTGGACGGCGAGAGTCCGGTCTTTCCACAGAACTCCGGTACGCTGACCTTCAGATCCTGCTCGAGTATTTTGCGCAATGCCTCTCTGAAACCCTCTTCACTCCTGAGTATGCCATCGACCAGCTCATCCACCATCGACATTTACTCTGTCTCCTTTCTGATAATGTTCGCGGCTGTCGTGCCAGCCACGCATCCCTGCCCGACCGCCTTGGCCAACTGCCACGGCAGCCCGGTCACGTCACCACATGCCAGTACGTTCGCCTGTTCCGTCCTGCAATCTGCATCGACTTTGATGAAACCCTTGTCGTCGGGCACGATGCCGACGTCCATCGCCAGGTCCGCCGATCCTCTCGCGCCGAGCTCAATGAACACTCCATTCACGTCCAGCTTTCTGCCGTCCCTGAGCTTCAAGGCGTTGACCACATCGGTTCCCAGGATCTTGGCTGGCCAGGCCGGGATGAGGACATCAATGTCACTGGCCTTCATCTTGATGTTCAGCTCCTCTGAGGCTTTATTCTCTCTTGCTACCCAGTAGACCTTCGAGGCGTATTCCCTGAGGAGCAATGCGCCAGCCGCTGCCATGCTTCCGTCCCCGACGACGGCCACTGTTTTCTTCTTGAAGAAATGGCAATCGCAGGCGGCGCAATAGCTGACTCCTAGCCCATGGAATTCCTTTTCCCCTTCGACGTTGAGTTTGACACGGGAGATCCCGGGGGCCAGTATGATTATCTTAGAGCGCACCGTGTTCAACTTCTCGGTGCTCATGGCGAACCATTCGCCTTCCCGGTTCAGGTCCATGACGTCCTCGTTCATGATGTCTGCCCCGAAACGTTTGGCCTGATCCATCCCCATGGTAAGGAGGTCCTTGCCCTCGGCGGTGGCGATGCCAAAGCAGTTCTCAACCTTCGCATTTCTCAAAGCGCTGTTCTCATCCTTTCCAAGGACCACTACCTTCACTTTCTTCCTGGCGGCATGAATTGCTGCCTGAAGACCGGAAGGACCACATCCAATTATGGCGACATCGTAATCCATTTTCTGATCAGATTATTTACATGAGCTCAACCCTATAACAATTTTCCTATAAGGTGACGCGTATCGCGTTAAGGAATGATTATCACAAGAATGTGAAATATATCCTCCATTTAATTGGTCGTTTCGATTTCTACAATAATGTTGTGTGGGGATGAATCGGAAGATAGGACCACCTCAGAGATAAGGTGTGATCCTGCGTCAGTTGATATGTATGAAGGTCTTGGAATACGTCTGATCGGGAAAGAACCGCCAATCAATTCCAAATACGTCGGAAACCTAGAAGATTTTCCAAGCGGCCAGCTTACCAACGAAAGTCAGCCGCAGGAGAAAGGATCAAAGCTGTTTGGCGAACTTGGCCTTCATGAATTCCTTGTTGCCAGCACCGACTATGCGATCGACCATCTCTCCGTTCTTGAAAACGAGGAGCGTAGGAATCGCGGAGATGTTGAACTTCATGGGGATGTTCTCGTTCTCATCGGTGTTCAGCTTTCCGAACGCTATCTTGCCTTCGAATTCCTTGGCCAGTTCCTCGATTATCGGGGCCAGGCTGCGGCAAGGCCCACACCAAGGAGCCCAGCAATCAATGATCGCAATCTTGTTGGCTTTCACGAAATCGTCGAACGTGCTATCCTTGACCTCAATTGGGGATGATATCTTCTCAACTCCTTTCTTGTTATATGACTCATGCATCAGCAATTCAAGCTTTTTCCTACGGATGGCCTCAAGTTCTTCCAATTCATTCAAATTTTCAGCCTCCGTCCGGTTGTGCAATCCACTCACATAACCGTATTCCTGTCATAGGGATAAATACCTTTTCTCGGCAGGTTCCAACACGCCAAATTAAAGCTGGCACTTATTAGAGCTATCGCAACGAGTACTATTTAATGAATGTCGGTAATGTAATAAGACCTTAAAATCAGTCGTTTTGGAGACTGGAGTCCAATAACACTTAAAAGGGTGATTGTCGTTATGCATCTTGGGATCGGCGATGCTTGAGGAAGCTACAGAGCTCATTGGATTGCAGGTATATACACCAAATGGCATTTTCTTGGGGAACGTCAACAACCTTGTAATCGACCTTGAAAACAAGAAGGTCGACGGACTCTTCATTAATGAGACCAACCCGTTGTTAGTTGAGGACTCGAAGGCAGTAAACGTACCTTACCGCTGGATCCAGTCGGTCGGGGACGTTGTTATACTGAAGTACTTCCCGAAGCGCGTGACGGCCCGCAAGCCGACCGCAGCGGCGAAGCCAGCGGAACCAGCTCAAGAAGAGTGACCAAAACCCTTTTCTAGACTCCGTTCCTTTTGTGCTAGTTGAAATGAACGATAGATGTATCTACGTCGATCCGACGGCAGTCATTCTTGGCGATGTCGTCTTGGCCGACGGCGTTAGCATATGGCCACATGCGGTTCTGAGGGGAGACGCCAACCACATCGAGATCGGAAAGAACAGCAATGTCCAGGACAACGCCGTCTTGCATTGCTCGGAAAGCTATCCGACCGTCATCGGTGACGATTGCACCATCGGCCACTGTGCCGTGATCAACGGGGCGACCATTGGAGACCTGTGCATTATTGGAATGAACAGCACGATTCTGGATGGTGCGGTCATCGGCGATGAGTGCATCATCGGGGCTGGAGCGGTCGTTACCGGAAGGACGTTGATACCGCCAAGGTCGGTCGTGACGGGCGTGCCGGGGAAAGTGCTGCGTCACAATGACATGACCCTGAAAGAAAAGGCCCAGAAAAGTTCGGAGAACTATCAGAGGTTGAGGGACGAGCACATCACAGGACGCTATAAGCGGCACACTTCTTGGTGACCTTTTCTGCTATCTTTGCATCGGCCATCATAATATCGATGTCCTCGCCACAGAGCGTTGATAGCTCCTGATGCATGGCCTTCATGCGGATTGCCGTGCTAGTATAGCCTTTCGAGTTCAGGTCCTCCAGCGCTTCCTGCAAGGTGGTCACCTTATCGTCGCTGACCAGGTTGTCCGCGTGACACACGATCTTCTCCTCGATCGTCTCTGGCATGTAATCCCCATCCGGCAATCCAAGTGCCTTCGCCTCCTCTTTCGTGAGACCTGCGGCGATATGCCTGGATATGACCCGAACCAGCGGTTCGGGAAAGTTCCTTGACCTAGCTATCGTGACTCCTTCGGAGACGTGCTTCACTCCATGAGTCCGGGACCTGCCCACATCGTGAAGTAGTGACCCAGCGTTGACCAATTCCTTATCCGCTTTTATCCTGGAAGCGATGATCATGGCCACGATGTTGACCGTGCAGACGTGACGTATGACTTTGGGCGAGCAACCCTCTTCCTTCAGTATCTCGAAGCACTCACGTTCACTCGGAAGGGTTGACAACCCGTTTCCCCCTTTCGCAGGGAAGCACCTTGATATTGCCTCCCTTGAACTCCTTGGAGAATTCTTTGCCTTGTGCCAGGCGGTCCAAGAGTATCGCCAGTGCCGCCACTTCCGAGTGGGGCTGGTTGCCGACCGAGATATTGAAATCGGCGGCCTGATAGACTTCCGGCGGCACCTTTTCCGCCCCCACGACGATCAGCAGATCGTAGTCCAGGGGCAACATCCGGGGCACTACATCGTCCACCTGCAACCCGTACATGGTAAGATGTGCTACCTTGCCCCTCGACTTGAATGACGTCAAGAACTTGCGCCAGTTGACGCCGCTCTCGATCGAAAAATCTCCCCCGAACCGTTTGACCACATCGTTGACGCTCTCCTCAAGAGAGGCGTCCTTGGTCCCCACTTTTATCCCTTGGGCGCCGAAAGCTCGTGCCGTCAACGCCACGTGGGTGGTTATCCGCTTATCTCTCTCGGGACGGTGGCCTAGGCGCAGGACCCATATCTCTGCCATGTGATCCAGCTCATGCATCCTTGATCAGTTCCAGCCTGTGACCACGATAGTCCAAACGGATCGACCGCTTCACCAGGCTCTTCAGCATAGTGGAAGTGATGCCCAACGCTTCAGCGACATCGCCTGCGAACTTGCCTTCCTTGCCTACTTGCGCCAGTATCTTTGTCTCGATCCCTTCGAACTCTTCCTCTGGCATCATGGCGACAGATAGGACATCCGATATCTCATAAACAGGCCAGGAGGCATTGATATGGAATTGATTATAGTAAGTATGGTAGGCCTTTTCCGGGCGGTTGCCGCCAGAGGGCTGCCAGCGCGTTTCCACGAGTTTCATCTTTTCGAAAAACGTCAGCGCCTCTTTGCCTTCGGCGCCATACTTGTCCTCGATCTCTTTGGCGGTCCGCCATTCCATGGTGACCTCCTTGAGGACCTCCCTTTTTATTGGGGTATCAACGGCCCTTAACATCGGAACCAGTTCCGAAGGCTCATTGATGACCTTGATCTTATTCATAATCTCCCTTAATTGTCTAACGCACATATATAAACTCGGTAGGGACGCTAATCATTGGCACAAAATACTGGATATCTTTTTGGGTTTCCGAATGTTGTACCCCGATACAGATTACATTCAGTATAGTTATTAGATGATTGTCTAATAAATGTTGATATTCGCGTTAATATGAATAGATAACAAAATGAATGATAGATATGTGAAGGTGGTCCTATTTCAAGAAAATCTGTTCGATCCCACATGCCATAGCGCTCCTCAACCCTCAAGATCCGCGTTGTCGGATGTGGAGCGCTTGCTGGGTTCTCATATGACCCGAACCGGCCCGCTTAACGCTCATTAGTATTATATTCCCGTTCATTATTTCGAGGATGCAATGACCAAGATCATCTATCAATGCCTCGAGTGCGGCAAGAAGCACAAAACCGAGGAGGCAGCGCTAAATTGCCATGAGGCACCGATTCAGGCGATCGAGACCGGAATCACTAAGTTCAGCAAGAGAAGGGGCTTAATCGGCAATTGATCAGGTCGAGGCCCTCCTGTATTTTCTATTCCAGGCTGGCCTTTTGGCCAGCGTATTGTTCTGATCAGATCAGTCCGGCGGTCACAAAGATCAAATACAGTCCGAACAAGGGAACGATGATCATCAGGAAATCATCATCGATGTACAAGTTCTTCTTCATTTCAGACATTATCCCAAGGAATGTGGCGACGATCGATGCACCAATTACCAGCGGTGTCAGTCCAAAGAAATAGGACAGCGGCACGATCATCAGGACGAGGTAGAGGACTATCGGGACCGCCGGATAATAATTGCTCTTTCTGGCGCGCATTATCCCCATGATCGGATCGACCCATCCCATCCCCAGAATGACGGGCAACGATATCTCGATCGGAAAGAAGGCAAACGAGATTGTAAGGGCTATACCGGTCCAGGCAGCGGCGGAGATGCGGTGGTTCTCATAGTCCCGCATCCCTGGGATGTTGGGTGAAAAGTACAGACGAACAGCCTCGATGAATAGGATAAGGGCCAGTAACAGGAAGAGCCCGGGCTGCTTGCCAATGAACCCAGGAAAGACCGGGTCGGGCAGATGATAATAGACCAAGAACGCCGGTGCGCTGATATGCACCAGGCGTCTCAGGACGTGTCCCTTATCCATTGCCGTCACTTAAGATGACTTGCCTAAAAATGCTTTCGTCAATGGTTAGACCAGCAGACGAGCAACGAGGCCGATACCCCGCTGATCTGACTATTATGTGAACGCCTGTCTGGCCCACTTCCGGTCCAGGCCCTTGTAGAAGTACCAGGCGAAGACGGAGACAATGACCAGGACGATCCCTATTCCAACCGCGGAGATAAGGGGCGTAGTGTCGATGGACAGCGACAGCATCGTTATGCCGAAGTCTGGTATCAACGCCATGGCGGTGAACTTCATCATGATGTTGGGATCGAACAGGAACGAGTTGGTGCTGAGACCAGTGAGGTATGCTGTAGCTAGAACCATGTACGCCCCGGTGATGAACATGACCGGCAGCGCCAGCCACAGCAACCTTGTCTCATTGTTCATGATGGATATGCCCAGCACGAATATGGTTGAGATGACACTGGTCAGAATGAAGAATGCGATCAGCTTGGCCTTGATAACGTTAGGAACATTCACTGGAAGGGTCTCAAAGTAGTCGGTCAGGTCGATATTCGTCAGCCAGCTATATAGCATGACGCCAAAGAAGCCTACCATCCCAGCATAGAACACGCTGTTGAAACCGACTGGGATCTTGAGACCGTTGTTCACATACCAGGTCGTGAAGGATATGAACAATAGCGGCGCTACATATGCGAAGCCTATCTTCTTTAAAAGGCCGCTCCTCACGATATCGACGAACTCCTTTGCCACTAACGTATCGAAACGCCCAGCGAACTTGGTCCTGCTCCGATACTTTCGGAACACCTCAACGAATTGCGACTTAGTGCTCTCGTATTCCTGCTTGACCATGAGGACAGCGAATACAGTGAAGAGAATGACGGCGGTCATGCTCACTGCGAAATAGGTAAGGACTGCGCCAGGGTTGTGCATGAAAGGTGTTGAGGACAGCTCAATACCGATAGGCGGAAGCACATAGCTCAGGGGATAGGCGTGGAACAGACCGAAACCGACCATCAATACCGCCAGCACAGAAACGGCGGCGGCAAAGGCAGCGGTGCTCTTGGTGTACAGAACGGAGATCGCAAAAGAGAGCGATATACCAAACAGGAATGCCAGGAACATCGAGATGAAAAGCATGAGACATGAGACCAGAGCATAGTGTGTGAACACAGATGCCAGCAAGACGCCGGTGAAGGCCGGGCCCATTATCAGGATGGTGTAGAATATGATGTCCCTCAGGTACATCCCGAAGAACGTGGAACGGAACGATAAGGGCAGGAGGAACGGCATGGCTATTATGAAGTTAACCTTGCCATAACGCCTTTCTATGTACGTGTGGCCCATGAAACCAAAGGCGCCCACACTGATCCCGTAGACGAAGATGCCCCCTATGGCCAGAGTAAGCATGTCGCCAAGCGGAATTCCGGTCTGGAAGTTCGGGAAGCTTCCGGCGAAGAAGAAGGAGAGCACGAACACGTAGATGGGCATCGCCAAGAACATGCGACGCGATGAATAGGAGACATGGAGACGATACTCCTCGAGTAGCATCAACTTAAGCAGGCTTGGCATAGATGCTCCCCACCAATCTTAGGAATGCGGTCTCCAGGTCCTCGCCCTGGGATGTGATGGCCTCGATCGAGGAGTTCAGCACCAATTGTCCACGGTTGAGGATGATTACGTTGTGACACAGCTTCTGCGCCGTTTCCAGGATATGGGAACACAGGAAGACCGTCCTGCCCTCGTCCCGGAGCGCCAGCAGATAGTCCTTCAACTTGTGCTGATAGATCGGGTCCAAGTTGATGAATGGCTCATCCAGGAAGAGCAGCTTCGGCTCGTGGATGAAGGCGGCAGACAACATCACCTTCTGCCTCATGCCTTTGGAAAGGTCACGGCACAGTGTACCCTTCGACTCGGCCAGGTCGAAGAAGTCCATCCAATGGTCAATGCGCTTGTCCGCATCCTCGACCTTCCTTATGCTGCAAACGAACTGCAGGAACTCGGAAGCTGTGAGGTAGCTTGGCGGCGATTCCACCTCGGGCACGATCCCGATTGCCTTCTTAACCTCGATCGAACTTGCTGATGGGTCTAAACCAAGGACAGCGCACCGCCCTCCTGTCGATTGGATTTGGCCGGTCATTATCTTCAGTAACGTGGATTTTCCCGCTCCGTTGGGTCCGAAACAACCGAAGAAGTCGCCCTGCTCGACTTTAAAGCTGACATTATCCAGGGCTGTGAAGCTCCCGTACTTCTTAGTTATCGAATCCACCTCTACGACGGGCATGCTGCTTCGATTGAGCGTGTTGCTATATAACCGATTTGATAAGAATATCAGCCCAGATTCTGTTGCTGGTGATAATATTCCAAGTAGAATTGATATATGACCAAATGCTATCACTTGCCCATCTCAGTGATATCATTTATCACGCCAATTCTTGAGGTGGGCGCATGAAGGGCAAGAGCATCCTTACGAACAAGATCGAGAGCGAGATTGAGCTCCTGGAGAGGCACGTTAAGATGCTGAACGCAATCATGGAGCACGAGCCTATCGGAATTATACGTCTCTCTGAGCTGTTGGACATACCACAGCACAAAGTGAGGTATTCGCTTCGCATCTTGGAACAAGAAGGATTGATCAACCCTTCGCCGGAAGGGGCCGTCACCACCGAAAAAATGCAGACGTTCTTTGCTGACCTGAAAGATATCCTGCAGCATATGGACGAGACTGTTAATGCGCTCCGTACTTCGTTGGAAGCGCAAAAATACGAGGCAAAAAAGATTAATAAATGACCAGGTATGTCTCGCCAATTCATATGCCGTCGTAGCTCAGTCGGTAGAGCGTGTGACTGTTAATCACAAGGTCAGCGGTTCGATCCCGCTCGACGGCGCCAATGTCCCCTTGTTCTGATATCCGTTTCTCAATGATTCACTTGAGTGTTCGATAACTTCATCCATCTCTTTTCACAATGAAACGGTGCGTGCAGCTCCGTGAGAATGAATAATGAAAATGATTCCATTTTTGAGTTGTAGGAGACGATACCAGGAATCGGTTCGTCCCCGTTTGGAGGGGGTCACCGTCGCCGCGAAAACCTAGGCCCATATCGTAGCCTTCGACCGAGGCGCCGGTACTTTTCCTTAGTTGAAGGACCGGCGAATAGAACTTATAACGATGTTCATCCAGAAATCATCCCTGATATCATCATCGATCCCTCAGTCATATTGAGCAGCCATGAGATGACAGTACGACCGCTGGCTTTATGAACGGAGCATCACATTTGACATCCGATAGTATGCTTTCGCAAGTACCGATCATCCTGGAAAAGATTGACCCCAAGAACATCGACCTGGAGATTCTCAGGGCAGCGATCATTGGTGAATTGGATGCCATCAACCAATACGAGCAGATGGCAGGTATGACAAAGAATGAGGACCTTCGCGCCGTCCTTATGGAAGTAGCTAAAGAGGAGAAGACCCACGTCGGTGAGTTCCAGACAATGCTCCTTCGCCTCGACCCTGATCAGGCCAAGGAACTGAAGAATGGCAAGAAAGAGGTCGATGAGCTCACCGAGAAGTGAGCCCTGACGTCTTACGCCATTTTGGCAAACGCACTCTCTCTATTCCTTTCTATAATCCGAAGTTGAAAGCTTAGACACTTAACGAATCGCTGAGAACTCCGGAGAATGCACCGATGAGCACCCTGCCCTGGTCCTGGTATCGGTCCCAGATCTGCTTCATATACAGCAGGGCCAGGAGGCAATTGATGCAAGAGTTGGCCCAGAAATCGATCATAACTACTTTGCCCCGGAGCGATGCCGTCCTCAATGGCGGGAATTGTACAACGCCGAGATGATGAACTAAGAGGCTACGTATCGATCAAACATTATCGACATGACCTAACGGCGTGATCATAAGACTTGCAGATTAGTTAAATATCCATGGACGAATGAACTTCCAATGGTTAATGGGTATGATCCAACGACCAGCACTACGGCCGCCGCCATTGAGAATGATGTCCAGCGGGCGCATTCGGCCATGCTGCAGGATCCCGAGCTGAGGCAGGCCCAGGAGAGGGCCTATACTATAAACTAGCGATAGTGGCAGGCCTTGCACTCGGCGTCTTCTTGTTCGTTTGGTGACTCGTTATGCAATAAGTTCACTTAAGCAGCGTCTGTTCTTCATCCATTCAATTCTTTATACATCCTTGGCCTCGGCTTCCGGTTGACGCACCATCGTTAGAAGCATCTTGAATGGTCTGACCGCCTTCAGTGCATGCGCTTCATTCGCGGGCATTATCACGACGTCGCCAGCCTTCATGGAATGGACGATGCCGGACAATGTCAGGTCGAGCTCTCCCTCCAGGACATGCACCATCGCATCGTAAGGGGCGGCATGTTCGCTCAGACCCTGGCCTTGGTCGAAAGCGAAGATAGTGACCGTTCCGACCGGCTTGTCGATGAGGGTACGGCTAACGATCGACCCCTCCTGATAGGACACCAGGTCGTTCATCTTCAAGTGCTTGCCGAGCAATTCGGCTGGACCGGAGCCTGTACGTTTCACCATATCAGTCTCTGATGCATTAGTGGGCCACTCTAATAATCGTTCGGTTCTCTAACTTTTCTTCTTGCGTACCTTTTCCGGAAGTGATCTTACAAGCCTATAGGAACGTTCTATCCAGCGCTCAATCTGGTCCAGATCGTCGAACGACGAACCTGGTATGGAAACGTACTCGCGCATGACCATGCTCTCGGTAGGTGAGAATACGCCCGCCCCGGGGATCTCCTTCTTGATGGCGAGCCCGTCCTCGTCAGAAAGCCTAAGGAACAACCCGTCTCCGAAGACCCCCATGAACATGTTCCCGCTGACGAACCATACGTCCGCCCCGAACATCTTTCTCCGCACGCATTGATACTTCTCCAGGCGGGGAGCAAGCCTGTCGCCGAGTTCCTTCGAAGCTTTAGGCCACGTCATATGCTCACATTGATGGATTGGACGTGCCGCTAATAATGTTTTCAGACACAATGACCATGGACTGCCCCGAGGATAATTGTCTGCGAAACGACCTTGGATTATGGCCCGACAAATAACTCAACATAGTAAGCGAAACATTGGAAAACTTATTTCTATATGGCAATGGGGTTTTTCATCCGAATTGGAAAAAGATGGTCATCATGACCACTGGTAAATTTTATAAGTAATGGAAAATATGAGAGTGGTGGAATGAAGACAGTCGAAGAAATGAAAAACATGATCATGGTCTGCTTGAAGGAGATGCTAGCGGACGAGCAATACTTCAAGAAATTCAAGACCAGCAGCCATGGCAAGAGACTGTCCAACGAGCAGTTCTTGGACTACTTCGGCAAGAAATACGGGGATCAGACGATAAAGGATCATGGGCCGAACGACATCCTCAATCTGTTCACGACAGAACTGAACATGAAATGGGTCTCGGATGGTAAGAGGACGGTCCTAGATAGCCTTACCATCGGTGGCATGCCCATCGTCGATTACATCAACGGCTATCAGTTGAGCGAGATCGGACCGAAGAAGGTAGAGAAGACCGAACTCACGGAAGAAGAACAACTGGAAGCGCTATATGGCCGGATGTTCGAGAATCGGGTAATAGACCAAACCATCTCAGAACGTGGCAAGGAAACGTCACAGAAAAAGAAGCAAGTACAAACATGGTCGGACGATGACGATGATACCGATGAACCGGAGTAGATCGGCCCATCGACTTCCTCCTTCCGCCATGGAACGGGAGAGGCCTGTCCAGTAAACAATACCGATGCTGAACGGCGTCCTCGGTGATCCTTACTCCACCAGCACTATCCCTGTCCATACCGGGTCGTCCTTCACTGGGAAATCGACGCCTACACCGGCATTCTGGGCAGTAAGTATTACGTCGATGCCCACCGCCTCCATGGACGGCCTGGCCTCGAAGGGGTGGCGACAAGGTTCTCCCGGAGATATCCCTGCGCACTCATCGCACAACGAACAGGTCCCGCCCGAGAGCGCTAGGGCGAAGCGGTGGCCCTTCATCAACGCGTCCCGCTCAAGCTTGTTCAATATTACTTCGAACGAACGCGTGCTGGCGCGAAGCTGCCGCCGATAGTCCTCATCCTTTACCAACTCGACCAGACTGGAAGCCCCCAATCGTCGTTCCATTGACGCCAAGTCGGTTATGATCTTCGCCTGCACCAGTATGGCGTACTTGTATCGTTCCAACGATTTGGCGAACTCCTCCGGTTTGACGCAATTCGGAGGGCACATCAGGTTCCGACCGTAATGCGCGCAACGAGGGATCTGGCATTTCAGACTGACCCGTGGGTCCATGACAACCAGGCTGACCGGGATAGGCGTTGCCTTCGAAGCCCCGTATGAAATGGCCTTACTGCACAGATCCGCAAGATGTTCCTCGACCGCTGTCTGCATGATCATCCCCTTCGATCGAGAGGATGGGAGAGTGGGCATATATTAATTGCCGAACCCTGCCAAAAGGCCATGCCCAGCAGGTTCTGGTCCAGGGACAATTATTCTCATGTGCTGCCCGTTGTTCCCAGCGGGATCAGCGATGGTTCACTCGCCGTCTTCATTCGTCTCTACTTCATAGCCAGGCCGACATCGAAGTCGACCTCATGACCTCCATGAACGACCTTACACTGATCGCAGAAACATACTGATCGGCCAGATCCTTGGCCTCCTGCGGAGGAACACCGCCACTGATTAGTTCTTTATAGAATCGCCCTCTGGCCTTCTTGGCAGAGCGTTTCATGCGAAGATATTGAAGTCCCACTCGATAGAATAATATCGGAGCATGGGCGGTGGACATAAGGATCGCCTGGCGGTTCATTTTTGCCATCCACATCACCTTCGAGCCGTCTCTTATTCAGACGTGTCACTTCGTCGAATCTGATTCTTCCTCTTCGCCTTTTTTCTGAATCTGTTTTCCCCAGCTACCAAAGGTTCGACCCAGGTTCAAGTTGCCCATGTAATCCTGGGTCAGCTGGAATGCCTGTTCGTTGCTCATTCCTGCCTCCTTGAGAGCCTTATAGAAATTCCCGACGGCCTTCCCGAAATCTTCACTTTCCTTGACGCCGTAAAGGATCTTCGTCAACTTCTCCAGCAGGCCGGGCACTTCCTCTCCCAGAACCTTGAAAATCCCTCTCATCTCTTCCTCGGTCGGTATTTGGTGGTTGTGTTCGTTGTTCATGTTGATGTCTCCTTGTGGATTACTGTTCTCTTGATTTAATATTGCGTGGTCACTCTATTTGGTCAGACCGAGCACTTGTGACCACTTTTTAATCACTGTATCCGATAAGCTATATGTTTTCACCTTATTCTCAAGACCGTCTATAACGATGCCCTGCTCGACCAAGACCAACAACTTAGATCGTACGATACGACGGGAGGAGGTCCCCAACCTTTTCTTCAGCTCATCGGCCAATTGACTGATGTTTAGGCGAGGATGATCAAGCAAGATGCGGACGATCTCCTTGGATATAGGGTCCTTGACCTGGGGTATGATTACATCGATGGATATCCCTCCGTGGGTCTGATAGATGTCCAGGAGCCGAAAGTATCTATCCACGATGCTTTGGACCTGGTCCATATGTTCGACTAGATCGGCATAGGGCTTCGTTATCAGCCGGATGGAGGCCTCGAGTTCAGCGATTCGTTCCGCCAATTCTTCGATCTTTTTATCTTTTTCTTCTTCCGCCAATGATAGAAAGAGAGCGTTTTGAATTAAATAGAATCGGTGATGGAATTCAATAGTACCCTTTCAAAATATGCCCGTCGACCAATCAACTTTTCACGTTTGCTCCAAGGGAATTGTCGATAACCCCATCCTTACCTGGACATTAGGATTGGACAGAGTGGCCGTTGATGTCATGATCGTTGTGCCTTCGAGCACCTTACGAAGTTCAGGAATTAAAACAAAGACGTACCATTATACCGAAACAACGGCAATCCGCCTAACAATGCTGCATGTCGGCGCTAGATGGTGGAGACCGTGGTTGGGGAAGCCGTGAAATGTCCGGAGTGCGGTATCGAAATGGAATTGTATTGCCACAGACGGGATTGTAATGAGCTGGACTAAGGGTCCATCGAGCTTGAAAGGCGATACTTTGGCTCGGAGCCTTACAAATTGTAGTATTAAAGGCTGCAGATGCCGCAAGTGCCGACTCGCGATGGCGCATTATTGATTCCAAGATCTCGTTCTTAGGATGAACTGCCCTGCCCGGAGCGCGGGACAGAGAACGTAGTAATGGTTGACACGTTGCAGCGGTTCGGTGGGCGAAGCAAGGCTAGCCGCCCTAACTGAGTTTGACCAGTTGCTGCCCCTCAGTGACCGGGGATATCTGTACGGCCGTGCCGAATGCGATTATCTCGCTCATGGTCTCCCCGATCGACGTCGAGTCGAACATCACGCTGATGACGGCGTTCGCACCCATAGCCTGCGCCTGCTCCGACAGCCGGTCCAAGGACTGCTGTCTGGACTGATGCGCGAGATCGGTATACTCGGTTATCTCCCCTCCGCCGATGGACCTGAGCCCCGCGGTGATGTTCCTGCCAAGACCCCGTGACCGAACGGTGAGACCGAATACGAGACCGAATACCTTGTCGACCTTGTAGCCTGGAACGTAATTCGTTGTATACAGCGTTACTGGCATGAACATTAACATGTACAGATCAGCTAATGAATCTTTCCAGCATCATGTTCTGGCCATCAATATGAATGAGAACATGCGACCGATGAACCGAGAGACTGCATGCTGTCGGAGATCGAGTTCAATAAACACCATAGGAAGTGGAGTTTCAGGAAGAGGCTTGGGGTGGCCTCAAAACTACCAATCGAGATGGCGGTGAAATGTCTGAGACAGGAGAACATCAATCGATCAAGGCTCGCACAGGAATTGCGAACGACGAACTGACCGAAGCGCAGGACCGCCTGTGCCCTCAGCCTCTATGCCAGTCAAAAAGGATGAGACAATTAGTTTTATATGCGGACTGTCCTTAACCTGTCCTCAACGGGTCCGTAGCTTAGTCCGGTGGAGCGTCAGGCTCATAGGATGCACTTAGCCATCTAAGAAACCCGATGGTCGTCGGTTCGAATCCGACCGGGCCCACCATCATGCATAGCCAGATACTTCAAAACATTTTTTTTAATAACGGGCTTTTGGGAATTATTACGGAATACCGTGTCCAAAGGCTCGCCTACATTGATGTTCTCCTGTCTATATTTATTCCAATATCCTCTTTGTTTGAACGTTATACCCGAATCCTCGGTGACCCTCGTCCTGAGCTTGGTTAAGCTGTTGGAAGCGAAGTTGCAGTCCCCACCCTTCTTGACATCTTATTGTGCCGGAAACAGCGCTTCGAAGTTGATCAGGAAGTGGATACCGTCGGCTGAATGACGGTACCCCCTTGCCGTTCCATACGAATCCTCACCCTAACATGATCCGCATGGAATGTTCCCCTTTTCTAGGTCCAATCACAGGTTCTCTCCAGCTTGCCACGGCTAATTCCGGGAATTTGAGATGCGATAATTCTTATTTGATTAAAAATGGCCATCATAATTATACTCCGTTCTACTCATTTCGGTTTATAATAAGCCGAGGGTGCTGATATGGAGGAAAAGGAGAAGTTCTATTATGGACTGAGCTTGGCCGGGGCTTTGGCCATTCTTAGCTCGACAATGTCCAAGAACCCAATCCTCCCATGCTGTCCAAGAGCCTAGGGGCCGATGCAGGATTGGATGGCGGTCTGGTAATCGCTGCCTCCAATGCACATAATCGGCCTCAGGATCTGCCATGGGATTCCTGAACACGGTGATGGACATCGGGCAGGCCTTCGGCCCTATCGCGACCGGGGTGATAGTCGGAACATCCCTTGGATATGTGGGAGGTTCTGGTTCATGGGGTTTGTACTATTGGCGGCATCGGTCATTTTCTCTGTTGTCTTTGTACGACGAAGGGGCCTTGAATACAAAGATATGGAGTAACGTACGGACTGGGTTAACAATCGGTGGAATATGACATAAAAGGACTGAGGTATGGGAACGAGAGCAGATTTTTTAAAATGGTGGGCCATATCATGATAGCGTATGACAGAAGAATTGGTCATCAACAAGACCCGCACCGCCTTGGTGGTCATCGATCTGCAGAAGGGAATAGCTTCCAACCCGGCCCTAAGGCCGCACTCTTCGGAGGAGGTCATAATGAACGCCACAAAGCTGGCGAACGTTTTCCGTAAGAGCAGCATGCCGGTTTTCCTTGTCCACGTCATAGGCACGAAAGAAACGGCGCTCAAGGTCATCAGCGATGTGACCTTTTCCAGGCCCGCCCCTCCCTCACCCGACTGGACCGAGTTCGTTCCTGAGCTCACTCCGACGGCGTCGGACGTGGTGATAACAAAACGGCAGTGGGGAGCGTTCTACGGGACCGAACTGGACCTACAGTTGAGGAGAAGAGGCATCGATACTATCGTTCTGTGCGGGGTGTCGACCGATTATGGTGTAGAGAGCACGGCAAGATTCGCCTACGAGTACGGCTATCAGCAAATATTCGTGGAGGATGCCATGGCCTCGATGTCCGATGAGCAGCACAACAACGCTGTTAAGTACATACTCAAGAGGATCGGCAGGGTGAGGACGACTGAGGAAGTGGAGAACGCACTGGTTTGAACTGGCGTTCAATCTGGTTTCCCGAGGCCGAACCTAGTCGATGGACGCAACAATTCAAGAGGACCCGGTCGATCATCGCGGGGCCGCCTGACGACTGGGCCGGAACAGTGCGGCCACTACCGCAACAAGTGCCACTACGAAGAACATAAGGAAGGCTGAATGAAGCCCATTCTCGAATATGGTCATCGCCTGTGGACTTATACCTCCCCCATACAGGAATAGCTTCATCATGTCGGTTTGAGAGATCCCAGTGAGTACGAGCGGGAAGGCAAGGGCCAGACTGAACATTTGGCCGGTGTTCATGAGCATCATTCTGGTACCGGCCGCCGTTCCCCGTCGATCCGTTGGAACGGCGTTCATTATTGAACTGCTATTTGGGGAGCTGTACAAGCCACCACCAACACCCATCATGATCATCAAGAGTGCTAGCATCCAGAACGGTGTGGTCTGGTCAATGAAAGCTAGGCCCAACAGTGAAGCGGCCGTTAAGGCAAGACCTAGGATGGTCAAATTCCGGGGCCCATACCGATCGGATGCCCGGCCGGACAATGGACCGACTATGATGAAAGTAAACCCGAACGGAATCAGACTGAGACCGGCCGTTAGGGGGTCCTCTCGATAAGGTCCCTGAAGAAAGAAGATCAACAAGAAGAGCGCCGCCCCTCTGCATAGGCCATTGAGTAGATTGGTGAAGTTACCCACGGCATACTCCCGGTTTCGGAATAGGCCGAGGTCCATCATGGGTTGTTTTGCTCTGCTCTCGATCACAAAGAAAGCAATCATGCCTATTACTCCAACGACGAACAGAGCATTTACCACATCAGAACCCACCAAGGGGAATGCTACTAGGGAGACTCCCATCAAGAGCCCGGCAAGCCCGATAAGGAACGTCACGCTGCCCGCCCAATCGAAGGTCTGGCTCTTTGGCATTCTTGTCGGCTCCTTCAGGCGGATAATCGCCCATATCGTCCCTATGGCACCAAAGGGCACGTTGATTAGGAATATCCATTCCCAACCTAACGGCGACAGTATGCCGCCGACGACTGGGCCAAGCACGATGCCTGCTCCAGCGGCCACCATGTTTACCCCCAAACCGAAACCGAGACGACTTGAATCAAAGGCGTCGGCAACCATCGCTGTGCCGTTGGCGAACAGCAGCGCCCCGCCCAATGCTTGGATTATGCGATAACCGACAAGGTCCCAGCCTTGGAACTGAGGCTGGGCTAAGCTGCCCAATAAAGAGCCGATTGTGAACAGGGAGAACCCCAGCACATAAAACCGCTTACGACCGAACATATCCGAAAGCCGGCCGAAGATAGGCACCATGACCGTAGTGATGAGCAGGTAGGAAAGCAGGACCCACATCACCGTTAGGAACTGCATGTGCAGGGAGGACATCATGTCCGGGAGAGAAATCAATAGCGCCGATTCCTGAATGGAGGCCAAAAGCACTCCCACAGTGGTCACTGAAAGGACGACCCACTCATAGCCCTTAGTTTTTCCAGTTCGGTCCTCCTTAGAATTGTCCGGGGTTCCTTTCTCATCTTTCGGCATTTTCTCTTCCTCGCATTCGATTCTTATCTTACCTGCCCACTCGGGCGTAAAGCCGCCCCCCGATGAGCATCAGGGCCACGGCGGTTATTGCCAGTATACAAACATCAGACAGGATTCCATACTCACTTACGCCACCGGTGACCATCAGACCCCTTAGCGCGTCCACGGCATACGTCAGGGGATTCCCATAGGCAATGAATTTAAGCCAATCGGGCATCAAAGAGATGGGGTAGATGGCGTTACTGGCGAAGAACAGGGGCATGGTGATCATTTGGCCTATACCCATGAACCGGTCCCTTGTCTTCACCATACATGCGATTATAAGGGAGAGTGTGGCGAAAACGGCCGCTGTCAATACAACAACAAAGATCACGATGATTATATTGACCGGGTTGCCAGTCAGACCTACCCCCAGAACAAAGGCAAGGATGAACACGATGAAAGCCTGGGATAGACTTCGCAAACCCGCGGAGAGCGCTTTCCCAGCCACGATGGCAGTGCGCGGGGTCGGACTTGCCAGGAACTTTTGGACTATGCCCAGATCCCTCTCCCAAACGATAGATATACCATAGAAGATGGATATAAAAAGGACACTTTGGGCCAGGACCCCGGGGGTCATGAATGCAATGTACGAAAGATTACCGGTGGGTATTGCCTTTACCGACGTGAGCACTTCTCCGAAGACTAAGAGCCACAGGACCGGTTGTACCGCTCTGGTTAAGAGATCGTAGGGATCGTGCCGCAGTTTCCGCGCTTCCAGTTCTGCTATGACCAGGACCTTGTTGAGGAAGCCTCGCAGATAAGCTAGGGCACCGTTGTGACCCGTTGTCATAGGATCAGCCGAGGCGTCGAGCGGTCTGCCGTTCTCGTTGTATGTCACGATAGTTACCTCCAGTCTCTATTTGGTTCCCAGTAAATTTTATGAAAGCATCATCCAAGGAGTTTGTTCCGGCCTTTTCCTTTAATTCCTTTGGGCTCCCAAGTTCCACCAGCTTGCTCTTGTGCATGATTCCGATACGGTCGCAAAGGGCATCCGCCTCGTCCATCAGATGAGTGGTTAGGAAGATGGTCGTTCCATAATCCAGCCGTAATCTTGTGATCATTTCCCAGACCGCTCTGCGAGCCAGAGGATCGAGTCCGATTGTCGGCTCGTCCAAGAAGAGAACCTTCGGATGATGCAGGGTCGATTGAGCGATCTCCAAACGCCGGATCATGCCGCCAGAGTATGTGCGTACCAACTTGTCTCCGAACTCGCTCAGTCCCATGTTCTCTATCGCCTGGCGCACCCTCGATTTCAGTTCTTCGTGGGGCACTTCATATAACTTGCCGAAGATTAACAGGTTCTCGTAACCGGTCAGACTGGCATCGGCGGAGAGCAACTGGGGCACGTAACCGGTGACCCTTCGTACCATCCTAGCCTGTTTGATGACGTCTAGGCCATCAACCAAGGCTTTCCCAGTGGTCGGAGGTAGAAGCGTGGTGAGCATCTTGATAGTGGTTGTCTTGCCCGCGCCATTAGGTCCGAGCAGGCCGAAGACCTCTCCTTCTTCCACAGTTAGGTCCAAGGCATCTACGGCAACAAAATTGCCGAAGTGGCGTGATAATTTTTCCGTTTCTACTGCAAGCATTCACACGTCTCCGATATTGTTGTTTAACCCTTTCAAATTAGAGATTTATTCTACTTGGGCTGATCCGGTCCCTCTTTTCCCAGAAGCTTAGGAAGGGCCATCTTGACCCTTTCGAACGTGTCGTACAAATAATCGAGTTCCTCGTCGTTCAGATGAGAGAGATCTTCCATCAATTTGTTCTTCATCCTCTCCCTTCGCTCCTTCATCAATGATCTTCCTTTCTCTGTCAAAACGATATTTTGTACTCTACGATCCAATGGATCCGACGTTCTTTCCACAAATCCTTCTTTGACCAACTGATTGACTATCTTGGTCAGGTTCTGCTTTGAATATGAGAGTGCCTGGGCGATGGAAGTCATTGAAATGGGGCCTTCCCGTTTCACAACTAAGAGTACAGAAATCTGAGGGGAAAGAGGGCTGATACCACAAGCATCAGGTCTAATGACTCTCCTATGGAGCAAAGGTATGGTCTGGAACATATCATCCGCGATGGCATAGATCCGTTCGTCACGCTCCATTCTCCAGCCCCAACCTTTTTGAAATCAAAGTACACCGAGTGTATAGTACACTGAGGGTACAAAGTGCCAGAACGCAAATTCGATATTTATCATTTTCCATCGATGTGCCAGTAAGAACCTTCTTCGAGTTTGCTACCATTGTCTCAATCATCTTCTTAACGATTCCGCTTCTTTCAACGCGTGAGGCGTCACATGATTCCCGGAATCTCCACCAAGATTACCCGGGCCCCTTACCACCAGAAGAACCGCCCACCGAACTGGATCGATATACCCGTCTTGAACATTTACATATAGTATTCCATAACCCATTCACTAAAACAAACCAGATATTTCCAATCATTTCAACTTCGATGCAAATGCAATTTATTCATTGGATTACTGTTCAAGTTCGCAGAATAGGATTTATATCGAGGAAATGATTGGAAACAAAAAAGTGATTTCGCTGTTGTCCAAGATCATACGATTTGATACGGTACTTATGGGTGGCTATTCATGGTTGAAGATTTGGTAATAGAGACGAAGGGACTTCGGAAGACGTTCATTTCCAAACAGAAGGGCGGAAAAAAAGAGGTGGAAGCGGTAAAAGGCATAGATCTTTCCGTCAATAGAGGCAATATCTTCGGTTTTCTCGGTCCGAACGGTGCGGGCAAGTCTACCACGCAGAAGATGCTCTCAACGTTACTATCCCCCACCAGTGGGGAAGCCAAGGTCCTCGGATATGACCTGGCAAAACAACAAGAACAGATCAGGCAGCATGTCGGCTGCGTAAGCCAAGCGGGAGGGGCGGACCTGACCTCGACGGGTGAGGAGAATCTTGTGCTCCAAGCTCAACTCTATGGTTTGGATGCTTCGACGGCCAAGAAATACGCCGCTAATTTCGTCGAACGATTTCAAATGAGCTCGTTCATAGACCGGCCAGCCTCCTCCTATTCTGGCGGCCAAAAGCGCCGGTTAGACATTGCACTAGGGATGATCCATCGTCCCCAGTTGCTGCTTCTCGATGAACCGACCTCAGGACTAGATCCGCAGAGCAGGGCGTACCTATGGGGCGAAATAAAGAAACTAAAGGCGGATGGCGTCACCATCTTTTTGACCACCCAGTACATGGACGAAGCGGACAAGCTCTGCGACACGATAGCTATTATCGATAACGGAAAGATCGTCGTGACCGGGACGCCGTCGGAGCTGAAGAGCTCCATCGGCGGCGATTCGATAGTCTTCAGCTTCGCGTCAGATGGAACGGCCCGTAACGCCATGGCCTTGCTGACCGAAAACATTCAGGCGGAGAGGATCAAGACTATCGACAACTCGGTGTACCTGAACATCAAGGATGGGGAAAGGATGATGCCCGACCTCCTGCGCACGCTCGATGCCAGGAGCCTGAAGGCGCAGAGCGTGACGCTGTCCAAACCCAGTCTGGACGATGTCTTCCTGAAATATACCGGCCGTTCGATGAGGGAGGATGTGATAAAATGAAGCTGTTACACGATACGCGATTGATGTTCGTGCGCAACATGCAGCACACCATCAGGAGCCCGGTCTTCGTTTTCGCCAGCATGTTCCAGCCCCTTATGTATCTGGTGCTGTTCATGCCGCTCCTAAATGGTCTGGGCAGCGTTCCAGGGCTGCCCGCCGGGAAAACAGTGGATGTCTTCATCCCCGGACTCTTGGTCCTAGAGGCGATCTTCGGCACGGCGTTCGTGGGATTCTCGCTCATCGACGACATCAGAGCGGGAGTAATAGAACGATTCTTAGTAACGCCGGTGACCCGCTCAGCCATCCTCTTGGGCAGGGTGTTGAGGGATGCTGTGGTCCTCATCGCACAATGCGTATTGATCACACTAGTGGCGATCCCGTTCGGGCTGAACATCAACGGATATGGATTCTTGCTCTCCCTAATCTTATACGCCTTGATTGGGATTTCCATGGCATCGATATCATATGGCTTTGCACTCATCTTCAAGATCGAGGATGCCCTCGCGCCCACCTTGAACACGATAACGTTGCCGCTCTCGTTGCTGTCCGGTATTATTCTGCCTCTTGCTCTTGCGCCCATCTGGCTTCAGGACCTGTCAAAGATCAACCCGTTCTCTTACGCGGTAGATGCAACTCGCGCATTGTTTGCCGGGGACTTTTCTAACGTCGGAATCGTGGAGGGATTCGTGGTCATCATCGCACTTGCGATCCTCGTCTTCATGTGGGGATTAAGATCACTCAATAAAATGGCAGCATAAGATTGTGGATCCGCCATTATCCTTTCATCGTAGTCCATAACTTCACAAATTAAAGAAATAATTATCGAACAACAATGCGTATAGTTATCAAGCTGACAGCGATTGGAAATACTATAATCATTTACCCAGATTGATATCATCGTGGTTCTACAATACTCTGGGCCTGTTTGACAGTGAGGCTTCTTCGATAAAGATTTATTCTTGGTCTGGGTTACTGATGAGATAAATTGTCGAATCACCGGATTAGTTGTCCTGACGATTTGAATGGGTTTGCTCTAGTCTCTATTCTTTCAACGCTTTCAACGGTTATCAATAATTGCATGGCTCTCAAGGATATCAATAAGGCATCGATAGACCAATCATGGATTTGTTGTTTGCAATTGCGATTCAGAATCATAGCCAATATTATCACCCATCGCAATCTGATTAATCTTCATGAGCAAGCAGATGCTCCCTCTGGAAGAACTGTGTCGGCAGACTCATTGCATCGCCTGCCGTCGTGGAATCGGGCTTTAGTGATCAGAAGTACCGGGAGGATGAGCTTTGTCTGAGTCTCCCAGATCATATTGGGCGATTGACGGGCCAGCGCTGATTGAACAATTGCAGACCAGCGCTAAAGGGCTCTCCGGAATCGAAGCGAAGAGTCGATTATCCGCAGACGGTCCTAATCTCCTGAAACCGGCGAAGAAGTCGGGAACGTTGAACCTGTTCCTCAGGCAGTTCAAGAGCCCACTCATCGTCATCTTACTGGCCGCAGCAGTTATATCGGCATTCCTGGCCGATTCCACGGATGCGATAATAATCATCGCGATCGTGCTCATCAGCGCCCTCCTTGGCTTTGGCCAGGAACGAAGCGCCACGAATGCAGTCGCCAAGCTTCTGGCCATGGTGCAAATAAAGGCCTCGGTGATCCGCGATAACGCGGTAATATCGATCCCCACGGAGGAGATAGTTCGTGGGGATGTGGTGACGCTCTCCGCCGGCGATATCGTTCCCGGCGACTGTCGGATAATTGAATCCCGTGACCTGTTCGTAGATGAGGCCACGCTCACCGGCGAGACCTATCCAGTAGAAAAGATCGAGGGAACGCTCGCTGCAGACGCACCGTTGGAAAAGAGGACCAACACGTTGTTCATGGGCACCCATGTGATCAGTGGGACGGCGACGGCGGTCGTTGTGTCGACCGGAAAATCCACCGAGTTTGGACAGGTGTCCGAGCGCTTACGTTCGAAGTCTCCCGAGACCGAGTTCGAGCACGGGATCAAGCATTTTGGGTATTTGCTCATGCAGATCACTTTGGTCATGGTATTTTCCATCTTTGCGATCAACGTATTTCTCAATAAGCCCATCCTTGACTCGTTCCTCTTCTCCCTCGCGCTCGCAGTTGGGCTCACACCTCAGCTATTGCCTGCCATCATCAGTATAAATCTCGCCCACGGGGCGAAAAAAATGGCCGAATCCAAGGTCATAGTGAAACGGCTATCCTCGATCGAGAACTTCGGCAGCATGAACGTCCTCTGCTCAGACAAGACCGGAACACTGACCCAGGCCATCGTTCAAATGTGCTCCGCGATAGATATCCGGGGTAACGAAGGTAAAGCTATTCGTCTATATGCGGGTCTTAATTCCTATTATCAGTCGGGATTTTCCAATCCGATCGATGAGGCCATCCGCAAGGAGGTCCAGTTCGATCCCGCAGAATTTGAGAAGCTGGACGAGGTTCCGTATGATTTCATCCGGAAGAGGCTCAGCATCCTGCTGAAAACCCAGGATGGAAGGCACCTTATGATCACCAAAGGGGCGTTCACCAGCGTCGCCGGGATCTGCAGCGCTGAAGAGAATTCCGACGGAGAACGGTCGTCCTATGCTTCCGTCCAAGCCCAGGCCGAACAGAAGTCCGCCGAGCTCGGACAGCAGGGTTTCCGGGTCCTGGGAGTGGCCTACAAGGACCTGGGGGCGGAGGACAAGATATCCCGGGACTCGGAAAAGGACATGACCTTGCTCGGGTTCCTCGTGCTGTTCGATCCTCCAAAGCCGGACCTTCCCCGAACGATCAAGGACCTAAAGGATCTCGGCGTTACCCTCAAGGTAATTACCGGGGACAACCGTTTCGTGGCGGCCGCCGTGATGCGCCAGGTCGGTTTCCCGGACCCGCGGGTACTTACCGGAACGGAACTGCGGCTGATCAGCAGCGAAGGTCTGGTGAAACGGGTCAACGAGACCGATGTCTTCGCCGAGATCGAACCGAATCAGAAAGAACAGATCATCCTCGCGCTGAAGAAGGGTGGCAATGTCGTAGGATACATGGGGGATGGGATCAATGACGCGTCCGCCCTCCATGCAGCCGACGTAGGGATTTCCGTGGACAGTGCGGTGGACGTTGCTAAGGAGGCTGCCGACATCGTGCTGATGGAGAAGGACCTGAGTGTCCTTCTAGACGGTGTGCGTGAAGGCCGCGAGACATTTGCCAACACCATGAAGTACGTGTTCATGGCCACGAGCGCGAACTTCGGTAATATGTTCAGCATGGCCGGGGCCTCGCTGTTCCTGTCATTCCTGCCGCTGCTGCCCAAGCAGGTCCTGATGGTTAACCTAATGACCGACATGCCGGAGACGACCATCGCCACTGATAACGTGGATGCGGAGCAGGTTGAGAAGCCACGGCGCTGGGACATGAAATTTATCCGTCGGTTCATGCTGTTGTTCGGACTGATCAGCTCGATATTTGATTACCTCACCTTCGCTGTGCTGATCTTCGTATTGAATGCTTCTCCTGATCAGTTCAGGACCGGATGGTTCATTGAGTCGGTTCTCTCGGCGGTTATCATCGTCCTGGTGATCCGCACCCGCCGGCCCTTCTTCAAGAGCAGACCGGGTCGGTATATGATGATAGCTGCAGCATCGATCATCATCATCACCCTGGCATTGCCCTACCTGCTGCCTTATGGGATCCTGAACTTTCAGGGCCTTCCCCCGATATTCCTGGCATGGACTGCCCTAATCATTCTGCTCTACATCGCGACGGCCGAGATGGCTAAGCGCTATTTCTATCGAAATTATGTGAATTAAGCAAGAATTTCCAGAATAATCGATATAACATCCCAAATATAACGGCACCTGTAACTACCTCCTACCAGCATGGCTTTTTCTGTACCGTGAAAAGGTTCAGCATGGATATTATTGAAATCAGAAAGGATTTTCGGTTTGTTATAAACCACAAATGTCCAGAGACATTTATGCTAGGCCATCTTCTGATACGGCGACTCCGGTCTCGGAAAGTGCCTAACATTCTACTTGATGCCATGGAATGGTGTCGCTCCATGCCATCTGGCGGCAGCCAGGCAGTCGTCGCCGAAATAGACGGAGTCCACCAGACTCCGCTTCGAAGAAATGATAGGAAGGAATGCCGTTCCTCAAACTCCGTGATTTAATTAGACAATGATGACGGTTCCATTGGCACATATGGAGAGGTCATTCAACGCCTCAAGGAGATGTTCTCGATCTGAAGGAGGCACCACCCCATGATATGGAGGGCACGAGAATCATCTTCAATGCATGATGAGAACAACGGTCTGAACATCGGTTATAGTTACGCACTTTCACAATAACCAAGCAATGAGCTCACTCTCATAACTCCTTATGGCATAATCTGAGATATGATCACGCAATAGAATACCGATGCGGTGATGGATGTCTCTTAGCCACCGAAGACAAGGCTGATGCCAACTATCGCGACGCCGAGGGCCACCAATACGATACCGAAAAGCGTTTTCTTGATGTAGGTGTGCTTAGCCCAGGTGTAACCGACTATGAAGAGGGAGACGAAGGCCACTATGTTCGAGATCACTACTGCTAAATGGGGTGGTTTTATCAGCCAGAGAGGGACAACGACCACTAATGTGGCCAACAACATCGCGAAGAATACCTGGAATGCACCGAAGACATCCTCCCTGGCGATGGGGATGGATTTGGGCTGATGGGTATAACCCGCCTCGCTTGAACGGCGTTGGGCATGAAGCACAAGATGGTAAACGGATTTTTGGTCCTCCGCATCTAATGTGCCGACCAAAGAATCCTCTAAGTCTTCCTTAATGGTCGCCAGTGCCTCGGATTCGTCCTTTGCGGAACTAATCTTACTGGCAATCCTGGTGTACCGGTGCTTCTGGAATATGGCGACCAAAATGTACAGTATGGCATCGATTATTCCCCAGGCTATGCCGGCTCCTAGCGAGGTAGTCACCATCAAATTGATGTCCGGCGCACCCCCACCGGTGACGACCAGAATTGCACTGGTTATGGTCAAAGCGATAACCAGGCCGTAGAGTATTTCCACTAACCGTTCTTGTGGATAGAGATAGTCAGTCGGTCGCCTGATGATGAAATGCATTCGGTCTCCAAATCGAGCTTTCTATCGATAAGCGTTTCTCAGGTCATTTGAGGGTTGATGGATAGTCATCGATCATGTTTCAGAATGTATCGACTGGTGTTTCTTATGGTCTCAAGAGGCCAAGAAAATCGATCTCATGCTTCTTCATTCTCGGACCGATCAGCCTTGATCAATAGTATCATGAAGGCCGAAGTTGGATTGCGTCGCCTGAACCAGGATCTCATGGCGATCAAGAGATGTAATGAGGCGATGATCCGGGATAGCACTGAACCAGAACTGGTGAAGTACATCTGCGATATCGTCTGCGACGTGGCCAGATTCGAGATGATAGTGTCCCCAAAGGCTCGTTCCGAACTCAAACAGAACGGCCGACGACCGATGCCTAGAATAAATCAGGTGAAGGACCACCGATCTTCGCTGTAGACTATTATATATCTCACAGCCGTGGCGTTCCCATTATTTTGGTGAGAACAACATGGATGAAACCCTTCCCGCCGAGAATCCTGGTAACCTGCGGGATTATCAATCGATCTACAAAGGATTTGATTGGTCGTCCTTCGACAGAGAGTTTGAATGGTCCAGGGGAGGGCCATATAACTTGGCGGCCGAAGCGATCGACCGTCATGGCCATGGCGATAGAAGGAATAAGGTGGCGTTGTATTCGGTGAACGCAAGTTATGAGTTGAGATCGCTCACTTTCGGCGAGATGTCGGAGCGGTCGAGTCGGTTCGCCGATGGGCTAACCAAGCTCGGGGCGACCAAAGGCGACCGGATCTTTGTTTATCTGGACCGAACACCGCAGCTGTTCATAGCCCTCCTTGGCATCATCAAGATGGGGGGTATCGCCGGACCGTTGTTCTCCGCTCTAGGCCCGGAAGCCACCATGGACCGGGTAAGGGATAGCGGTGCGAAGATCATGGTCACGTCTCCTTACCTCTTCGAACGTATCCGTCCGATCATGAACAAGCTGACGGGGATCGAGACCTATGTCATAGTGGGCGACAATACTGGACTAGGTGCCGAAACGGTGATGTTCGATGAAGTACTGGCATCGGGTGACCCGGAATTCATGGCAGTGAACATGAGCCCCGAGGATCCTTATATCATCCATTACACGTCCGGTTCGACCGGTAGACCGAAGGGAATCCTGCTTGGACATAAGGCCATGATCCATCAACTGGTCGGATGCCGATATGTAGTGGACCTGAGGGAGGATGATATCTACTGGTGCACTGCGGACCCCGGCTGGGTAACGGGTACTTCGATCGGGATTCTAGGGCCCTGGTACCTTGGAACGACCATCATATCCTACGAGGGTAGGTTCGACGCGCAGAACTGGTACTCCATCCTCGAGAAACTAAAAGTGACCGTTTGGTTCACTGCACCCACAGCGTTGAGGATGCTTGCCAGGGCGGGAGATGACCTGGTCAAAGCGTTCGACTTGCATGCGTTACGCCATATATGCTCGGCGGGCGAACCTCTGAACCCGGAGGTCATTAGATGGGCCATGAGCACTATGGGGAAGCGCATTCACGACAACTGGTGGCAGACCGAGACCGGCGCTCCGTGCATCTCCAACTTCAAATGCATGAAGATCAAGGTCGGATCCATGGGCAAACCCCTCCCCGGCATAGTCGCCACCATCATCGATGATAAGGGTTTACAAGTCCCGGCAAAGACCGAGGGATTCCTGGCATTGAAACCTGGATGGCCAGCCATGATGGTCGGGGTCTGGGGGAACGAGGAACGTTACCGGGAATACTTCCGCATCCCCGGATGGTACATCAGCGGGGATCAAGCCTACCAAGATGAGGACGGATACATCTGGTTCTTGGGCCGGGCGGACGACGTCATAAAGACGTCCGGGGAAAGGTTAGGACCGTTCGAGGTCGAATCGGCGTTGATCGAACATCCGGCGGTTGCGGAGTCGGCTGTCGTCGGTAAGCCCGACGAGCTGAGGGGCGAGATCGTCAAGGCGTTCATCGTCCTCAGGCCAGGCCGCAAGCCGTCTGAGGAGCTGAAGGAGGATATAACCAACTTCGTCAGGATCCGTCTGGCATACTATGCCTATCCGAGAGAGATCGAGTTTGTTCCATCGCTACCAAAGACCAGATCGGGCAAGATCATGCGTCGCGTCCTTAAGGCCAAGGAACAAGGCCATGCTGTCGGCGACCTGTCGACCCTTGAAGAATGACGGCCTGCCCTAACAACAGGGACCGTGCCGTTCACTTCGCGCTCTCTTGCCGTATGGATCAGGGTGTGGATCGGGGAGCGGAGAGATGGGAGCCTATACCAGGTTCTCCGGGTTCAACCCTTTCAGTTCGTCCAAAACGAAAACGCCGTTCTTTCTTACAAGCACATCGTCGAAGTACATCTCCCCCCCGCCCCATTGCTCGGTCTGGATCAGGACGATGTCCCAGTGCACCCGGGAATGGTTACCGTTCGGCGCATCGTCATAGGAGTTGCCCGGCGTGAAGTGGATAGAGCCGGCGATCTTCTCGTCGAAGAGCGTGTCCAGCATGGGTTTGTTGACGTAGGGGTTGAGCCCGATGGCGAACTCGCCAACATAACGGGCTCCTTCATCGGTGTCAAAGATCTCGTTCATGGCAGAGGTGTTGGAGGATGTCGCTTCGATGATCTTGCCATCCCTGAACACGAGCCTGATGTTGTCGAACACTTTGCCATCGTACAGCGTCTTTGTATTGTAGTGGATGACACCGTTGACCGAGTCCTTCACCGGGGCCGTGTACACCTCGCCGTCCGGCAGGTTCAATTTGCCATCACACTTGATCGGCGGAATATCCTTGATGGAGAATTCTAGGTCAGTTCCCGGGGCGACCAGTCTGACCCGGTCGGTGCGCTTCATGAGCTTGACCAGCGGATCCATCGCTTCGGACATCCTACCGTAGTCGAGCGTGCAGGTCTTGAAGTAGAAGTCTTCGAACTGCTCGGTGGACATTTCCGCCAGCTGTGCCATGGATGGCGTGGGCCAGCGCATGACAACCCATCTCGTGCCGGGTATCCTCTGATTGATGTGGACCGGGCCCCACCAGTACTTGGTATAGATGGCCATTTTCTCCGCCGGGACGTCAGAGTTCTCAGTGACGTTGGACGAGCCTCTCATCCCGATGTAGACCTGGGCCCGCTTCATCTTCTCCATCTCGATGTCGCCGATGACCTTCATGGCGGCCTCGCTTGTGCCCATGTAAAGCTTACGGAGCACACGCGGAGATTTCTGGGAAACGATCGGAATTCCACCCGCCTGGTATACTTTCTCAATCAGGACCTCTACCATTTCATCGGGGATGTTGAAGGCTTCGATATAGACGACCTCGCCAGCCTTAAGCCCGGTGGAATGACCGACTATGACGTCTGAGAATTTGCCCATCCGTGGGTCGTGCATGGAGGAATGAAAGACAAATGGCGGTTATTAATAACCTGGCAGGGCCCCTCCTAGGAATCTTCCTTTTGACCGTCACCTCTTGGCCTCGACGAAATGCATGGCCCCGGAATTCATGCAGTAGCGCATTCCAGTTGGCCTAGGCCCATCGTCGAAGACGTGGCCGAGGTGACCTCCGCAACGGGCGCATTTGACCTCCTGCCTGGTCATGCCGTAACTTCGGTCGGTCTTGGTGGTCACATGGTCGGGAGCTATTGGTGCCCAGAAGCTAGGCCATCCCGTACCGGAGTCGAACTTCGCATCAGATGAGAAAAGCTCCAACCCACACCCGGCACAGGTGTAGATGCCTTTCTTCTTGTTATCGTGGAACTCGTTCCGGAATGGCGGCTCCGTACCGTCCTCCCTAAGCATATGATATTCCTCGGCTGTCAAGAGCTTGCGCCACTCCTCATCGGTATGGCTGATTTTTTCTACCATTGAGATCGGAATTGAAAAACGCAGCCGCCGTTATAATATACTTCTCAGTTCTCGGTGCACCGATAGGTAACTGAACGGTCTGAGATCACCGACCAGTGGTTATTCTGATCACATCATCATGGCATTAGGGTCCGGCTGCATAGCGCCGAAGATGTTCCCTTCCGTGTCCTGGAAATAGACCATGACCCCGACCTTCGGTATCTCCATCTTGGGCACGAGTATCTTGCCCGAGTTCGCTTCGTGCGGTGGCTGGAACCATGTCTCCAGTTCCGTCTTCCAGATGGAAGGACAGCACCAGACTATTGCCAGTCCTCCTTATGGCCATCCCGACTTTCAATCAGCCCTTTCTTGAATAGATACTCATGGGCCGCTATTGCGGCCACAGCCCCCTGCCCGACCGACACCGATATCTGCTTTTCTTCGATGTCGGTAACGTCACCCGCGACGAACAGACCAGGTGTCATCGTTGATTGGTCCTTGCCGGCCACTACCTCACCGATGTCGTTCATTTCGACAAGACCGCGGATCGACGCCGAGTTAGGACTCAGCCCTATTTCTAGGAACACACCTTCCACCAGCAGGTCCGTCTCTTGCTTGCCTTCGGGCGATGAGAGTCTGATTCCAGTGAGCTTCTCCTTGCCTAGGAACGAGTCCACGGTCATCGGGGTATGCAAGACCACCTTCTTTGAGCCGAGCACCTGCTTCCTTAACAATTCGTCGGCCGTGAAGTCGGTACTCCTATGGACCAGATGAACCTCACTGGCGAACCTTATCAGATCACGGGCGGAGGTGAATGCAGAATTGCCACCTCCCACAACCGCGACCCTTTTATCATGGTAGAGCGGCGCGTCACAGTTGGCACAGAAGCCGATGCCCTTGCCCAGGAAACGCTCTTCGTTTGGCACACCCAGCTTGCGGTACTCCTTTCCGGCACAGAAGATTACCGCGCTCCCGGTGAACCGCCTGCCATCTTCAGTTCTGACCGCGAACGAATCCCCCTCCTTACGAACGTCAACCACCACGCTCCCAAAGGCCTCGGAGATCGGGTACCTCTCCATGTGGTCGCGGAAGAGCTCTGCCAGGTCGTCCCCGCTGACGGACGGGAAACCGAGGTAATTTTCGACGCTGCCGGTGTAGGTCATCTGGCCGCCGATCTTGGCCGCTATCATCGCCACGTCTAGTCCCTTACGGGCGGCATAGAGTGCGGATGACATCGCGGCAGGTCCGGCACCGACAATCAGAACTTCATATACATGCGAAGGATCAACCTTCGTTGCCTTCCTTGTACCTTCGGACTCGCGGATACTCTCGTCGATCTGCCGGTATGCCTCTGGGTCCACTGCCTTCAGGATCTCCAAATAGAGGGTAGCGGCGGAAACGGCGCCTTCGAAGGTGCGAGTTTCATTGATGATAGTCTTCGGCACGCCGTATACATCGTATCGCTGGACCGCTTGGGGGAATTCCGAAGATTCGACCATGTCGGCCGTGATCCTGCCGTTGAGGAAGGCGAACTGATGGGCTAAATGCACCATCTTCGGGCAATATGGGCAGGTCAGGGTGACCATGACTTGGATGTGCACGTCCTTATCGATCCTTTTGACCATCTCCTCCATTTCCGGCGGCAATCCAGAACGACCCGTGGAGGCCATCATTATTGCCGAAAGCAGCGACGGGAACTCGTAGCCGAGTGTAATACCGTAGAACCTGATGCCGTTGTCCCTTTTCCCAATAATCAGAGTGGCCGGGACCTTGTCGACCTTATAGCGCGCAGCCAACTCTTTGTCTTCTTCCAGGTGATGGATTTCTAGCACGAACTTATCCGAGAGGGTCACCAGTTCTTGGAGCAGTTGTGTCTGCGCGGAACAGCTGGGACAGGCGAACTCCTGTGTGAAGTGGATGATCCTGACCGGCCCGACCAGGCCTTTAATGACCCGGAGAAGTTCGGCCTTACTTTCATCGTCGAAAACGCTGGTTCCTTTACCCTCTACCGTGGTTCATCACCTGCGTGATTGATTGAGGGGACATAGGCCAAATATCTTCCTCTAGGCTACGCCCATCTCATCTACAGGACCAGGGCACTTGATCGGCAATGGACCGACCCTATTGCGACCCTTCCATAATGACCATGCTTTCGCCGAACCCGATCCTCCATCCATCAATCCGTCCCTTTGACGCGGGCAGGACCTCGACCGATTCGTTTACAAAGCCACTAACTTGCACCTTAATCGGGATTGGACCGCCATCGGAATATCTGGCCAAGATCGAGGCAGCCTCTCTCAAGGTCTCCTGTTCGTGACCTTCTACCAGACAGGCAGGGCCCTTGACCTCCAATGGTTCCAAGAGGTCCATCTCATCGTTCAGGAGGGACTTGAGCACTTCGTTCTCTCTCTGGTTTCGGCCGATGATAACCTTGTAGCCATTCACACGGAAGTGTCTGCCCACCTTCAGGATGGCTATATCCCTCATGGTCAATCGGTCTGGGTTGATGACCAGGAGATCCCTTAACTTGGCAGCAAATTCCTTCGAGGTCAGGAGGCAACCTCCAGCTGGACATGGATATTCCGCAATCCCGATCTCCTCGGCCAATTCGATCTGAGGTTTCCTTCCCCTGCCGGAAATGGCCAACAATTTCTCCCGATCGACCCAACCCATCCGCTCTGCCTCTGTGGGGGGGAACAGTTTGGCCGAAAGGGGCCGTAGCAACTTGCCCTCGAGCCCAGTCTCCCGATCGATGATCTTCAACGCCTTTCGGTGCTGGCTCATTGGTCTTTGTCCGAGCACCTCCCCAGTGAACATGAACTGGGCGTCAATCTCCTCGGCGATGATCTTAGCCTTCTTGAGCATATAGATCCGGCAATCGATGCACGCGTTCATCCCCGAGCCGCGTCCGTGTTTCGGGTGTTTGACCACTTCGAGGTAATCCTCGCCTTTAGCCACGTTGATCAGATCGATCCCCAGTTCATGGGCGATGCTTGCCGCATGACATTTCCCGCCTGAATCGCAATTGCAGAACGGCGAGGTGAACTTCACCGTGACGACCTCGATGCCCTGGTCCATGATCAGCCTGGTGGCCAGGGAACTGTCGAGACCACCTGAAAGGAGAGATAATGCACGCATAACAATCGTTAATTGCTCGCTCCATTAAGAAACTATCCGTCGTGGATCGCCAAGTAGCATGGCGAAATGATCGCCTATCTATCCTGTGGAGGCCTACTAAATCAATTTAACACTGAGAACAAAGGACTTCAGGAACTATGCCCGGCAATTAGACATCGCTTGGAAACCTCTGAACTTTAATCTCAGAAACGCATGTAGCGGTGGAGATATCGACCGTGTTCAACAACGACCGCGAAGACCTGGGGAAAAAGGTCAAGGACTGGCTGGTCGAGGCCGGAATATATAGGGACAGGGTCCCGGACGATAAAGCGAACTGGCATTACGTTGTGGAGATCGGCCCCGCGGCGATCCTTGACATTGCGCAGCAGAAGGGAAAGGATGATATGCTCATCATTGCGTCGGGCATCACCCTCAATAAACCGCATTATGACGCTCTCAGGGGCCTGCCTAAATCGAAACGGGATGAACTTCTCTGGGATATGCGCTTCCAGTTGCTCTTCCAACCCTGCGATTTCGCCATGCTTCCAAGCGAGACGGACCTGCAGACCTTCCAATTCACCCGGGGTCTGTTCCACGACGGCCTAACAAAACAAGTGCTCATGGATTCCTTGGCGATGGTGCATCGATGCAAACTATTCGTGAACTGGAAAATGATCCAGATGTTCGGTGAAGGCCCGAAAGCGGTCGATCCCAGCATCTACCAGTAAGGACCCGAATGGATAGTGTTTTGGATCGCCCTGTCAAAGGCAAGATATCTTCACTTCTCGAACTGGCATGTTATTTTGCCTTTGACAGCCTCGTGCTTCGAGACCGTTGCCTGAAGGACCTGATCGAATATCCGGGGCATCTCACGGTCGAGGACCGCCAACCCCTGCTCTGTTATCCCGCCCTTAGTGGCCACCATCGACTTCAACTCGTCGAAGGATGTATCTCTTGAGGCAAGTGTCAACGCCGTTCCCAGAAGTGTTTCCACCACCAGCCGGCTGGTGGTCTCCTCGTCCATGTCGCTATGCCTTGCGCCGGCCTCGGCGAACCTCTGGGCGATTTCGGCGATAAAAGCGGGGGCGCAGCTGGTAAGATCGGAGGCGACCTCGAACTGGTCCTCCCTGACGATCTGAACAAATCCTACCCGGGCGAACATGCCTTCGATGATCTTTGCCGATACATCGTCCACTAAATCGTTGTGACAGATGAGAGTCACACCCCGCCCTGACCCTAAGGTCATGGAAGGGATGGCCTTGGTTATCTTTCCCGGAAAGACGCCTTCCAGGTTCTTGATCTGGAGCCCACCGTTGATGGTGACGATGTGAGTGCTTCCGCTTAATCGGGGTAACATCTCCTTCAACGTTCCCTTGACCTCTACGGTCCGCACACATAGGAAGATGATGTCCGCCGAGGCCACATCCACACATCGATCGACGACCTTGACTGTTGGATGGGCTTTTCTTAGAGCGTCCATCTTCGCCATGGTCCGGTTTGTTACGATTACCTCGCCTTCAGCCAAGGCCCCGTGCTCTAGCAAACCATTCAACAGAGTGCTCCCCATGTTGTCATATCCAACGAAGCCGACCTTCATAGAGCGTCCCCATGGAATAGATCCAATTTGTAATAGTCGAGAAGCGTAACCCCGGTTTGGTCCATTTT
The DNA here is from genome assembly GCA_963755265.1 of uncultured Methanomassiliicoccales archaeon. Taxonomy (GTDB): domain Archaea; phylum Thermoplasmatota; class Thermoplasmata; order Methanomassiliicoccales; family UBA472; genus DASXVU01. The sequence continues at coordinate 131 of CAVWKV010000034.1, read as the reverse complement.
GAAATTAGCCTGCCAATTTTCCACGCCCTTTGCTGACGCTCTTCTGACCGCCGCTTGCATATCCTCGGCCAATTTTCCGTTGGCCTGGGGGATCTGGAATCGGGGTGCGTCGAAAAGATGACAGAGAAGTA
>CAVWKV010000033.1:0-4702 GCA_963755265.1 uncultured Methanomassiliicoccales archaeon | reverse complement strand
AAATTCAAAGGTATTTCGAGCCCGCCCAGGCATCATTATTATCGATGTGAAAGTATTATGCTACGTTCGTTGCATGGGCCTGTTAATACCGACGTATAGACCCATCAGAGGTTTGCACGGATAATGCGCCATAAAGCATCCTTTTCCTCCGGGATCCCTTCCGCCAGACGGGCAGCCGCAACCGGGGCCCTCCAAACCAGCAGTTCCTCGTTCCCCTTGCCGCACATCTTCATGTATTCGGTTATGTAACCGGAAAAGAACCGGCCCATCGTGTAGTCCAGTAATCCCCCGTCATCTCTGGACATGCCGATGGGAAGGGTTCCGATCTCGAGCAGGACCGAGGTCATGGCGACATCTGCCAGATAGTTACCTTTTCCAGCATCGGCCCAGTCGATGACCAATGGGCCATCCAGTGACACAACGATATTTTCCGGATGAAAGTCCAAATGGCAAAGGTGCTCCCCTTCCGGCTGTTTCTTCAGCTTTTTTAGCAGAAGGTCCTTTGAATCTTGGGGGATCTCAGAGCATCCCTGGATTTTGCTCCATAAAAGTTCTTTGATGGAAGGCAGTTCTGGCGTCTTGTGCATGTGAATCTCATGCTGTTCCTGCACGAACAGTGCGATAAGCTTGTTCAAGGCCGTCGGGTGCTGGAGCATCCATTCCAGATAGTTCGGTCCATGGATATGGTCGATCAGGATCCCAAACCTTCCCGCCTCCTCGACGACGCTGTGAGCGATGGGACATTCCACTCCGTACTCTTTTACCAACTTGGTCTTATTCAGCTCCATCTCCGCCACTTGCCGACAAGTTCCCTCTGGGTACATCTTCAGGACCTGATTGTCCTGGTATTCGTAAACCGTGGAATGCCTGCCCTGCCCTACAATCTTCCTTTCCATATGCTTTCCAACCTGGGACTGACTGAAGATGTTCGGATTAGCTGCGTATCGATAACCGATTCCTCCATCTAGTCTTTTTGCCTAGGACAACCGATCTCATTATCGTTTATTCGCGATGCCAGACTAAGCCAGGCAATCCTCTGAAATAAAAGAGGACACCTCGTTCATTGTTCGTTTGGAGGAAAACAACAATCGAGATGCCCGACCCGTATAAAGTTTAGCAGTAAATAAACAAAGATGTCGAATTCTAGGGATCGTCGAACCTCATTACGTATACGATCACTCATTCTGCGTTTGAAATCAATAACATTCATAGGTCAGACCCACAGATGATTGGGAAGATCGGAATTGATAGGAGCCCGCGGCCTACAGCGAATTATTGGGCATAATCGGAAAGGAGCGATGCCAAACGCTAGGCTGCATCAGCCGTTGTACTTCTCGAACATGCTCTTTGCAGCACCGCAGACTGGGCAGACCCAGCCATCAGGAATGCTCTCGAATGGCGTCCCTGGGGGAATATTGCCGTCTGGGTCGCCTTTCTCCGGGTCATAAATGAATCCGCACACCGTGCACTGGTACTTATCCATACAGAACTCCTCGGGATGATAGGCAGCTCATATGGTTAAATCGTTTCGTTCCCTCCGGCTCTCTTCTCCATCGATTCGACTACTGACTGATAGTGTTCATGAATAATGCTCTCGTCGAACTCGTGGAATCGCTTGAGCATCTCATCCTTCTCTTCCTTGGTGAAATATTCCATCACCGGGATGAAGAACTCCTGATCTTCCTTCCGTATGTGGGACGGATACATGTCAACCAGTTCTGCACCGAGCGCCATCAGCTGACCATAGGCCGCATTGTCGCCGCCAGCGTATCGGTCGCGTGCTGTGACCATGTCGGACACCAACTTTCGGGCCCTAACATGATCTGCTATCAATCCTTCCATGGTCTGCTTCAGGGTGGGGGAGAGCGGCCTGTTCTCGAGGTCATGGAACAGTATCTTTTCCTCCTTCCCATGGTGAGTCTGATCCGCATAGGTGTGGATGAAATCGACCCAGGAATCGATGAATTGGACATCAAACCGTTTCCGGGTTTCCGCCCGGCCAAGTTCCATTCTCATTTGTTTGATCGCTCTCTCAATCAGGCGATGCTCTATCATCAGCGGGCCTATTGGCATCATGTAATTGCACCGACAGATATTGTGTGCGACGAGTTAATCCGTTTTCCGTCTCGTGATTTCAACCTAAATAGTCGGTAAACAATCTTTCTAGAAATCTGGAGGATCAACTGTGGAGACTGAATTTCTGAAGCTTCTTTTTTGAACTCGTTCTTTTTACCAATAATCATTAAATATCAAGCTAGCCGATTATCGTTACAAGTTCTATCTCCGTTCGTATAGCGGTCATGGATGGCTGACATCATCCTGACCGCGATATGAACATCTTTTCATTTTTTGAAATGATAATTGCCTATCAATTATACCACAGAATCCGTTTGGATAATTGATAGTGGGCTCTCCGGTTTTGAAATACTCAAATACGTGTACAATACCAAGAACAATGCCGCCCATCGATGAGAGAATCAAGGCACTATTCGTAACCGATGATGATTACTGGAAGTTGTTGAAAGCCTCCAAAGACATCGGAACAGAGTACGAATTGGAACTGGCGAAGAACGAGGCGGAGGCCATCGAGAAGATCAACGAAGGCGAGTACGACGCAATAGTCTCTGATGCGAGCATCAAGGATCTGGACAGCATAACGCTACTGAAAGGGATAAGGTCCAGAGGGACCAAGATACCGTTCATATTATTGACCGGAAAGGGAGATGAAGAGACAGCCATTGAAGCGCTCGAGAATGGTGCCAATTTCTACATGTCCAAGACCGGGGACCCACACCTGCACTTTGCGGAACTGGCCAGCATGATCTATCAATCCGTCCTGAGGGCCAGGATGGAGGTCCAGTTAAGAGAAAGCAGGGCCGATCTATTAGCCATATTCGAGAATTCCCCTACCATGATCGCAATGGTAAACAAGGAGCTCGATGTGATCATGGTCAACAGCGCCATGGCATCCTTCATAGGGGACAATACAGATCAGATCATGGGCAAGAAGGTTGGAGACGCGGTACATTGCGTTCATTCGTTCGAAGAACCCCAGGGATGCGGCTACGCACTGTTCTGCGAGAATTGCGCGATCAGGAACGCTATGGAAGCGACGTTCAAGAATGAGGTCGGAATCAAGAACGCAGAGGTCGAACAGGAAGAGATGCGTGGGGAAACGAAGAATAAGTTCATCCTTAGGGTCACCACAGCACCGCTCCTCATCTTCGGCAAGACAATGGTGGCTGTCTACATCGAGGACATAACAGAACAGAAGAGGATGCAAACTGCCATTCTGATGGCGAACAAGAAGATGAACCTCCTCGGTTCAGTGACGAGGCACGACACCGTGAACCAGCTTTCGGTGCTGATGGGCAACCTTGAAATAGCGTCAATGAAGGACCCGAGATCTCCATTGATCAAGTATCTGAAGAAGGCCATCGAGTCGGGGGAGAACATCGCCACGATCCTTTCTTTCTCCAAGGACTACCAACTCATGGGAACCGAGGCCCCGTCGTTGATCAATGTAAGGGAATCCTGCATGAGGGGCATCGGCACTGTGAACACCAAGGATGTGAAGGTCCATATCGAGACCGGCGACCTGCAGGTGTTCGCGGACCGCATGCTGGAAAAGGTCTTCCTAAACCTAACGGACAACTCTCTGCGCCACGGGGAGAAGGTAAAGAACATCTGGGTACGATCAAGACCGACGGAAGAAGGCATCGCTATCACATTCGAGGATGATGGCATCGGAGTGCCTTTGGCAGAGAAGGAAAGGATATTCGAGTTTGGCTATGGAAAGCACACTGGGCTTGGTCTCTACCTGGTGCGTGAGATATTGAGTATAACCAACATCACGATAGAGGAAGAAGGGTCGGAAGGTAAAGGCGTACAGTTCATCATGCATGTACCAAATGGGTCTTTCATCGAAACCTGATGGTTGCGGGAACCGACAATAGCCATTGATTGGTTGTTGGTCTGGCAATTTATGAAGATTGAGAACCACGCTGAGCGCTGCTCAATTTCATGACCTTGTTATCTGCCATCTATAAAATATAAAATATTACGACTTTGGCCGAGAACGTTTGACACGAAAACGCCGCAGACGTACCAACTCGGGGAAAGTACATAAAACGGGCGAGCGTTCCAGAATCGGTTCGGGGGTCTTCGTCTGATCAAGGTCGTGCTACTGAGGCATGGAGAGAGCGTTTGGAACAAGGAGAACAAGTTCACCGGATGGACAGACGTCGACCTTTCGGATAAAGGTGTCACCGAAGCCCACCGCGCGGCCAAACTGCTCATAGAAAACGGTTACAGTTTCGACATGGCCTACACCTCTGTCCTGACCCGGGCCATACGCACACTCTGGATCGTCCTTGACGACATGAAACTGATGTGGATCCCGGAGGAGAAGTCATGGCGCCTCAATGAGAGGCACTATGGGGCGCTCCAGGGCCTTAACAAGGCGGAGATGGCGGAGAAGTTCGGGGACAAACAGGTCCTTATCTGGCGCCGCAGTTACGATGTCCGCCCACCGGCCTTGGAACCGGACGATCTGCGCAGCTCCCTCAACGACCCGCGGTACAACAACATGGATGGGGATATCCCGCTTACCGAATGCCTCAAGGATACGGTCGCCCGATTCGTTCCTTATTGGGAAGGCACCATCTCACCGCAGCTCAGGGACGGAAAGAAGGTGATCATC
>CAVWKV010000032.1:0-40918 GCA_963755265.1 uncultured Methanomassiliicoccales archaeon | reverse complement strand
CTCGTATCGCTTCTGGGATGGATTGGGATTGCGCTTGTGGTTATGTTCGTCGTGGACCCGATTATCCACTTCATCACCAGGAAAACAAAGACCCAGTTGGATGATATATTGTTGCGGATATTGAGATATCCGGTCTTTATCCTCATTGTCACCTATGGTATTGTCGTCAATTCTCTGGAGATCCTGAATCTGCCGCGAACTGACGTAAAGCTCATCGAGACTGTTTATAGTCTGACAATCATCTTGCTCACGGCGTACGTAGCTTACAAGATCTTCGATGAGGTCGTTCTTTACTACGCTAAGGAATTCGCAAAAAAGACTGAAACAGAGATTGATGACATTATCGTGCCAGTAGCGGAGAAATTGGGCATGGTCCTCATTCCGGTCCTGGCGCTCATCGCCATCTTCAATATGTTCGGTTACGATGTGACCGTCCTGCTTGCCGGCGTTGGATTCTTGGGCATTGTCATCGGTTTCGCGGCCCAATCAACTTTGGCCAACTTCTTCGCCGGACTTCAGATGCTGGTCGACCGTCCGTTCAAGATCGGTGACCTGTTAGAGATAGAGGGCGGGGACATCTGTGAGGTCACTCAGATCGGTATGAGGTCGACCAAACTTTACAATACATTTACTCATGAAGAGGTCATCATCCCCAACGACCAGATCGCCAATAATAAGATCGTCAACATGGTCGAGCCAGACCGCAAGTTGATCGTAACCGTCAAGGTCGGCGTGGCCTATGGGTCGGATGTGGAACAGGTCAAGAAGATACTGCTTGGGGAGGCGGCGAAACTACCGAACGTCCTCAACACAGATGACCATAAGACCGTAGTCCGGTTCAGCGACTTTGAGGCTTCTGACATACTGTTCAAGATATTCCTTTGGGTCGACGATGTAAAGAACCAGTTCAAGGTCGGCTCTGACTACCGCGAGGCAATCCTGAAGGAATTTAACAAGGCCGGTATCGATATTCCGTTCCCGCAATCGGTCGTATGGCTCCATGAGGCTAATGAGACCCAAAAGAAGGTCTAACCAACCTTTCCTTTTTGGTCAATCATTAGGCTACATGGCTCCTTTTCAATTCAATTCACACATTTCGCAGTCAAATCGTTCATATTATGAATTCGTGGGACGCTTAGCACTACCCCCGTAGCTGCTGCCTTAGCCACCAAGTCATTTTTGTTGCCTATCATTATATCTTTCATCTCAGCCATTACCATATGAGGTATTCCCATTTCAATTGAGCTGACCAACGTCCATGGGATTCTAGAGAACGACAAAAACGTCCAGCTTTGGTTAGTCCTGCGGCACGGTGCAAAAAACCCTTCAGAATTGAGTATCCCATTCGAAGAAACTCCTTTGTCACCTGCCGGTGTGATGGATTCCATCAAGTTCGGAAATCAATTGAAGGCCTCCGGGATCGAGCTTTCTAGCCTAAACTCCAGCCCACTAACACGGTGTTTGCAGACAGCCATACATATTATGGAAGGTCATGGTTCCGTCCTGTCTATACGTAAAGAGGATATCCTTGCATATCCTGGTTCGTTCACATCCAAAGAGTATCCAGCCTGTCTGCCCCTTGACGGAAGAGCTAGGACCATGGAAACGCTGGAGGTATGTTCGGACACACACCTCAAGGTTCTAAGTGAAGGCGTCAGGAATGTTCTTAAGACTGTGCTGGCACAACCATCTAATGGAAGATCGGTCGGACTTGCCATTACTCACGACGCTGTAATAGTCCCGGTGCTCACCTATCTAACGGGAGATAAGTATGACCAAATGGGAAGATGGGTCGACCCTCTTGATGGATTCGCACTCGTCAAAACCATTGGCTCCTGGAAGGTCATTAGCCATGGAGAGATTCGAGACGTGACCTCATTGATGCCTGGTGCTCATGGCAGACTCCTCTGAACCAGGTTCTTATGGTGCTACCATGGGCCTTTACTACTTCGCACTGGGCTTTGGGGCTTTCATTGCGGAGTCGATCGGCCTCATCATCATCGTCGTTTCCGGCATGGATTCAGCACCGGCTGGCTTCTATATTTTGCCGCGGCCTTGGTATTAATCGCAGTTGTCATGATAATCATCTTCTTTTTGGCCAGAACCTTATTTGCCTAAATAGTCGAAGCATGAAACTGATTTGGCGATTGATAGATGCTCGTTCGAAAGCCCACTTATTCTTTTGTAAACCCAGCCGAAAAGGCTTAAGCAAGAAGCCCCGATTCTATCATTAAAAGGGTGAACCATGGACGTCATGACAGCGATCAAGAACAGAAGGAGTATCAGAAAGTACAAGGCAAAGGAGATTCCGCAGGACGTTCTGCTCCAGATCCTTGAGGCAGCCAGGCTGGCTCCGTCCGGTGCGAACCGACAGCCGTTCCAGCTGATCGTTGTCACCGATCCGAAGAAAATGAAGGAGCTAGTGCCTTTGTGCAAAAACCAGCACTTCGTTGAGGAGGCAGCGGTCTTCATCGCCGGTGTAGACGACCCGCAGCAGAAATGGAACAAAGTGGACCTATCCATTGCGTTGGGGCAACTCTCATTGGCGGCCTATGAGAAGGGTCTGGGAACATGCTGGGTCGGGGCATTTGATGGAGAAAAAATGGCAGTCTACCTAGGTGTGCCCAAGGACAAAGTCATAACGGTCTGCATGTCGCTCGGTTATCCGGACGAATCGCCCGAGGCCAGGTCCCGCAAGCCGATGAGGGAGATCGTCTACTGGAACATATATGGAAAAGAGGCCGAATAAACCACCTTTTGATTCCCTCCGGCGTTGCACTAAGAATATGGCGTTCACCGATGGAAATACTTATCCAAATTCCTAATATCAAGGACCGCTCTTGACTGGGCCATGGCGGATATTTGCGACCTGCCAAAAGCACCGAAGATCTTTGACCTCGAAGACCATGACATGGCTAGACTGGTCTACAAGGCAACGTCGCAGATCCCCAGAGGAATGGTGTCCACATATGGTGCGATCGCCCGTGCTCTAGGGGACATAAGGGCGGCCAGGGCCGTCGGCATGGTCTTGTCGGAGAACCCGACCCCGGTCGTTGTGCCGTGCCACCGGATCGTGTATAACGATGGCAGTGTTGGCTGGTATTCCGGAAAAGGATGCGGTAAGGAAAGGAAGGAGAAGCTTCTTCGCGAGGAAGGAGTGGAAATCAACGACGGCATGGTGGTCGATCTCTCCAATCGTCTGTTCCAGGATTTCGACATCGAGCCTTTACTAACGAAGATGAGGCTGAGACAAGAAGTACTTAGACCTCGATTGATCACGAAAGATGATTTTTCAGGACCGAATGTACTATGTGGGTTGGACGTAGCCTATTGGGGAGATAAGGCTTTCGCCGTCAAGGTCAGCCAAGATGTTGCTTCGGGCAAAATGATTGGTCGCGCTTTTCAAAAAGGGACGGCCATTTTCCCATACGTTCCGACCTATCTGACCTTTCGGGAATTGCCCGTCCTTGCGCCATTGATCGATCGAACTAGGCAGGACATCGTTTACCTTATTGATGGGCAGGGAATGCTCCATCCGCGGAGGTTCGGTATCGCCTGCCATCTAGGTGTCTGTTTGAATGTTCCGACCATCGGTGTGGCCAAGAGCCTTTTGGTAGGAAAGGTCGAGGAGAACGGATCTGATGAATCACCCATCTTGGAGAAAGGGGAGATCCTTGGAGTGAGGTTGTCAATATCAGAGAATAGACCACTTTATGTCTCGGTGGGTCATCGGGTCTCGCTGAAAACCGCTGTGGAGATTGTCCGGAAAGCCACGGAAGACAAAGCCAGTGATCCGTTGAGAGTGGCCGACCGCTTGTCCAAGGAACAACGAAAGAACCAAACCAGTACGGAGGTCTGATGAAAGTCACTATTTTTGGTGCAGGGGCGCTTGGAAGCGTCATCGCAGGGTTGATGGCGGACAGCCATACGGTCACAATGGTCTGCCGTGAAGATCACGCTAGGGAGATTGACGCGGACGGATTATGGTTGGACGGACTGGCAGAAAGGAGAGCATTCCCATTGGCATGCGCCGATGTCAAGGGCGTTCCTGTCCAGGACCTGATCATCGTGACCGTGAAGGCGTACGACACTAGGAGGGCTCTCAGCTCCATTAAGCCGTTGCTAGGCAAAGAGACCTCGCTGTTGGTGGTCCAGAATGGGTTGACCGTCCTAAGGGATGTAAAGGAATTGCACCCAGGCGCCCTGATCGGCACTGCCAGCTTCGGTGCACAGTACATTGGACCAGGCCATGTTAGGCTCACCGGGCTAGGGGAAATAGTCATAGGTAACACGGGTGACGCTAACGATCCCGGTTCACTCGCACTAGAATCATTCCGTTCTACTGGAATACCTTGCCGCAGTTCGGCCAACATAATGAAGGAGGTGTGGAAGAAGGCTATGATCAGCTCATGCATAAACCCGTTAACGGCGATTACCAGGAAACGGAACGCGATCCTCGTCGAAGACACGGCCATCAATGACCTGGCAAGGATCTGTTTTCAGGAATCGTTATCTGTCGGAACGTGGAAAGGACAACTGGATCGAAATGACATGACATTCAAAGATGTTGAGAAAGTTGCAAGAGCCACGGCAGGGAATCATTCCAGCATGCTCCAGGATGTTGAAAGGGGCAAGAGGACCGAAATCCAACATATCAACGGGGAGATCGTCAGGATTGGCAAGGAGGGCGGGCTAGATGTCCGCCTGAACAGTACTCTGGTCAGTCTCGTTTCGGCACTTTCGCCATAGTTAGACATTTTAAATGATTATTAAGGTGAAGAGCTACAATACTTCCCAAATATGGAGGAAGGTGACGCCGAAAACGGCAGTTCGGAGAGTCTTTCTGAAAGCGAAAGGAGAGCCGTCCTCTCCCGTATCCATTCCCTTCTGTTCTGGGTTGGCAAGTTCATTCCGGAACATGAAATCGTCGAGGGAAGGCAGATCGACCTTCGGGATGTCATCTATCAATTCGTTTCTAAGGCCAACCCGTCGCCTGAGGAGGTCCAAGGGGCAAAGGACCTGGCCGATATCCTAGAGAACAAGGCGCGGGAGCTGGAGAAACAAATAAAGGACCGCGAAGTGACCAGAGACCATGCCTACCTCATGCTGGATGAGATATGCGGATTGCTTCGAGCGGTGGACGAACTCAAGAATTCGCACGGAGACCTGGCCAGATACCAGAAGACCGCATTAATGGCAAAAGTGAACGACGAAAGGAGATGGCTGCAGTTCATTGACCAGATAAAGATCAAGTAACTAATCAACAGAGAATCAATGAAATCGCGCCTTTTCGGAAGAATTAAAATAGTATCCTAACTTTTACGTCAAGTGCAATACGAAATCAAATAACATTATTGCGACAAAACGAAGAAGGGACGTATTTGATCGATCATCTCGACGATAAGATCATAGAGATATTGAAAAAAGATTCCAGGCGACCGTTCGTGGAGATAGCCACTGAACTGAACGTATCGGAAGGCACAATACGCAGCAGAGTGAAAAAGCTGTTTGAGGAAGGAGTCATCCAGAGTTTCACTATCAAGACAAGCAGCAAGAATGTCAAGGCCTTGATAGAGGTCAAGATCGACGTAAACGTGAACACATCGGAAGTCGCAGGAAACATTGCGAAGTTCGAAGGCGTTTCTGAGGTTTTCGAGGTCACCGGCGAGGAGGACATCGTTGCTATCATTGATGTCACCTCATCGCCACAGCTGAACGAGATAATCGAAAGGATACGCCGCTTCGATAATGTGCAATCGACCAGGACAAGGTTAATCCTGAAAGAGCATTTTGGAGGGGAGTGAATGTTGGAAGGAACTGCAACAGCGATCATCACACCGTTTAAGGATAACGGAGATGTCGACGAGGAAGGCCTGCGCGAATTGGTTAGGCTGCAAGAAGAAGGGGGGGTCGATGCAATCGTTCCTTGCGGGACGACCGGAGAATCAGCCACTCTGACGCACAAGGAGCACGTCAGGGTCATCGAGATCGTTGTCGACCAGGTGAAGAGGGCGAAGGTCATCGCCGGTGCGGGGAGTAACGCCACACACGAAGCAATCCATCTGACCAAGGCGGCAAAGGACCTGGGCGTGAACGCGGTACTGTCCATATCTCCATACTACAACAAGCCTACCCAGAAGGGGATATTGCGACACTATGAGGCAATAGCCCATGCAGTGGACATCCCGATAATCGTTTATAACGTACCGGGCAGGACCGGTTCGAACATCGCCCCGTCGACAGTGAAGAGGCTGTCGGAGATCCCCGGGATCGTCGGCATCAAGGAGGCGTCGGGGAACCTGCCCCAAATCATGCAGATCCTAGCCGATGTTCCTAAGGGCTTTGATGTGATATCTGGAGACGATTCCCTCACATTCCCGATGATGGCGATGGGGGCCAAGGGCGTCATTTCGGTCGCCTCGAACGTTGTACCTAACCTCGTTTCGGACATGACACATTACGCGATGGCGGGAGAGTGGTCCAAGGCAAGGGACATACATTTCAAGCTGCTGCCATTGTTCACCAATCTGTTCATCGACAGCAACCCCATACCGGTCAAGACCGCGGTCCGCATGATGAAGAGGCCGTCGGGGATATTCCGTCTGCCCTTATGCGAGATGGACCAAAGCAACCAGGAGGTTCTGCGCAAGACGTTGGCCGACCTAGGTCTCGTCTGAGGTGATGGACATGATACGAGTATCAGTAGCGGGAGCCACAGGCAAGCTGGGCTCCATGGTATGCTCCTTGGTCCAGGCACAGGAGGGAATGCGCCTGGTCGGTGCGATTGTCTCGTCCGGCGGTGGCCATGTCGGTAAGGAGATCGCGCCCGGCGTCATAGCCGTCGGCCCAGAGGGCCTCGAGTCGGTCCTCGGGGAAACAGATGTGTTTGTGGATGTCACCAACGCGGCAGTGGCGCCAGGTAACCTGGCCATCGCGGCGCAGATGGGAGTGAACTGCGTCGTCGGGACCACCGGGATCAGTGACGAAGCCGTGAAGGACTTCTCGGGAATGGTCCGTCGCCGAAACTTGTCGGTGGTCATCTCACCCAACTTCTCCGTAGGCGTCAATGTCTTCTGGAAAGCATGCGAAGTGCTGGCCAAGTCACTTGATGGCTATGAGGTGGAGATCATCGAAATGCACCACGATAAGAAGAAGGATGCACCGTCCGGTACAGCTATGAAGGCGGCGGACATAATCTCCAAGGCCACAAACGTGGACAAGTATGTCTACGGCAGGCAGGGCGCGGTCGGTGCTCGGGGAAAGGAGATAGGAATACATGCAATCCGTGCCGGGGACGTCATCGGAGAGCACACCGTCATATTCGCCGGTAACCGGGAAAGGATCGAGCTGACCCACCGGGCCCATTCCAGGGAAGCGTTCGCAGAAGGATGTATCACTGCCATCCGCTGGGTTCATGCCCGCAAGGACGGCAAAGTGCACACGATGGCAGAGGTGCTTGGAATATGATTAAGATCATGAAATTCGGGGGCACCAGTGTTGGCTCGGGAGATGCCATGGACCGGACATCCGACATCATCAAGCGAGAAAGCGCAAAGAAGGCAGTGGTGGTCTCCGCTATGTCCGGGGTGACCAACGCATTGATCGCTGCCATGAACGATGCTGAGAGCGAAGCGCGGAGGGTCGTGGACAAACTTCGGGAGAAACACATGCAGGCCGCCACCGGAAGGATGGACCAAGACAACATGGATGCATTCCAGCTCAGGCTGGATGACCGTTTGGAAAAGCTGCATGATCTCCTCGAGATATATCACAAGAATGAGGACCGGATCATGGTCCAGGATGCTGTCCAATCATGGGGTGAACGACTTTCGTCGCTGACCTTAACGTACATCCTCAGATCGAAGGACGTGGAGGCAGTGCCGATATTGTCGGAGGAGGCGGGGATCGTCGCAACCGGCAGACCAGGCAATGGTACGGCCGATCTAGCGGCCACCTCCAAGAACCTGAAGAAGACGGTCGGGCCGATGATCGAGGAAGGCTGGGTACCTGTCATTACCGGATTCTATGGATGCGAAAGGTTGGGCAGACCGCTCACGTTCGGTCGCGGAGGTTCCGACTATTCCGGTTCAGTTGTGGCCAACGGGCTTGACGCGGATGTCCTGGAGATATGGACGGATGTTACCGGTTTCATGAGCGCCGACCCCCGGATCGTTCCCGAGGCCAGAACCCTCCACGACATGGACTACGGGGAGGCAGCTGAACTGGCCTATTTCGGGGCCAAGGTCCTTCATCCCCGAACCATCGAACCGGTAAAACGGAAGAACATACCGGTCTGGGTCAAGAACACGTTCAAGCCGGATGTCTATGGGACGAAGATATTCAGCATGAAGGCGACCGGCAAGAACTTGCTTAGGAGTGTGGCCATGAAGACCGACCTGGCAGTTGTCAAGTTCTACTCGTCGGAGATCGCGTACCAGCCGAGCCTGTTGACTAGGATACTGGAATCGGTGAACACCAATGGCGTCTCCACCTATGCTGTTTCCACATCACTATCCACGTTGGCGGTGGCTTTGCCCTCCTCCTCGATCGCCGAGGTCATGGAGAGGGTGAACTCTATTAAAGAGGACATCGAGTTGGTGACCGTCAAGGAGGACATGGCGCTCATCTGCGCCGTGGGAGACAGCATGCTGGAGAACACCGGGGTCGCGGCCAAGGTGTTCGGCGTAGTGGCAGAGGTCGGAGCGAATGTGGAGATGATATCGGAGGGAGCGTCGGACGTAGCGCTCAACTTCGTCGTACCGAGCTCTAAGGGGATCGACGTTATCAGGAAGCTTCACGAAAGATACATAGGGTGATTGAATGAGGGATTTCAAGGGTGATAAGGGTCAGATGATCATTGGCGGAGTGAAGGCGACCGAGATCGCCGCCAAATTCGGCACTCCAGTTTACGTTACCGATGAGGATGCTTTAAGGGGGAACTTCCAGCGCATCAACACAGCATTCCAAAAGAACCTTCCGACTCGGATACACTATGCCTGCAAGGCGAACACGAACCTGTCTTTGCTGCGAATATTGCAGCAGGAAGGGTCGAGCATCGACGCCGTTTCCGCTGGAGAGGTCAGGCTGTGCCTCAAAGCCGGTTTCACACCAGACCGAATACTATACACTGGCGTTATGGTCTCAGACAAGGAGATGCAGCAGATAGTCGACCTGGGTGTACCGATCAACGTGGACTCCATCAACCAGTTGAGACGGCTGGCGAACATGAATAACAAGCACCCGATCTCCTTCCGCGTGAACCCGGGAGTGGGGGCGGGCCACCACCAGCACGTCGTTACCGGCACAAAGACCACCAAGTTCGGCGTGCCCAAGGAGGAAATCCTCGATACTTATCAGGAGGCGCTGTCGCTTGGTTTCAAACCTTTTGGCATTCACGCCCATATCGGGGCCGGTGTGCAGGAGACGGCACCTTTCCTGCAGGTCACGCAGGTATTGGTCGATATCGCTAATCGGATCCGCGACCATCTCGGGCTCTCATTGGATGTCATCGACATCGGAGGCGGGATCGGTATCCCATACCACCCAGAGGAGAACCACATGGACGTTGACGCTCTGTCTTTGGAAGTCTCCAACTACATCAAGCATAACTGTTATGTTAGGAGATTGGCCATAGAACCAGGCCGATACCTCGTGGCGGACACGACCATATTGCTAACCACTGTGGGGGACATCAAGGAACACCCGGAGAAGACCTTCGCCGGCGTTGATGCAGGTTTCAACACACTGATACGACCAGCATTCTACGGGTCCTTCCATCACGTGGCAGTAGCCAACAAGTTCGGTGAAAGGGCGACGTACAATTACGACATCGTTGGACCGATCTGTGAGTCGGGTGACTTCATCGCCCGGGATCGAACGTTGCCTCGGATCGAGATCGGGGACCTAATCGCGGTGTACGATGCTGGAGCCTACGGATTCACCATGGCCTCGAACTACAACTCGAGACCACTTCCGGCAGAAGTGCTGGTCAAGGATGGCCAAATGAACCTGATACGGGAAGCGCAAACGCTGGACGACCTTACCGCGCACCAGAAGATACCGGCGAGGCTGATGGTGTGAAGTTCTGGAAGTATCAGGGGATCGGCAATGACTTCGTATTGCTGGAGAACTTCGACGGTAGAGCCAATAAGGATCCGTCGTGGGTTACCTCCGTGTGTAACCGTCGCTTCGGTATCGGAGCGGACGGGATCCTCTATATAGAACGGTCAGAAAAGGCCGATGCCGAAATGAGCATCCTCAATTCCGACGGCTCGGTGGCGGAGATGTGCGGCAACGGTATCCGCTGCGTGGCGAAGCACCTTTACGATTTCGGCATCGTCAAGAGGAAGCACATGACCATTGACACCCTTGCCGGGACGAAGATCATCGAATGCACGGTGATTGGGAACCAGGTCACTGACGTCAAGGTGGGAATGGGTGCTGCCATACTGGATTGCGCCAATATACCGATGAAATGTCCAGGCAAGTTTATCGATTCGGTACTGGAAGTGGAAGGATCGAAGATCAGAGGCACCGCGGTCTCCATGGGCAATCCCCATTTCATCACGTTCCAGAATTTCACCGATGAGGAGATGGAAAGACTCGCTCCGCTCATCCAGTCGGACGATGTGTTCCCGAAGAAGACAAATGTAGAATTCGTTAAATCATCGAACGGAGTATCTGACGGTCAAAGTGCTCGAAAGGGGTGCAGGCTGGACCATGGCCTGCGGAACGGGCGCCTGCGCGACCGCGGTCGCCGCCGCCCTTCAGGGACTGGCCCCCTACGAGCAGGAGATCGAGGTCAGGCTGCCCGGAGGCAGCCTCTGGATCGCGGTCGCCAAGGACCTTGGCTCGGTGACCATGAGAGGCCCTGCCGCTCAGAGTGTTCCAGGGAGAATACAGAGTAGGTGTGGCAAATGGCATTCGAACAAGCTACCAGATTGAAGAAGTTGCCGCCCTATCTTTTCGCGGAGATCGAGGAAAAGGTAAGGGTGAAGAAGAACGAGGGACTGGACATCATCGACTTCGGCATCGGGGATCCCGACCTGCCGACGCCTAGCCCCATCATCGAAGAAATCAAGAAACAGCTGGATGATCCGGAGAACCATCGCTATCCATCGAGCAGCGGCGAACTGGACGCGCGCAAGGCCGTGGCGGACTGGTACGAGAGGAGGTTCGGGGTCCACCTGGACCCCAACGGCCAGGTGGCCATCCTCATCGGTTCGAAGGAAGGCCTGGCCAATATCTGCCGGGCTTTCGTCAACCCAGGCGAGAAGGTACTCTGTCCCGGACATAGCCTATCCGGTCTATGCCCAGGGTGCGGCCACGTTATCCGACGCCGTCCCGGTCCGATTCCCGTTGCGGGCGGAGAACAAATTCCTGCCCGACCTTGACCACCTGCCTTCCGATGCCAGGATGCTCTACCTGAACTATCCAAACAATCCCACGGGAGCTACGTGCGGAAAGGACTTCCTGCGGAAGGCCGCCATGTGGGCCCTGGAGACGGACACCATCTTCTGCTACGACAACGCCTATTCGGAGATGACCTTCGATGGCTATGAGGCACCCAGCGTGCTGGAGTGCTGTAAGAGCAATGAGGCCATAGAGTTCGGTTCCCTGTCGAAGACGTTCAACATGACTGGCTACCGCATCGGCTATGCGGTGGGCGACGCGAACTTGATCGCCGGACTGAAGAAGGCAAAATCCCAGATCAGACTCCGGCGCCCCGAAGTTCATCCAGAAGGCTATGGTCATGGCATTGAACATGTACCAAACGAAGGAGAAACCGGACTGCGTTAAGAGGAACATCCAGGTCTACCAACACCGCCGTGACGTGTTGGTGGGTGGGCTAAGGAAGCTTGGGTTCAAAGTGGACCCGCCCCTGGGAACGTTCTACCTGTGGCTCAAGATCGACGGCAGCTCCATGAAGTTCGCCGAGAAGATGCTCAACGTGGGTGTCGTGGTCACGCCAGGTGTGGGCTTCGGCGAAGGCGGAGAGGGATATGTGCGTTTGGCCACCACCCAGCCAGCGGAGCGCATCGAAGAGGCACTGGAACGGATGAGAAAGGTTCTCTGAGTAAGTAGCGGTGGGGAGATCCCCCACCCATCCTTATCCACAATTTAATCCTTGATATTGGAATACCGATCCGGCCTAGATCTGTTCACCATTGTCCATATTTGCTTAATGCACAAGGTGGCCATTCAGTTTTGTTTAAAATCGCGAAGCGATATAGAATCAGATCGATCCATCAATGGATCTTGCATTTGTTCTGTTCGCGCTGGTATGCGGCCTTCAAAGCCTCAACAACTGGCATCGGTTTGCCCAAAAGATAGGTCTCCAGCGCTCCTCCGCCAGTGCTGACATAAGAGAAACGATCGAACAGCCCGAACTTCTCCGCGGCGCTCACGGTATGTCCCCCGCCGATCACCGTGAACGCATGCCCGGAAACGGCCGCGTTCATAAGCTCCCGGGTCGCCAATGCGAATTCTTCACGCTCGAACACACCAGCCGGGCCGGACATGAAGACGGTTCCAGCGCCTTGTACTACTTTCGAAAACTTGGCCACCGAATGCGAACCGACATCCATGATCGGATACTTCGACGGCAGGTCTCCCACCTTGATCTCGACACGCTTTCCGTTGGCCTCGACCGCTACGTCATGAGGCAACAAAATCCTGCTCCCGTTCTCATGCAGGAGCTTTCTGGCCGCATCCAGGTTCTCCTGGGTGAACTCCTTCATCAGTATCTCTTCGCTTGCCGGGCCCAGGTCGACCCCTCTAGCCTTCAATAAGGCGTTCGCCGAGAGTCCGACCAGGATCACCCAATCGGCGATGTTCTTGTTCAGAATACGGTCGATGACCTTGATCGAATCAGTGAACTTGGAACCTCCCAGGACGAACACGCACGGACGCTTCGGCTGATCGAAGACCTCGCCCAGTGCGGTGAGTTCCTTCTCTAATAGCCGTCCAGCGGCGGAAGGGAGTACCGCTTGGAAACCGATCAAAGAGCAATGTGCCCGGTGAGCGGCCCCGAATGCATCTGAAACATAATAATCGGCGAGAGGAGCAAGGTTCGCGACCAGATCTGACTTGGAGTGTTCCTCCATGGTCATCTTTTCCTGCTCACATTCCATATACCTGACGTTCTTAAGGACGATCGCCTGACCCGGACGCAACGATCGGATCGCCTTCTTTGCTGTTTCACCAAAAAGGTCATCCACGTAGGCAACTTCGAGCCCGAGATGCACGCTCAATGCTTTCGCATGTTGATCCAACGAGCAGTAGTCCCAATCCCCCGGTCGGCCCTGGTGGGCGATGATGACGACCTTAGCCTTCTTCTGCAAGAGCTCGCGGATCGTGGGTAGGACCTGCACGATACGGTTGTCATCCTCAAGGGACATGTCCTCTTTGTTCAATGGACAGTTGATGTCCGCCCTGAGTATGACCGTCTTGTCTTTGAAGTTGAAATCGTCGAGAGTGTTGAATTCTTTCATCGGAAATACCCCGAACAGGAGACATAGCCAAAATATGGCCCCCTCCCGCGCCGATTCTCTGAGAGCAATCACCTTGACCTAGATTATTCTTTCGAGATGTACGTCGACTGGAGGTTCAGTCAGATATTGAACTGTTCTAGGGATCGCCGGCCTAATGAGAAAGGACTGTTATAGATGCTTAAATCTCCGTCATCATCGCAGTAATAAAAATCGCAAGACTACGAGTTTGCCAGTGGCCCGGCAATCGAGAATAATCTTGACGTCTTGAGATCCAACGAGGTCCGATTCCTCATAACAATGGACAATTTGAACCCGCGGTCCATCATATGATAATTGACCCGCATGGTATTAAAAATATGAAGATCCATTAATAAACGTTAGGGGAATGCAACCTTGGGCTCTAATAGCGATTTCTGTAAGGACGATAACTATTTCGTCGCTCTAGTAGACACCGCTCCAAACATAATCACGATTGTCGATTCCGAAATGAACATATTATTTGCCAATAAAACTTTGAAAAAGAAGCTGGGATATCGATCCGGGAACTCTGATTGGCAAGAAGATCAAGGACTACATCCACAGTGATGACGTTCCGATCCTTGTCGAGGCCTTGACACGTGTGATCTCGGGTGGGACGGCCAAGACCACGGTCCTCCGGGTTATGCACTTAGAAGGCAATTGGAGATGGCTGGAATGCCATGGAATCCTGGTCATGGATGCCCAGGGACATAGGAGGGTTGTCGTGCATTCATCGGATATCACCGATCACCGGGAATCGGAATCTGCATTAGAGCTGGCTAATAAAAAGCTCAACATTCTTGGCTCGACGACGAGACATGATGTCCTCAATTCTTTGACTGGACTCTTCGGATATCTGGAATTAGCAGAGTCGAAGACCAATGATGAGATCCTTCTCAGATATATACGGAAGGCGAGGGTCGCCAGCGAAGTCGTCAGAAAGCAGATGGAATTCACCAAGGTTTATCAAGAGATCGGGTCAAAACGTCCCGATTGGATCAACGTCGGCGAGACCATCCGTGGAACTTTGGGTTCTCTCCCGACGAATGACGTGAACGTTGTCATCGATACTGATCTCCTCGAAATCTACGCAGACCCGATGATCGTGAAGGCTTTCTTCAACCTGATAGAGAACTCCTTGAGACACGGCGAGAGGGTCAAGAACGTCACGGTCAGCAATCAGCAGGTCGAAAAGGGCATGAAGCTCATATTCCAAGATGACGGAAAAGGTGTCAGCAACGAGGAGAAGGAACTCATCTTCAAACGCGGTTACGGCAAGAACACTGGCTACGGACTGTACATGGCCCGGGAGGTGCTGGGAATCACTGGTCTATCCATCGTAGAGAACGGAGTGCCGGGCAAGGGTGCCCGTTTCGAGATAATGATACCGGCAGGCAAATATCGCCGGCTCGGTTGAAGTTTCCTAGCTCACTTGCCTATGCCGATGGCCTTATCGGTCATGTGGATCGATCGCATCGGATCGTTCTCAAGCTTCATCATGGCCCTTATGCAATCGACATTCTCCGGCACGACATCGCTCTCCTGGTGGACGGCCTGGTAATAGTATAGAGTGTTATCGACCATCTTAACACCATCCTTCCAGACAACGATCTCATTGAAATCGCCGCGGACCCGCCCGAGATCCCTGGCCAGCTCCATAACTTGTCCGGTGGACTTGATCCCATCCTTGCCCGAGACCAATTTCACCCTCGGTGCAGAATTCCAAACGTCTAGTACATCGGATTCCTTGACCTTCTTCTTTAGTTCGGCGGCAATGCAATGAACATGCATTAGTGTAGTTGGCGTCACTACCGCCATGGTGGTGATCTTGATCCAGGGCATGATCGTTTGAACGTCAGGCCCGTGATGTGTAGGTAGCTTGAGCGATGGCTCGATAGCATTGAGCATGGCCCCTTTCTTATCACCAGGGTCAGCCCCCCGGCGAATGAGTGAAGCGGTGACCCGCTCCACGCCGAA
Organism: uncultured Methanomassiliicoccales archaeon; assembly: GCA_963755265.1. GTDB lineage: Archaea > Thermoplasmatota > Thermoplasmata > Methanomassiliicoccales > UBA472 > DASXVU01. The sequence goes on along the minus strand of CAVWKV010000032.1, from coordinate 25,430 downwards.
TGCTCTGTCCAATGGGCAGAGGGTCCGGACCAGTCCGGTGGTGTTGCAGGACACGACCCGGACGAACCTCGCTCCCCAAGCCTCGTGGTAATTGGACAAAGCGTTGAAAGAGATACCAGCCAAGCCATGTTCTTCCCCACCTTGGAAGATCGCCTTGACCCCTGCCGCCTCGTATTTCTTCTTGTATTCCTCGCCAACCCCTCCGGGGGTCGTGTCGACGATGATGTCGACCTTCTTGATCAGGTCATCAAGCGTGCCGTTGATCTTGTAACCTTCCATTTCGAAGTTCGCCACATCATCCTGGCACGCGGCATAAAGCGGGTGACCTTCCCTTACGGCGATGCTGGCCTCGAAGCTAGGTCGGGTCTTGGTGACACCTACGACCTCCATGTCATCTTGCTTGGAGACCGCCCAGGCTACCCTCTTGCCGATCGTACCGTATCCATTGACACCGACCTTGACTTTCACGCGATGCACCTACGCTCCCTGCATCCCAGTCTTATTTTATCACCCTTGCGGTGACACCTTCAGTTCTTATTCTCGAATGTCTTGATACCGACTTTGAACAAGGCGATGAACAGAGCGACGAAGGCGAGATAGGCGATGAAAAGCAAAATGTTGTCCTCTCCGCCTGCCAAAGTGGCTAGTCCAGCAATGATCCCGATGAATCCGAGCAATAGTAAGTTGTTTCCAACGAAACGATGAACTGGCTCCTGATCGGCAAACTTATCCCTCGGGAACTTCATGATTATGTCGAGGCCTTTCCGTGTAACCCTTCCGATGAATATCAGAATACCCCCAAGAATGAGGGTCAATATTGAAAGGTATATCATTGAGACACCACCGGAGCCCATGCATAGGATGGATTTTTGGTTTGCGGTGGTCGGTTCGCGAATTTGATGAATCGATCCGTGTGTGGCGGGAAGCGGTTTAAATTAAAGAAACAGAAGGGGTTTGGTCTAACAAAGGATTCGTCGAAGAAGCGCCAATTACTTAGCCTCTTCTTTCTTTTTCTCGTCAGATGGAATCAATTCGACACCCTTCAGCTTCGCTATCGACCTGGCTATCAATAGTGTCGCAACAACGGCCAAGATCGTGACTAGCACGGCATAAACGAATTCGCCGGTCAATTGGTCATTGGCGTTTTTAAACACTTGCTTAACCGCGTCTGAGATCGCCTGGTTCCAAGCCAGTGCTGCAATCAAACCAAATGCTGCCGTCATTAACGCCGCGATTGTGTCCATTACCTGAATCTTCGTGCTTGCCATTTTAATTCCTCCAACACTCACTTTATGCGTTGTTCGACTACTATTTGAGTTCATCAATCAAATAGTTTTCTTATGTGGATTTAATTGAATTAGACTATTAATTCTATTAGCATCTGGAATCTACACCCACAACGGTTATGAAATCGAAGGTCAAAAAGCATAACCCACCCATTCTGCCGCCATAGCCAACAAATGAAACTTATCATCTTCAAACACTAGCCATGAGATCTCCATCACGGTCCTAGATCCAAGATTATTGATGCCTGGACTATTGTAGTGTTTCTTCTAAATAATCATAGATTGGAATCAAGAAATGTTAATATATCTTCCACGACTTGTTAGTTTTGTGTCGAGCAGCGCATCCCAACATACAGTCCTGTTTTTGCGTGTAGATGCAGCATTGCTCGTATTGTGAAAAAGGCTCCTTTTATCGAAAAGGGTGTCTTCAACCAATCTAGGAAAATGAGGTTAGTCCATGAAAGGCTCCAAAGCGGTGTTGACGTTGCTCGAAAAGCAAGGGGTGGACGTGATGTTCGGCTATCCGGGCGCTCAGACCATCCCGATGTATGATGACCTGATCGAATCGAAAATACATCATGTCCTGGTACGCCACGAACAGGGGGCTGCCCACATGGCCGACGGCTATGCAAGGGCAACAGGGAGACCGGGGGTTTGTATGGCCACCTCAGGGCCCGGAGCGACAAATCTGGTCACCGGAGTGGCAACCGCCTATGCTGATTCATCCCCGATGATCGTAATCACTGGTCAAGTGCCTACGGGTGTGATAGGTTACAATGCCTTCCAAGAGGCGGACGTGTTCTCCCTAATGATGCCGATCAGTAAGCACAACTTCCGGGTCCTCGATGCCTCCCAGATACCAGAGGCGGTCAAACGAGGTTTCAGCATCGCCACGAATGGCCGGATGGGCCCGGTCCACATCGACATACCTTCGGACGTCATGAAAGAGAACGTAAACGAGCTGGCGCTGGGAGAGGAATTCTCCGTTCCGGAACCGTTCGAGGATCTGTCCGGCATACCGGATGCGATTAAACTCCTGAAGGATGCGGAAAGACCTATGCTTTTAGTCGGTGGCGGGGCGATGTGGTCGAATGCCGGGCCAGAAGTCGCTAAATTGGCGGAGATGCTGATGGCGCCAGTGGCGACCACCATGATGGGCAAGGGGATCATCCCGGAGATGCACCCGCTATGCATGGGCATGATAGGTATGCATGGAAGGGAGATCGCTCGAAGGGCGTTCCTGGAGTGCGACGTGATGGTGGCGATCGGAGCCAGGTTCTCGGACCGATCCTCCGGCCTTTCCTCAGACCTACCAGACTCTGTCAGAATCATACACCTGGACATAGACCCGATGGAAGCAGGCAAGAACACCCGGACCAAAGTCAGGCTGGTCGGCGACGCCAAGAAGGGACTGCAGCAGATCATCTTTGGACTGGGACGGGCTAAAGGGGAAAGCGCCTGGTCGATGCGAATGAAGCAGATGCACGAGCAGTGCGAATGCAACCTGGACATGGGCGAGACCCCGATCCGTCCGCAGAAGGTCATGTACGAGTTGGCTCGCATGCTGGATGAAACCGCCTATGTCACCACCGAGGTCGGCCAGAACCAGATGTGGGCGGCCCACTTTCTTAAAATCAGGTACCCCCACCACTTCATCAGCTCAGGCGGCTTCGGCACCATGGGATTCGGCCTGCCAGCATCGTTGGGCGTAAAATATGCATTCCCCGACTCGAAGGTGGTCAATATCGCCGGAGATGGCAGCCTACAGATGAACTTCCATGAATTGGCCACTGCGATGAACGAGGATTTGCCGGTCATGATCTGTCTCCTGAACAACGGTTGGCTTGGCATGGTCAAACAGTGGCAGAAGCTACTGAACGACAAGCGGTATTCCGGAACGGACATGGGCCTGAACCCGGACTTTGTAGCATTGGCCAAGGCATTCGGCGCGGACGGTATCAAGGTCGAAAGACCGTCGGAGTTGGCAGAGGCATTCCGGCGTGGTTTAGCCTCTGAGGTCCCTATCGTCATCGACATACACACTGATCCTGAGGAGGATGTGTTGCCGATGCAGCCGGGAGGCTGGGGCTGTCGTGATGTCATCAAGGGAAGATGCAATTGGGCGAAGGAATGCGGCAACCGGCCCATGGGACAGGTTGAGATTCCGAGAGTGTTCCCATCATGATGAAAAATAATGAAATGGATGAGCTAACTGCGAATACTAAGGGAACCCCCTTATTTTCTTTTCAAGAAATGTTATATATGTTTCCTTCTATCATGATAGACTGTGTCAGGCATCACGTGCGAGACTGGCGTCTTGATTTTGCGTGCAAACGTAGTGATGACTGTAATTTAAAAGAGGCATCCTTTTTCCAAGAGGGGGTGTCCTCGATGATTGTTGGATTATGGAGGATTAGTTTATGAAGGGCTCCAAAGCGGTCTTGACGTTGCTCGAAAGGCAAGGCGTGGACGTGATGTTCGGTTATCCTGGGGGGCAAGCGTTGCCCATCTACGATGACCTAATCGACTCAAGCATACACCATGTCCTGGTACGCCACGAGCAATGCGCCGCCCATATGGCAGACGGTTATGCTCGCGCGACGGGAAAACCTGGCGTCTGCCTGGCCACGTCCGGTCCCGGAGCCACCAATCTGGTCACCGGGGTCGCAACAGCCTATGCCGACTCGTCACCCATGATCGTGCTCACTGGACAGGTCCCCACTGGCATGATCGGGAACAACGCCTTCCAAGAGGCAGACGTGTTCTCCCTAATGATGCCCATAACCAAGCACAACTTCAGACTGCTCGACGTGAAGCAGATACCGGAAGCGATCAAGAGGGGCTGGGGCATTGCCCTGAATGGCCGGATGGGCCCGGTCCACATCGACCTTCCCTCGGATGTTATGAAAGCACAGATCTCCGAGACGGCCATGGAGGAGGAGTTCCCGGTCCCGGCACCGTTCGAGGACCTCTCAGGCATATTGGAAGCTGTCAAACTCCTAAAAGACGCGGAAAGGCCGATGCTGTTAGTAGGCGGCGGGGCGATGTGGGCCAATGCTAACCAGGAGGTCATGAAGCTTGCCGAGATGCTGATGGCGCCAGTGGCGACCACCATGATGGGCAAGGGGATCATCCCGGAGATGCACCCGCTATGCATGGGCATGATAGGTATGCATGGAAGGGAGATCGCTCGAAGGGCGTTCCTGGAGTGCGACGTGATGGTGGCAATCGGAACCAGATTCTCCGACCGCTCGTCCGGTCTGCCGTCAGAGCTGCCCGAGGCCGTTAAAATAATCCACCTTGACATCGACCCCATGGAAGCAGGCAAGAACAGCCACACGAAGGTCAGGCTAGTTGGCGATGCAAAGAAAGGGCTACAACTGATGATCAAGGGACTGGGACGAGCCAAAGGGGAAAGCGCCTGGTCGATGCGAATGAAGCAGATGCACGAGCAGTGCGAATGCAACAACGACATCAGCGAGATGCCCATAAAGCCGCAGAAGGTCATGTACGAGCTTGGAAAGGCGCTCAACGAACATGCTTACATCACCACCGAAGTGGGCCAGAACCAGATGTGGGCAGCTCACCTTCTTAAGGTCAAACATGCACATCATTTTATTACCAGCGGTGGTTTTGGAACGATGGGGTTCGGGTTCCCTGCATCCCTTGGTGTGAAGTACGCCCACCGTGAGAACCAGGTGGTGAACATCGCCGGAGACGGAAGCATCCAAATGAACTTCCATGAGTTTGCTACGGCCATGAACGAGGATTTGCCGGTCATGATCTGTCTCCTGAACAACGGTTGGCTTGGCATGGTCAAACAGTGGCAGAAGTTATTCAATGACAAGCGCTACTCAGGAACAGACCTCCATCTTAACCCTGACTTCGTGGCACTGGCCAAGGCATTCGGCGCGGGCGGAATAAAGGTTGAGCGGCCCTCGGAGATCAGAGAGGCGTTCCAGAACGGCTTGAAATCGGATGTCCCGATCCTGATCGACATCCACGTGGATCCGGAAGAGGATGTATTGCCGATGCAACCGGGCGGGAAACCGTCCAAGGACGTCATCATGGGCAGATGCAACTGGGGGAAGGAAGGCCAGACGCAAAAACCGATGAAGATAGAATCACCAGGAGTTTTCCCCGCATGAAACCGACTCAAACATTGTTTATATTTGACTGGATATCTGGAATTAAATCAGAAAAATGCAACAGGTGAAATAAAATGGCAAAAATATACCATGACGCTGACGCGGACCTCAAGGTCCTAAAGGGAAAGAAAGTGGCAGTGATCGGATTCGGCAGCCAGGGAAAGGCACAGGCCATGTGCATGCAAGACTCTGGCCTTGACGTTGTCGTCGGCCTGAGGAAGGGTGGCAAGTCCTGGAACGATGCGAAGAAGAATGGCATGAAAGTGGCGACGGTGGCGGACGCAGTCAAGGGCGCGGACGTCATCATGATCCTCATCCCGGACGAGGTCCAGGGCAAGGTCTGGAAGGAAGAGATCGAACCTAACCTAAAGGAGGGCGCGGCCATCGACTTCGCCCATGGCTTCGCTATCACCTTCGAGGTCATCAAGCCCCAGAAGAAGTTGGACGTCATCATGATGGCCCCGAAGTCCCCAGGTCCGATGGAAAGGCAGGTCTACCTAGAGGGATTCGGAGTCCCGGCATTGATCGCGGTGCAGCAGGACTACACCGGCAACGCCAAGAAGATCGCTTTATGCCTTGCTAAGGGGCTAGGATCTACGAAGGCGGGGGTCATCGAGACCACCTTCAAGGAAGAGGCCACATCCGATCTGTTCGGAGAGCAGGCGGTTCTGTGCGGCGGAGTGACTGCACTCATCGAGGCCGGTTTCAACACCCTCGTTAAGAGGGGATACCAGCCCGAGATCGCTTACTTCGAGTGTCTGCATGAGGTGAAGCTCATCGTCGACCTGATCCAGAGGGGCGGAATGATGAACATGTGGACGAACGTGTCCAACACTGCCGAGTACGGCGGACTGTCCACTCGCGACAAGGTCATCAACGCACAGTCCAAGGAGGCAATGGAGAAGTTGCTGGACGATATCGTCGCCGGCAAGTTCGCCAAGGAATGGATGAAAGATGCCGATAGCGGCATGAAGAAGCTTCAGGCCATGGAGAAGAAAGAGGCCGAGAGCAAGATCGAGGTCATCGGAAAGGAGATCCGCTCCTTGTTCGAGGTTAAGGCAGCCACGCAAGCTAAGAGGACGCCCGCCAAAAAGGCCCCGGCCAAGAATGGAGCGGCGAAGCCAGCCTCCCCAACAAAGAAAGTTGTGGTCAAGAAGACGCCCGCCAAAAAGGTCCAGGTCAAGAAGACTCCGGCCAAAAAGAAGACCAGGGCTTGATCACGGTCCTATTTCTCAAACCACTTCCCTTTCAATTTTTCCAATCCCCTTTGAGCAACCGAAATCATAACTAGCTTCCATAACTCTATTGGTCGCAATTACGGTGATTCTTTGCCAGGCGAGTCTATCTCCATCATGTGCCCTTTTTGTCAACACACTCTTAGCTTGGGTTCTCAGGACCTGCCCTTATGGACTAGTTCCATGACGTCTTTGAAAAGGACTTGCCCAAGATGCAAAAGACCCTTGACCGTGGACATTGAATACACGGTGAAGGTGGTCAAGATCAAGTGAGGTGATTGACACGACGAGAATTGTAATGCGTACCAGATATGATGAGTTCGAGATAGAATTGAACGATTCCGCCACGGCCGATGCGTTGTACTTGGCATTGCCGCTGGAACGGGAAATCAACGTTTGGGGCGGGGAGATCTACTTCGAGGTACCGGTTCACGACAAATTAGAACAAGGCAAGAAGATCATGGATGTGGGTGAGGTGGCCTATTGGCCGGAGGGGGACGCACTTTGTATATTTTTCGGCCGGACCCCGGCGAGCAAGGGAGAGTTCCCCGAAGCATACAGTCCCGTGACGCCTTTGGGTAAGGTAGTCACCAACCTGCAAAATTTGGAGGAATTGGCCGACAAGACCTCCATAACCCTCGACACCCAATAGAAGGGATTCCGACCCTGCCGACCGGACAGTCTTAATGAGGAAAGCTAATTGAAAAATAACGATCGGCGGGTCGGGCCGAGGTCTGAAGAGGTAGGTTATCGGAGAGACGCCTAAAATCTTCCAGACCTCGGAAATGGTTTCTACTCTTCGTCTTCTTGGTCTTCTAGGAACTCATCGTCCTTGTTGGTCAGCAACCTCCCGTTGCGCATCCGGATAACTTTCCCGATGTCGTTAGCAACTTTGTCATCATGAGTAACTATGATGACAGTCATGCCGTTCTCCCGCCTCAATCGGTTGAAGAGCTTCACAATCTCCTTCTTCGATTTCGAATCAAGGTTCCCGGTTGGTTCGTCCGCAAGCAGGATGGATGGCCCATTAGCTAATGCTCTTGCTATGGCCACCCTTTGTTGCTCGCCGGCGCTCAGCTTAGTGGGTCGGTGCCCGACCCGTTCGGACAGACCGACGATCCCAAGTAATTCCAGCGCCCGTTCCTTCCTTTGCGTCCGCGTAAGTTCGCCAAGCTCCATTGGGAGTTCCACGTTCTCCTGGGCTGTCAGGTACGGCATCAGGTTGAAGGCTTGGAATACGAAACCGATCTTCTTCTGTCGGATCTCGTGCAATTTGCTCTCCGGGATCTGGGTGAGGTCTATCCCATCGATGGTTATGCTTCCTGATGTGGGCGAATCAAGAAGACCTATCATGGTCAACAGCGTGGTCTTGCCGGAGCCGGAAGGCCCCTTGATAGCGATCGACTCGCCGCGCTTGACCTCAAAGGTCGCATCCTTCAGTGCCAACACCTTATGGGTCTTGAGATCGTATTCCTTGGAGAGACCGACCGCCTTGATCACTAAGTCCTGTGTCTCATCACTCATTGCGAAGCGCCTCCACTGGCTTTATCCTCGAGGCCTTCCAGGCAGGGTATATACTGCCCAAGGCCCCCATGGCCAGGACGGCAACGAAGGCTATCAGGACGATGCTGATCGCTGGGTTCGTGGAAACCGCCGCAGCGACGGCACCTGGTCCAGTCGTGTTCGTCGTGGATGACAACAAGAGCTTGGAAAGCGTCGGGTATGCTATGACACCGACGATCGCCCCGATGACGCATCCTATGAATGTCACCGCGATCCCCTCCATTACGAACTGGCTAACGACGCTCTTGTTGCTGAATCCTAGTGTTTTCATGACCCCGATCTCCCGGGTACGCTCCCTGACCGAGAACACCATGATGAGCAGGATGATCGCACTGGTCGCGACCAACGCTAGGACGGTCTCCTGATTGGCGGCCGCCTGGGTCTGGGCCAGGGTAGAATTTGTGCTGGCCAACGAATTGCTCATGGATGTTTGGGATGCGCTCAGTTGGGCTACGCGTTCCGAAGAGGTGGAAACCGTGGCGCTGGATAGCATCGCCCCGATCTCCGTAGCAACCGTGTCCGCATAGGCGGTGCTGTTCGTGTAAACGTAGAGGTTCGTTACCTTACCCGTCATCGAATACATTGCCTGGGCTTGGGCTAAATCGACATAGACGTTACGGTCCGACATTGAGGAGCCCACCCCTGTGCTTGATGTTGTGCTGGTGCTCGAACTGATCCCGACGATCGTAAGGGTGACTCCCTCGATCGTCTTCGTGTCACCAACTCCTAGAGCCCAGCTCGTGGCCAATGCTTGGCTGATCACAGCGACGCCAGTCTCGTTGGCGCTAATCGCCCTGCCGCTGACGATGGTGGGTGTAAGCCCACTGAGGGTCCTGTTGGTGGGAATGCCCCAAACGCTGTAAACACTGCTGAAATTCATCTGGGTTGGCGTTGAGGAACTGCCTGGAGTGAAACTCCCTGGCTTGAAGCTGCTCATGTCGGGCATGCCCTCGGTCTTTTGAACGTAGCCGACTATGCTCTGAACGCCCTCCAGCGAACTGATGTTTGATATGTCCGTGGTAGTGAACGACGATACAGTAGTTGTAGTCGAGGTTGGCATGGTCGACGTGGTCGAATTGCGATCACCTGGTACTCCTCGCCCCGCAGAACCGTATGACACCTCCACGACGAGAGACATGTTCTGGATCTCATTGTTCATGACGTCCAATGATGCCTGAATGTTGTTCCTCGCGCTCACTGCAGCTGCCTGATTTGCGCTCAGGCCAGTCGGTATAGAGATCATAATGGCCATCGCGATGGCGACGGCGATCACGGCTACACCAGTCCTCCACTTTCTTCTCCATATGCTCTTGAATGCCCGATTCATTAAACCCATTGGGGCACCTTCCTTCGGGCGGACAATTGACACTATACTATTTATTAGTTACTAACCGTAATAGTAGCAACGAATTACTCTGATGAGTTCAAGAAATGGGCCGCCGGAAGGCCTGTTTGGTTCAGCAGCCATGGAGGCGGAAGGTAAGTGATATTATAGAGGATCGCTTCAAAACGCACTTGATTGGCATTGCCAACTGATGCCTGATCTATGACCCTTGGGCCCGTCGCCCCTGGCATTATCATGTCCGTCGGCGAGCTTTGGACCAAGATGTTCCGGGTATCTACGAACGCGGTCAACAGGACCCCGGATAGTATCACAACGCTGAGCAGGGTCAGGCATATCATCTTCCTGCTGGCCCCATGCTCACGGTTCGAGCGACTAATCGACTCCAGTCTCTTCTCTTCAGCTGGATGGGTGGCCAACATATTCCTGGGGAACAGCGGGATTAATCCCATCAGGCGAAGGCTACTCACCGACGCCATACCCTCTACATGACTGGATATCTCGGCTGCCTTCCTAAGGGCGCTCTTAAGGGCCTCTTGGGACCGCTTCGAGCAGGTTGACCCGTCGTCGGCCAAATGTTCCCTCTCCCGAAGCGCCGCAGTATACGAGAAGTAGGAAACAGGATTGAAGAACGATAAGGCGATCAGACCAATCATTGTAGAACGGAAGAACGGGTCCCGGTTCTTCAGGTGCATCAATTCATGGTCAATGGCTACGGCCAGCTCCTCCTCGTCAAAGGTCTGGAGCATGCCCAAGCTGAACACGAGGACCGCTGAACGCCCGTGACCGCCAGCGAAGGCGTTCGGCCTAAGGTCCTCCACTAGACAAATGTATGGTTGTTCGATCCCGAAACGCTTGCATCGTTCGGCCACGATGCTTAAGGCTATAGGATAATCTTCCTCGGAAAGCGGCACGAAACCCCGTTTTGTTCCGAAACGGTTGAGGACCAGGCAGAGGGCGAGCAATGATATGGCCAGCATCATGCCGGAGATGCATAGGGTTCCGGTGACGGAAAGCAGGTCGAGCATCACCGGTGGACCAAGTGGATGCATATACACGAACGTCATCGGATTCGATGGGAGCGAGAACATTGGAGAACCTTTCTCCATCACCTGGATGTTCAGTTGAGGAGCGAATAGAGCGTAGATGATAAGCGGGGACAGCATCGGCAGGGCGAAGAGATATGATCTTAGCCGATGGTCCATGGTCTTTGTGAAGTGAACCGTGAGGTTGACCGCGAAGAAGAGGGCCAGGCTAAGTACCAGTGGATAATAGAAATACGGCTGGAATAGCTGTAGCATCAACCAACTCAGTTCGTCCGTGGCTCCCCCTCCTGACTAATCGACGGCATGTCCTTCCCTTCAGGCATCATTTCTTCGAAGTTTCCTCGGTGAAGCAACTGGCGACCATGCCTTTACCGAACTTGTCCACCAGGCTTCCGATGATCTCCCTGACCGCATGGGAATTGAACTCCTCCTTGCTCATCTTCGGCCAGTATTTATAGAGCAACCCTCCCTTACCGCGCTCGATCGACCGCTCGAGATAACCTTTCTCGAACAATCGGTCCATTGTCGACATCACCGTGGTGTACGCGATCTTCCCCTTCTCATTGAGCACATTGTAGCAATCCCTCACGGTGATGGGATAGCTCTTAAAGCTCCATACCGCCTGCAGTACCCTCGCTTCCAAAGGACCGAGGAACGATTCCAGGTCGGCGCCGTTCAAGTTGTATTGGGGGATATCACAGGACTTGTCTTCCATTGGAACCTTTTGGTACTATAACTGATAGTAGTAATAAAGGTTGGGCCGGGACGGGGCCGATACGGCCCAATGCGTCACTTCGAGCCGATGATCTCGATCCCCTCGAAGGCCACAGAAGGCAATATTCCAGAACGAATGACAGTGGTATCGTTCGCCACTTCTCTAATGTTCTTCAATGCATCATACATATTACCGGCCACGAGCGCGTGATTCACTGTCCCGGTGATGACACCTTTCTTTATCACGTAGGCGCAGCGTATTTCTAGGCCGAACGCTCCTGTGATGCTGCTTGCATCCGCCGAGGCCAGCCGGCCGATCATGAGTCCGTCATCGATTCCGGCGATGACCTGTTCTAGGCTCTTCGTCCCCGGTTTGACCACCAGGTTTACAGGGTCGATGTCGATTCCGTTATAGTAAAGATTCTGGGAATCGATGGATGATCGTCTGATTGCGTTCCCAGTCGGCTTCACCCCCGCCTTTTGGGCACTGTAAGAGTCATAGAGGAATGTTTTCAATACGCCGCGATCTATCAAGACCTTTCGGCTTGTCCGGACGCCCTCGTCATCGTATCCAGAGGACAACATGCCCTTGGCATCGAACGGGTCGTCCACGATAGTGATGCCTGGGGAAGCAACCTCCTTACCCAGCATTTCCGCCCAGGCGGAGCGATGTCGGTGAACGTTCTCGGCGTTGATGGAGTATGAGACTGTTGACTGGAGCAATTCTTGCAGTTCTATGGGCGGAATGATCACCGTTGTACGCTTTTCCCCCTCGAACGGTACGGCTTTCATCGAATCAATGGCACCTTGGCCGAGATGATTACCGAATTCCGTTGAATCGAAACCAGCCAGGTGTGGCGAGAAGAAGCTCCTCACGCCTTCCCCGGGCTTCTCCCCTTCGGTCATGGAGGTAAAATGGACATAGATCATCGTGCTGCGGGTCTCGGTCTCGACCCCGTTCGTGTTCGCCAGCATCGACTGGATAGCGGCAACCCGAATCAGGCCACTGGGTACCTTGACATTGCCGGCGGCCACAGCGGAAGCGACTATGTTCTTTGCCAGTTCGGTGATCGTGTCGGCGTCCATCCCGGAAACGGCCCGGTCGTAAACGTTCGGGACCCCCGCTCCTTTCTCAGACATTGGGAAGTTCTTGAATATTGGATCAGGTTGGGATACTCCAGCCAACTTGACCGCCTTCACGGCGCAGCTCTCGGAATCGCGCACGTTTGAATATGTGGACGAGGCCTGTCCGACCTTCTTTGCCCGGATGACCCGGACGGAAAGTCCCTGGTCCGTCTTTTCCTCCACATTCTTGATGGCATTGTCATCGATGTAGACCGATAACGTCCGGGAACGCACCGCGAACACCTCGGCGTCGTTCACTCCTTCCGACAAAGCGGTCTTGATCGCCTTCTTCATTATCGGTTCCAGTTGCATTCTCAACCACCTCCGAGCGTGATCTTGGAGCGACAATAGGGCCCTCCCGAGGAAACGGGAACGAAATCCTCTATTCCCTTGCCACAGGTCCCGCCATCGAACAGGACCTCCTTTCCCACCGCATCGGTGGTCTTCAGAATCTCCAGAGCGCTCCCGGTGAGCGTGAACGAGCGGAGCATGTCGGTCACCTTTCCATTCTCGATCAGGAACCCGCGCAATGCCTTGGCTTCGAACCCACCGGCGACCGGATCCTCCATACCGCTTATCATATGATCCGTAAGAACGCCAAACTTGACGCCTTCCAGCATCTCCTCCAGAGTTGCATCGCCCTTATCAAAGAAGGTGTTCGTCATCCTGACCCATACCCGGTGGCCGAAGTCCTGGGCACGGCCATTTCCGGTCGGTTCAACTCCCATCTCCGCCGCTGTCTCCAGGCTGTGCATGTATCCCTGATAGACACCATCCTTGATGATCGTGGTTCTGGACGATGGGGTCCCTTCATCATCGAATGGTATGGAACCGTGCGCTCCCGGGACCGTACCATCGTCCACCATGGTGATCAACGGACTGGCGACCTGCTTACCCACGACGCTGCTGAGGAAGGACCGTTTCTTGACCACTTCGTCAGCCTCCGAGGCGTGGCCCATGACCTCATGCGCCAGAAGTCCGGATATCATAGGATCGCTGATGACTGTATTCAGACCGGACGGGGCCTTCTTCGCCGCGAGCATCTTTATCGCTTCCTCTGCGGCGTGCTTCCCCAGTTCCCCGATGTCCGCCTCCTTGACCATCTCGAACCCTTTGGTTCCATCGATCAGGTCGAAATAAAACTCGGTCCTGTCCCCTTCATGCGCCACTGGCTGGACCATTAGCCTGGCCCGGACTTCCTCCCATTGCAGGGAGTCACCGAACGAGGATATGAGAAAGTTGTTCTTGATTTCCTCACGATACACGGAGTTGACATTGACGATGCGTTCATCTATCTTCTGCGCCCTGTCTAGGTCCTTGATGATCGCCACTTTCTCTTCGATAGGGACTTTGGCAGGATGGAGCTTGACCTTGGCAAGCACCTTGGAATGGTTCGATTTGCGTTCCGGGATTCTCTTCCCCTTGGCCGTTCCATGTTTTGCGTTGACCACTGACCGCATACAGGCGTCTACGATCGATTCATTCCCCAAATCGACGGTAGAAGCGTATCCCCACGACCCGTTGACCCGGGAGCGGAGCACAACTCCCTCCAGCTTTCCGTTGTCTATGGTTCGAACTCCGCCATCGACCATGACAATGAAGGTGCGGTCGATGACCTGGTGGCGGGCGTCACAGAACTCGGCGCCCTGATCCTGCATTGCCCTGACGGCCTTGGTAAGGATGTCCTCCATTCAGATCACCAGGAATTCTTTCTTGGCGTCGGTGAGGACCTCGCAACCATCCTTTGTAACCAGGATGTCGTCCTCGATCCTGACGCCCCCCTTGCCCGGTAGGTATATACCTGGTTCCACCGTCATGACCATGTTTTCCTCCAGTATGATGTCCGATGTGGGGGAGAACCGGCCTCCGTCATGCACCGAAAGACCTATCCCGTGACCTAACGAATGGATGAAACGCCCCTTGTACTGGGTCCCGTCAATGATCCGCCTCGCCACGGCGTCGATCTCCTTGGCCTCCGCACCCGCATGGACCGCCTCGATAGCCTCCAGCTGTGACCGCAGGACGATCTCGTAGATATCCTTCTGCCACTTCTCGGCCCTCCCGAAGACGAAGGTCCTGGTGATATCCGAACCGTACTTGTTGCACAAGGCGCCATAATCGAACAGTACCATGTCGCCCTTCTTCAGCCTACGGTCGTCCGGCTCATGGTGCGGTTCGGCACTGTTCGGGCCGAAAGAAGCGATGGTGGTGAACGAGGTGGTCGACGCCCCCAGCTTCATCATGCGGTAACCGACTTCAGCCGCCGCCTCGTACTCAGGCATGCCTTCTTTGACGATGGAGGGTAGCTCCTCCCCCACCCGCGAAGCGATATGGCACGCCTTCTTTAGTCTTTCTACCTCGTCCTGGTCCTTGACAAGGCGAGAGGCGGCAATGGCGTACGAAACATCAACGATCTCCGCATTAGGAGCGGCCCTTTTAATGTCCATGAGATTCGTGTAGGTTAGACCGTACCCATTGATGCCTATCCTATGAGCGTGCCCGAATGAATCCTTCATTTGGTTCATCCTGTCCTCGGTCCCCGTGAACACGGTGACATTCGCCTTGGACCGCCTGGCGCTGGTCTCCTCCAATTGACTAGACAACATCCGGACGTTGCCGTCAGGATCGATAACCGTTACGCAACCTTCAAAAAGACCAGCCTCGGTGCCAGCGGCATAGGAGAACGCCATGTCTAGGTTCGGCTCGTCGCCGTTTATCAGGACGATCGCATCGATCACTTCCCTAAGCTTGCTGAATATACGCTTTCCTCTTTCTGTCATGGCGAAACCTTCTTCTCCAGATTATACCCGGCGCAGACCGGAATAGATGTTGCGTATCTCAGACCCCGATCCACACGTTGCCAGCGATTCGTTTGATGGCCGCGATGGCCGACAGGGCCGCGAGGTATGAAGTGGCAGGATTCGACGGGAATGGCACGTTATCTGTCTCCGCGTCGATCTCCCCGAAGACCCCTTTTACTATCAGGCGATGCGAGTTGCAGTCGCATGTCGGGTCGCAGATGAGAGTGACCATGGTCCGGTCCATGCCCAATCCAAGCAGGGCTATGGTCGCGGAAACGTTGACGTTCTTCGGAAAATGGACCACCGCTTCGCGTGCTGGGCCTTGGTAGATGACGGTCTTCTCGGTGAGTTTATCGACGTCTATGCCCTTTTCCTTCAGGTAAGGCACATCCTTGAAACTTTTAGGCCCCTTCACGCTGTGCAATTCGACCGAATCGATGCGGTCGGCGGAAGCGGAATGGAGTCCGTCCGTACCACAAACGGCACCTGACGGTACGAAGAGGCGTCCCCCCTTCTTCTTGGCCAGTCCGAAACATTTCTCTCGGAACTCGTCGTCGGCGAAGGCGCCTACGCTCATGACCAGGACGTCGTTGCCATGTCCCAATATCAACGGCACATAGTGCTTGACCGCGTCCTGACTGGCCGCCTCGACCACCAGGTTGACGTTCTTTAGGTGGGCTCGCACACTCTCATCGGTGGGTGAAATGAACTTTGCCTTGCTGAAGCCCTTGACACATTTCATGGCGCGTTCCTCGTTCTTGTCGGTTATGTAGAACGAGTCCACTTCTGGCATGTCGTCGATCGCCTTTGCCAATGCCGCGCCTATGGCTCCGCTGCCGATGATGAGGAGACGCATGACCTCCATCATTGTATCGCGGGCATATAACGGTGACGCATCAACCTGTGGGGCAACAAGGATGCCAGCGAACGGTGAAACGTGGTACCTCGATTCCATCGGGAGTCCTTCCGATGACACCATGCATGCTAATCGGATGTGGCCCGGCAAGCTATATTATCGGGAGAATGCCTACGAGCGCCGATGAGATATGAACAGCTGGAGCACACTGCCGACGTCATGATCAAGGCCCACGGCAAGACGTTGGAGGAATGCTACGGCAATGCCGCCTATGCGCTTTTCAACACCATGGTCGACGCGACTACTATCCAGCCGACAGAGGAGATCGATGTCGTTCAGGAAGGCCATGACTACGAATCCTTGCTCTACAACTTCCTCTCCGAGTTCCTTTTTGTACACGATGTAACCCGTTTGGTGCTGTGCGAGTTCGACATCACTATTGACGGTTTCAAGATAACATGCAAGGCGAAAGGCGAGAAGCTCGACCTGGAGAAGCACAGGCCCAAGACCGAGATCAAGGCCGTTACATATCATATGTTGAACGTGGACCTGGATGAACCTTCCGTGACAGTGATATTCGATATCTAGAGGTGAACGAATGAAAGTCTTCGCGACCGCCTACCCGATCCAGGGACTTATTAAATACCACGGGCTGAAGGACGAGCGACTCCGGCTCCCGTACCATGATTCGATCTCCGTATGCACAGCCCCACTCATGACGCACACCACGATCGAGTTCGGGTATGATGAGGACACGTCTAGCTATGATGGCAAGGTAGCCTCACCACACGAATCGCAGAGGATACTGGACGTGGTCGATTCACTGAGGGAATTGGCAGGGGAGAGGTCGCGATTCAGGATGGTTTCCCAGAACAATTTTCAATCGAACATCGGACTGGGAGCGAGCGCCTCAGGGTTCGCTGCCTTGGCTTTGGCGACAGCGAAGGCGCTTGGCCTCGGGCTCAGCTTAGAGGAGATCTCGCGCTTCGCAAGAAGGGGAGCAGGTTCGGCGTCCAGGGCGGTGACCGGCGGCTTCTCGATCTGGTATGCGGGAAAGGATGATGAGAGCAGCTATTCGACGCGTATTGCGTCATCGAAGGAGCTGGATATGGGCATCGTGGCGGCATTGGTCCCGGCATACAAGTCCACCGAGGACGCACACCGTTCTGTGGTAACCTCACCGTTCTTCAAGGCCCGACTAGAATATGTCGATGAAGTCATACCGCAGATGGAGGGCGCCATAAGATCGCATAACTTCGAGCAGATCGGAAAGCTAGCCGAACTGGATACTCTGCTGTTGCACGGAATAACCATGACCGGCGTGGACGAGCTGTTCCTCTGGAGGCCGGAAACGGTAAGCATCATCTTGGAGGTGAAGAAGATGCGAAAAGAGGGCCTTGATTGCTATTTCTCCATAGATACCGGCGCCACTGTCTACATCAACTCACACTTAGAAGACGTGGATGAAGTGGCCAGAAGAATTAACGCTATTGGAGTAAAGGTGCTGAAGTGCCATGTCGGTGACGAAGCGAAGATCGTGAACGAGCATCTTTTCTAGGTCACAACATCAACTGCATGAACGTGACGTCCAGCCTGCGGTTGAACTTCAACTCGACCTCTCGCAGATGTCCCACCTCTATGAAACCGTACCGCTCGTGCAATCGGATGCTGGTCAACTGTTCCGAGGATATGACACCCGATGACACTGTGGAAACCGTTCTCCCGGGCTTTCTTGATCAATTCCTCGAGGATGAGCTTCCCGACGCCCTTATGGAGCATGTCATGCTTTACGTAAATCGAGTCCTCGGTAGTCGGCCAGTAAGCATAACGCCTGTGATATTTTGAAAGCGAGCCCCAGCCTATGACGTGCCCTTCCCATTCGGCCACTAGGGCGGCATATTTGCCAGTGTGGTCAAGTAACCACTGTTCCCTCCCCTCTCTTGGTTCTGGCTCTGTCTGTGCCGTGCAGGTCGAGTTCAGTACGTAATAGTTGTAAATGTCGTTGATCGCATCGATGTCCGATTCCTTGGCATCCCTGATGTGA
Organism: uncultured Methanomassiliicoccales archaeon; assembly: GCA_963755265.1. Classification (GTDB taxonomy): domain Archaea; phylum Thermoplasmatota; class Thermoplasmata; order Methanomassiliicoccales; family UBA472; genus DASXVU01. Next base: position 7,270 of record CAVWKV010000032.1, on the reverse strand, counting down.
ACGTGCATTCAGATCAGGAATGTCAACGGCATCGATGTATATTTGTTTCGCTCCTCTAGCATACATTAATTGCCCTGGTGTCATTTGGAGGGCGGATGAAGGACATCGTCGGTGTAGGTTCGCTCAATAAGGACCTGATTTACGAGGTCGAGGGGCTAGAGATAGCTGGCCACACCTTTACCCCCGGCGGCGAGGTCATCGGGACGGTTGGGCAGTTCCGGTCCATTCTCGAAACGGTCGAAAGGGAAGGCCACATGTTGCGGAAGAGCGGCGGAGGATCGGCGGCCAACGCCGTTTACTCCATGTCCTGTATGGGGTTCTCCACCGGTTTCATCGGCACCGTCGGCAACGACCAAGACGGAGATTTCCTCATTCGGTCGATGGGAAGCGTCGATTGTTCTCACGTTAAGAGGATGAATGACACGGGCCAATGTGTTTCGCTAGTCGTGGAAGAGGACCGATCCCTAATCCTATTGCCCAACGCCAATGATGACCTGACAATAACCGAGGACGACCTGGCATACGCTAATAGTTCCTCAATCGTCCATCTGTCATCGTTCGTCGGAGACAGCGCCCTGAAGGAGCAGATCAGATTGATAAAATCGCTCGACAAACAGGTGCTGGTCTCGTTCGATCCAGGTGAGGTCTATGCCAGGAAAGGACTGGATGCCATCCAAGCTATCATCGAACGTTCCGGCATCGTGTTCGTCAATGAACGGGAGTTGCGGGCGATCACGGGACAGGGCGGGATCGCTGGCGCGGCGGACATATTGGCGATGGGACCGGCGACGGTAGTGCTTAAAATGGGGTCAGCAGGCTCCACGGTGTTCTCTGGTGGAGCCAACCATTTTATCCCTGCCAAGAGAGTTAAGGCGGTCGATAGGACCGGAGCGGGCGATGTGTACGCTTCAGGATTCCTGGCGGGCATGCTCCGCCGTTGGAGTGTGGAAGATTGCGGGGAGTTCGCCACCCAGATAGCGGCCAGAAGTGTCGCCTCGGCCGGACGGGAAGGGTATCCCGAGATAAAGACGCTAGATATGTTTGAGAGAGGAGAGCAATGACGCCGCAACATAGCGGGTCAAGGCCTTCAAAGAAGGATCGCCGCTTCCTCTCGCTTGAGGTGTGATACATGGAATTTGACGGATTGGAAGAGATGATGCCCTTCGACGGGAAGATATTCGTCACCGACTGCGAGGGGCCAATAACCAAGAACGATATCGCCTTCGAGCTATGTTACGAGTTTATTGAGAACGGAGAGAAGCTTTTCAGCGTCCTCTCCCAGTATGACGATATATTAGCCAATGTTTTCAAGAAGGACGGCTACAAGTCGGGTGACAAGATCAGGCTCATGTTACCTTTTCTCAAGGCGTATGGGGCCACCGACACCGGCCTGGTGGACTATTCCAGGAACCATCTCCAACTGGTCGCCGGGGCGGATAAGACAATGCGATATGTGCAGGAGATCATGTCGCCATTCATGGTCTCATCGTCGTACGAGCACTATATCAGTGCAGTATGCGATCTGGTAGGTTTCCCTTTCGAGAACGCATTCTGCACAAAGGTCTCCCTGGACGCTGTAAGGATGGATTCCTGGGAATCTGACACTCTGAAACAGATGGCGCAGGATATCGTCAGTATGCCGATCATTGAAGTGTCGCGTTCCGCTCGGGGCGTAAGGGACCTACCCCAGGATGCCAGACGGACGGTCCAGAGACTGGACCAGATGTTCTGGAACGAAATGACCGACATGCAGAGCTATCAGCTCATGATGGACACCCAGACTATCGGGGACGAGGAGAAGGCATCCGCAGTGGTCGAGGTGTGCAAGAAGATGGGGGTGCCGCTAGAGGATTGTATGTATGTGGGCGACAGCTCCACCGATGCAAGGGCCTTGCACTTGGTCCGGAAGGGTGGGGGCCTGGCGATCTCGTTCAATGGTAGCAAGCAGGCGGTCCGTGAGGCGGACATAGCGATCATGTCCACGAATACGATCGTCACATCGATCCTGGCAGAATCGTTCTACCGCACAGGAAGGGATGCCGTCTTGGAGCTAGTGGAGAACTGGAGTGTAGAGGGATTGCGCTCCTCTGGTTTGGTGCATGAATACCTGCAGAGGGAACTGAGACGCGTATATCCCACGGAACTGCCTCAGGTGAGAAGGGTATTGCCCTCTGACCTCAATGAGATCGCCGAGCAAAGCTCAAGGTTCCGGAAAGGAATGAGAGGGGATGCGGTCGGCAACCTAGGGTAAGTCTGAGATAACTAGCGAGGAATTCGATGAGATCACTGGATGTATGGACCATCCAGGTAGAAAAATCGAACGTTTTAAAAACCGCGACTGCTGTACCAGCCTAACTTCAAATTCCTTCCAAAAATTGATGCGATGGTTGAAATGATGAATTTAGGACTGGGAATAGACACTGGTGGCACTTACACAGATTCTGCGATCATCAACCTGGACACAGGCAAGGTCGTGGTCAAGGCGAAAGCACTGACCACCAGGAATGACCTCTCCATAGGCATCTCCAATTCCATTGCCAAACTGGACGTGGAATACAAAGATATCCGCTTGGTCTCGGTGTCCTCCACCCTGGCGACCAATTCCGTGGTGGAAGGCAAAGGCTGTCGTGTCGCGCTGATCGTGGTTGGGAACGAATACTCCAAGTCGATACCGATCGACGATGTACTCGAGATCTCTGGAGGCCATACCCTCAATGGAGAAGAAAAAGCAGTACTGGACCTAGCCAAGGCCGAGGAGTTCGTCCATAATGTGGATGGTAAGGTGGACGGTTTTGCGGTGTCCTCTTATCTAAGTGTCAGGAACCCAGAGCACGAGATCGCCATCAAGGAAATGATCAACAAGATCACGAACCATCCGGTGGTTTGCGGTAACGAGCTCTCGTCAAAGCTTGGTTTCCATGAGCGGACGATAACCGCCGTTCTAAACGCCAAATTGATCCCTATCATCACGGATTTGGTGGCGTCGGTGAAGAAGGTCCTGAAAGAGAACAGGATCGATGCCCCCTTGATGATAGTCAAAGGGGATGGTTCCCTAATGGGAGAGGATATGGCCAAGGAGCGGCCGGTCGAGACTATCCTGTCAGGGCCAGCTGCATCCCTTATCGGGGCCAAGTTCCTTACCAAGGAGAACAATGCCGTGGTCATCGATGTCGGTGGCACTACGACCGACATCGGGATATTAAGGGATGGCAAGCCAAGGCTGGACCCGGAAGGGGCCATGATAGGCGGTTGGCGGACCAGGGTGAAGGCGGCGGACATATCCACCTCGGGGATCGGAGGCGACAGCCGTATAGTTGTGGCGAACGGCAGGATCATGCTTTCATCGTTGCGGGTCGTGCCGTTATGCATCGCTTCCTCCATCTATCCCAGCATCAAGCAGAAGCTGAAGGTCATGGCTATGGAGAGCGTTCGACCACAAGCTTCGCACATCGCCATCGAGAACGTCATCCAGACGACCGAGTTCTTCATATATTCCAAGGAGATCCCCAACATTTCTCTGTCCAACGAGGAGCAATTGTTCATAGAAAAGGTCAAAGAGGAGCCGAGAGGGATCTATGAGGTCGGTGCGTTGACGAACGTCCATCCTTTCTCCTTCAATGTGCGGAGATTGGAGGAGCTGGGCATGATCCAGAGGATAGGGTTGACGCCCACGGATATACTCCACGCGGATGGTTCATACATCGAGTACGATGCCGATGCTTCATCAACAGGAGTGACCATCCAGGCGGCCAACGTGGAGATGGAGCTCCATCAGTTCTGCGCGGAAGTGAAGAAGGCTGTCATCTACAAGATTTCAAACGAACTGCTACGGAAGCTGGTGTATGAGGAGACTGGCAAGGTGTCCCACTGCGACGTTTGCAGTGATGTCTTCGACAAGTTCATCACTCACCGGCCGGGCATTGACTACTCAGTCAGGCTCACCCTGCATAAGCCAATCATCGGCATCGGAGCGCCGGTCGGTGCGTACCTGCCCGCAGTAGCAGAGAACTTCGGGGCCAAGCTCATCCTGCCGGAACATTCCGAGGTGGGAAACGCCGTGGGAGCAATAACCGGTTCGATCCTAGAATCGGTGGAAGTGCTCATACGGCCGAAGCCAGGCGTCTCCGCCATGGAGAACCCGCCCTGTACGTTGCATTCATCAATGGAAAAGAAGGATTTCCCCTCGGTGACAGAGGCATCTGCCTATGCCGTCGAATGGGCCACTGGCATCGCGAGGACCCGGGCGCTAGAGGCCGGTGCGGACGAAGTGGAAGTGGTCGTGGACAAGGATGAGAAGATTGGCCACCTGGGCAAGAGCTGGGGTGGCGGCATTCTGCTTGAATCGCGGATAGTGGTCTCGGCTGTGGGCAAGCCCCGGCTGTTCTTCGAGGCGAAGAGATGAGCGAGACCGTCGACATCGTCATTTGTTCTGGATATAGCCCGGGGGCCAGAGTGCTCCGGGCGGCGGTCCGCGAGATATCCAAGAGGCGGCCGATCAGGGTAGTGACGGTCGCACCAGCCCTTGCCGGGTTGCCGAAGGCGGTTGAGGACATGAAGGGGCTGAAGGACCGAAAGGTCATCGTCGTGGATGGATGCGACGGTCTTTGTGGGCTTCAGGTGCTGATGCAGTTCGGGGTCGTTCCCAAAGGAAAAATGATGATGGGGCCCTACTACAAGGTGGACGAAAAAGGCATCGCGGACACCACTAAGCAGATCGAGAAACTGATGGACGAGGTGTTGAAATGAGGAAGGGCGTCGTAATCTGTGGAGCAAACGGAGAAAGAGGCGTCTTTCTGGAAAAGGCCATGGAAAAATTCTCCATATGGAACATGGCTGGCGGCAAATCGTTGCAATTCTCGGTCTGTACTGTCGGATTGAGCCCGATCATGATGTCGATGAGCGGCGTGGACATGGAGAAGTTGATCGCCGTCAACGGCTGCCGGAATAAGTGCTGCGATCGGATCATGGAAAAGAATGGGATGAAGATCGAAAGTTCGGTCGTGATAGACGACTGCGTAGAAAAGAAAATGCAACCGTGTGAGTTCACCGCAGTGTTTGAATTCCCAGATGCCAACGAAGAGGACGTGGACCGTTTCGTCGAGACGATAAAGAAAGCGATCGGCTGAACTGGTATTGGTTCAGATCCAAAACCCCTTCTAGATGTTTGCCTCCAACTGAGAGGACATTCTCAGATCGTGAATCTGGTGCAAGATGAGGATCTCGAAACGACCTTCACCTGCTTAGAGATCTGAGACAGACTGTTTCAGCATCTCGTCTGCAAACCCTGCAGCGTGGAAGACCCGCCGGGAATATTCCAACGGACCATACATGACGAAATCTGCCCCAGCCATCATGGGCATGATCACCGAGGCCACGTCCACATAACGATAGATCTTCCGGTCCTCGCCCTCCAGTTTGGCCAACGGCCCATATGATTCAACGGCGTTGTGCAGGGCGCAACCGCATGGTAGGCCCCATTTGGCCTTTGCTACAATAATAGTCCTCAGAGATGCTCCGGCATTCTGATCTGCTGCCATCACTGCGGTGTCGAGCAGAGGCATACTGATCCCATTCTGTTTTGCGAGTTCGATGAGTCCATCTGGAAGGATCCCTCCACCGTCCTCTAGGAGGTATATCTTCCCCTTGGTCTGGATATCCTTGGGGTTGAAGGCCAAAAGGACCGCTGCTTTGATGCCTGCATCCTTGACCCCATATAGCTCTTCTTTTGAAGCTCCAGCTGAGAGAGAATTGTAAATGACTCGGTCACCAATACCCATTTCACCCGCTATCTGACACCCAGCCAGACGTACTTCGCTGCTTGGAGAATCCAAGAACAACGGGAAGGTGGTGAGATCGGCCGCTGCCCTCAGGTATGCCTCCATAGCCTGTGCCGTCTCAGCATATAACATCACAGCTCCGGGGGTTCCAGTCTCGCTCGCAGATACATCCATCACATCGAACAATTTCCTTAACGAACCCTGTTTGCAGATACCAGATACCCTATCTTCAACTATGCTGTGTCGCGGGTAGCACACTGAACCAATCATTACGGTCCTCCGTTTTCCTGGTTGCCCCCCAAACCTGACTCCGGAGATGATGAACTCCTTTTGCTCATTGTGAAAACGCATCATGTCATTGCACTCCTCTGAGATATTTTTGGAGCCGACCAGCGAACTCAACTGACGGCACGGTCCGTATCACCCCGTCGATAGGATCGAATATCACTCGGAACTCTGAGGAAACGATCGCGATGGAGGCGCTCGTGCTCAATTTCTCGCTGGGCATGCGCAACATTTGTCCAACGAAATCATCGGCCAATTTATTCAACTGGTTAGCTATCTTTGAACCATCTGCCATCAAGCTCGTGTTCTCGATCAGGAACGGTTCTTCAGGAAACCTCTCCAGATTCCTAGACAGGCAGTCTTGGATGGACCTATGGAGCTCCAATATCCTTTCCTCCTCGAAACTATACTCTGGGTCGTATGCCACGATCTCGCGGACATCCTTGGGATGGACAAGGTCCACCAGCTCGATCTGCTTCCGAAATCTCTCTACCGCTTCCGGGGGGATATTGCATAGGAATGGTATTGCAGAACGAGATCCGACGATACGCATCTGTCCGTCCACTCCATTCTTGACCAGCGAAGTGATGGCATCGGCAGGGAAATGCCCGAACTCCTCCCTTCCACACACGATGAGGAAGCGGATGGTGGGATTGGCAATTATGTTTGTGATGACTTTCTCCAACCCCATGTTCTCTGTCTTCACAGTTCCTTTAATCGCCACTTGCAGGTCAGGCAGGTCCACGACCCCTCGTCCGATAATCAGAACGGCAACTGGACTATGCTCGTCCCCGATCACATAGTCGCCTGACACGGCGGGCCAAGTCTTCGTGTTATCCGTCACAAAACGACCATCCATGGGCCGCTGCTCTTTCTAACCCGGCCTTACATATAACGCTCTGCATAATAAAAAGAAAGAGGTTTGAGTCAAAGGTCATCTTCAACAAGATTCGAATCTGACCATTCTTGGTCAGAAATTTTGACACCGCGCCTATCTTTCCTTTTACCTGGACTTCTTCCAGCCATTTTCGTCATAATAGTCGGTGACAATCTTGTTCATGTGGGTAGCGACCGCCCTTTCCTTGTATGGGTTGGCTATGTGCGCCATCTCTTTCAAATAGATTTCGGTATCGCACTTGGCGCATCTGACCTTGGGGCAATTGCGCAACGCCTCGGCGCAGCCACGGCAGGCGAACGTCCTGGCATAG
>CAVWKV010000031.1:0-3307 GCA_963755265.1 uncultured Methanomassiliicoccales archaeon | reverse complement strand
CCAATAGACCTGAACGATCCCCGATTGATTGGCCAATATCCGCTGGCTGAAATTGGCCGGAAATACCAACAGAGCTGCACCGCTGGCGGACTGTACCTTGTTCAGGCCTTCCTGGATCTTGGCGGAATCGGTACCATTGTACGAGTAGACCATCTTGGACGTACTATTGAGCGCATAATAAGCCACACCGGACAGGTCTGACTGGCCTAGGTCCACGATTCCGATGACTGGCTTATCTTCTAAACTCTTCTGCGCCCCTCCGATTACCCCGCCCAATGAGGCGAAGACGACCGCCATGATGATGATCGGTATCAATGTGGCCGGTGTCAGCAGCTCCTTGACCTCTTTCTTTATGATGTTGCCGATACTGCTCATTGTACCGCCCTCACGAACACTTCTTCCACGTTCGAAACCGCATACTTGTCCTTCAACTCGGCAGGCGAACCCATTTCGATGATCCTGCCTTCGTTCATGAGCGCTATCCGATCGCACATGAGCTCGACCTCGAGCATGTTATGCGAGGACAGCAGGACTGTCGTCCCCTCCTTGACCGTTCCCTTGACGGTCCGCCTGACCTCCTGTGCGTTCAGAACGTCGAGGCCGGAGGTCAGCTCGTCCAGAATGGCCACCTTCGGTTTGATCATGAGCGCACGCGCAACCAATAGACGGCGGGCCATGCCCTTGCTGTAGGTCTCGACCTTATCGTCGATCCTTTCATCTAGTCGGGCAATCTGAAGGCCACGCTCGACCATATGCTCGTTTTCGGCGCTTTGCCCGAAGAACGCGGCAATGAACTCCAGATAGTTCCTTCCGGTCAGATTTTTATATGCTCCGGCATCCTCCGGAAGGTAACTGATGATTTTCCTTACCTCATCTGCTTCCGTCGCTAAGATCGTGACCATTCATTTTTATTGAACCGGATGTGATCTGTAGGAGCGTGGCCAGGATCCTCAAGGTAGTGGTCTTTCCAGCCCCGTTCGGACCGATAAGTCCAAAGACCTCTCCCTCGTTGACGGTGAACGATATCCCCTTGACGGCGGTGATCCCGCCATAGCTTTTGACGAGGTCCTTTACCTCAATCGCATACATAGTAATACCATCTACAACCGGAAGTTCCGGTCCGAATAGAATCGAAACTAGGATGATTAACCTTTCCCTGGATGGGAAGGTTACCGCACAGAAACAACGAATGGACTATCTGATCCGTTCGACATGTCCCCGATGACTCGAGACCATGGTAGCATGGCGACCTTCGTCCGAAATGAGGTCGTTCAACATCTTCATGAAATGTTCCTTATGGCCAGGAAGAAGCAGTTTTTCTATGTCTGCGCCATGAAGCGACTCCTTTATCAATGTATAAGTGTCGAACATGAGTATCTCGGTCTGATAGAGATCGTCCATGATCTCCAGGTTCTCTTTCCCGGCGAAATCGAAATGAGCCGGGGCCAAGGGGGCGATCGCTCCCGGGTCGGATACTCTCACCATCTTCAACAGGCCCCCCAGTATTACTTTATGTTTGGCCGATTCGGCTAGCATCTCGAAGATCATCCGGCGGAACTCGTGGTCCTTGGTAATGACGTAAGCTTCCCATTGCGCTACGGACTCAAAACCATCCTCTATCTGCAGTGCCCTCTTCAGCATATCCGCCAATTCGTCTCCTGTGTCTATCAAAGTAAACAAAATATAGAACAGGACCGAGGTTATAATGCTCTCTATCCAGAAGGAGTAACGCGGTTTCGGTCATTGACCAATTGAACATTTTCGTATAACCTGCAATGGTAATTCGAAGAAATGGTTAAGCTTCGACCCTATGACTCTGAGCCTAGCCACGTTCTTGTCATGACATTATTTGGCCCTGGAGGCCTTCTTGGGCTGCCCCTGTTTCAAGGAGGTGAAGAAGTCGTGATGCTCCTCTTCCTGCTCCAGGATCTGCTCGAAGATAAAGCGGGTCGTTGGGTCTCCTTCCGCCTCTGCAACCTGCATAATCTCTTTGTAAAGTTTTATCGCGAACTCCTCGGCCGCAATATCGTTGTCGATCATTTCCCACATCTCACCGCCCACCTGAATAGGGGCTGGCTTAGTGGTCGGTACTCCATCTAGATACCAGAGACGTTCGGCAATCTTCTCCGCGTGCTTCATCTCCTGTATGGCGATGTTCTTGAACTCGTCTGAAACGGAATAATGCTCAACACCAATCCACTGGACGTGCTGCCACATATATTGAATCGACACCTGGATCTCGGCGGCCAATCCCTTGTTCATGAGATCTTTGAGTTTCTGTGATGCCATATATGAATACCTCCGCACGGGTCTATTCTGGCCCATCAAGTATATAATTTCAGCCCTCAGTAAATATAGGTTTTGGTTAATCTGGACTATGCCAGATATTCATCTGGTGAACGCGGGACTATCGTCCAGCTCTTGGTCCACCAGTAGGCCGAGGTAGACATTGTGACCGTGGCAAGGATGATATACCTTTTTTGATACGCTCCACAATAAATTCCAGGGGCCCACGAGGATCTTCCGGAAAAAATTGGTTCGCGTCGCTGATCACGAATGTGCAATGCGGTCCCCTTACCTTGCCCGGACCGGTGCTCTTCGAGGTATCAGTCCTGACGGTAACGGTAGGATATGTTGCAACTGCCTTCCCTCGATACCATGCACGGCCCCATAGGCCGCTTTGGGTTACAGGCCTTGCCGAATGTCGGGCATTCCTTCGATTCTATCAATCCACGAAGCACCTCTGCGCAACGACAATTACCCATCTCTTCCTTGACCTCCGGTGTTGTGGCGATAATCTTATCGTGGATGATGCGTGCGTTCTGTTCGTCGAACTCGGGACGAAGCTCGAGCGCGCTCTTTGGCAGGATGGGAAAACCGCGCCAGTTCTTGTCCACGGCCACGAATACATCATCGAGCATTTTGATCGCAATCTGATTGCCTTCTGGTCTGACCACACGTGAATACTCATTCTCCACCTCGGCCCGGCCTTCGCGGATCTGTGTCACCATCATATACACCGTGACCAGGATGTCCAATGGCTCGAACCCGGCGACCACTTGCGGGACGTGCATATCCCGGGCGAACCGTTCGAACGGCTGCGTCCCGATGATGGCCGCCACATGCCCGGGCTGGATCAGGCCGTCGATCCGCACTTCACCCATTCTGAACAACGCGTCCAAGGCGGGCGGCAGGATCCGGTGGCAGCTTAGGAAAGTTAGGTTCTTGGGCACGCCGTTCAACAATACCGATGCCGTTGTCGGGCTGGTGGTCTCGAACCCGATCGCCATGAATACGACATCCTTCA
>CAVWKV010000030.1:0-9844 GCA_963755265.1 uncultured Methanomassiliicoccales archaeon | reverse complement strand
GCCGACACATTCTGGGTCGTCGCAATGCTGGCATAGTATCACAAAGTTCTTGCGCAGGTTCCCCGAAAACACGGGTCATCGGAATCGCCGAAAGAGACCTGGGCCCGGTCCAACAATCCACATTCGACCTTTATACATCAATCGCATTTGGCCTATCACAGGGGTCGTTGTTGTTCTCGCCGAGGTGATAGTGCATGCAGGCGATCTCGCAAGACCTGAGCCAACGCACCTTTCTGAGCGCACCGACACCTTCTCCTAATACCACCCCAAAATGGTCCAAGGCCTCGACCGAGATTCCAATAAGCCATTCAACCGCTTACCGACTATAAAACTTTGTAGGAATTATCCATTCATTTATGACTAAAGATAGGACTGCTGGATGATGCTACATGATAACGTTTATCAAGCGGCAGTTCATTCGAGTGTTTTGATGAACAGCGCTAATGCATACGGTCAATTGGGATGGGATGGGCGGATCGCTCTATCGGTGGCGTTGCGAAGCAACGGTAATGGAGAAGATGGGCGCCGCGTTCTTCTTCGCAACCCTTACAGCTTTGACTGCGCAGTTCCGGTTCTTCTTGCCGTTCACCCCGGTGCCTTTCACGGGACAAGTACTGGTAGTGCTGTTGGCGGCAATTGTTATCGGCCGCTATGGAGTGGTGAGTCAACTCATGTTCATCGGTATGGCCGGGACCTTCGGTTGGTTCAGTGGGATGGTCGGGTTCGCGGCATTGACCGGCATCACAGGCGGATATCTGCTCGGTTTCCTAGTCGCTTCGTTCTTCTTAGGAGAGGTCGTGGAACGCAAGAAGGGGATGAGCCAAGGGCAGATCCTTCTGGCATTGCTGGCGGCAGACGCGATGATCCTGTCTCTGGGCTCGCTCCAGCTCGGTCTGGTATTGCAAAAGGATCTATTGACGGCTTTCATGCTGGGATTCGTACCGTTCGTGGCGGTGGATACGTTGAAGGTCATCATCGCATCCTCCGTAGCCTCGGTCCTCATTCCCAGCAAACATTAAGACCAGGGGAGATATGGGAGATATCGACAATGACCGACATCCTGCCTGACCACACACACTGCATCATGTGCGATGAACCTATCCCAGTGGGGGAAGAGTTCTGCTCGGAAAAGTGCAAGGAAGAGTACCATACCAAGGTCAAGAAGGAGGCGTCTCGCATGAATTATTTCTACATCGCGGCCATCGCGATCGTTGTCCTGATAACGGCAGCGATATACTTCCTCGGCGGATGAGCTTAGCCTTTGTAGTTGGGCAGTCGAATGGCGTCTGTCATGCGTGCCATTTTCACTGTCTCCAGGACGTCATGGGCCCGGATGATGTTGGCGCCGTTCATTATCGCCGCGGAGGCGACGGTCAACGATCCGGTCATCCGTTCATCGGGCCCTCCCCCCACAATCTTGCCTATGAATCCCTTTCGAGACGCCCCGACCAGGATAGGGCGGCCATAGCTGCGGAACTCGCGCAGCCGGCGTATGATGTCCAAATTTCCTTTGACATCCTTACCGAAGCCGATACCAGGGTCGATCGCCATGCGGGACCGATCTATTCCAGCAAGGACCGCATTTTCGATCCTGGAGACAAGGAATCCCCCGATGTCGCCCACGATGTCGTCGTAGATTGTGTTGGACTGCATGTTCGTGGGTTCGTCCCGCATGTGCATCACAATAGCTGCAGCACCTGTATCCTTCAGTACATCGATCATTCCCGGATCGCCGATACCGGAGACATCATTGATGATCTCCGCACCGATGTCGACCGCCTGGCGCGCTACCTCGGCATGTCTGGTATCGATCGAGATTGGTATATTCAGGGAAGGCGCTAGACCTTTTATCAAAGGAATGACCCGAGATAGTTCCTCCTTGATGCTGGTCGGTGCCGCTCCTGGCCGCGTCGATTCTCCTCCGATGTCGATGATGTCGGCCCCTTGGTCCACCATGGCCATGCCGTGATCGACCGCCCCCTCGACGGAACGGTGGAGTCCACCATCGGAGAACGAGTCCGGGGTGACGTTCAGTATCCCCATGACCAGCGTCCGATCGAAACGTAGTTCCCTCTTTTGCAACCGGAGCGGTTGGACATAGTCCGAATGGAAGTTGTGGAACGCATCCGCCATCGGTCGGCCCAGCTCGCCCAGGTCCCCTTCGTTTACTGACACTTGGTCAAAGAACGATGGCCTGCAGGTGACCATGACCCGCGGCACCTTGGCCTTGCGACAAACGAATGCGTCCTCACCGGCGGCACGTACCAGCGCCACCAGCCTATCTGCGTCCGCTGCACTTAGGTCGTCACGGAACACGATGGTACGGCCGAAGAGCCTCTTCCGGTCGATGTACTCCTCCGGGATTCCGTTCCTCCGCCACTCCGAGACTGCCTCGTCATAGGTCGCATAGGTGCGTACTCTGGCCATGTTCACCCCTCCATGAGAGATTCGATCAGTTCCACGAGATCGATGATCTCCACCTTCGACCCGTTCGCTTGCTTGCCCGCATTGAGATTGTTCACGCAGAACGGACAGGAGGTGACCAATAGGTCGGCGAATTGGGCCTCGTCCACGCGTTTTGCGGCGATCTTTGATGACAGGTCTGGATAGGCGGAACGCACACCGCCTCCGCCGCCACAGCAGCGTGCCGTCGAACGGTTCCTTGGCATTTCCCTTAGCTCTGTCCCAGGGATCTTCCGCAACACATCCCGGGGCGCCTCGTACACTCCACTGTGCCTTCCCAGGTGACATGGGTCATGATATGTGATCACACCCTTGGATGGTCGCAGCTTTAGGTCACGCTCTGCCAGATGCTCGGAGATGTGCTTCACCTTGAACGGCACCTTGACGTGCTTGGGATATTCCTCCTTGAACATGCGGTAGCAGCCAGCGCAGGACAGTACCAACTCATCCAAGCCCAGATTGGACATGGCCTGCACATTCTTCTCCATGATCCCCTCCACGGTCTCATCATCGACGCCTATGCGTTGAAGGACGCTGCCGCAACACACCTCATCGATCGTCGTGAAGTCCTCACCCAGCTTGTCCAGTATCGATAGTGTGGCGGACGACGTGCTTTTGTTCCGATAGGTAGCCGTGCATCCCGCGAAGTAGCCTAGCTCTGACGTTTTCGGTTTCCGTCCCAGAGTCTTGGGCACGCTGACCTTCTCACCGTAGGGATTTCCGTAATTGAGCACGTTGTCCACGACCACGCGATGCTTGGGGAGCATCTTCCCGGCCGCGACCAAGTCCTTCCTGGCTCGTTCCACAACATCAACCACTTCGATGTTCGAAGGGCACCGCCTCTCGCAGTCCTTGCAGGTTGTGCATTGGTAAAGGTTCTCCACTACCGATTCATCGGCCGGTAACTCCTTCTGCAGCAGACCATACGATAGTATCATCCGGCCGCGGGCCACGCTGGGGTCCCAGCCTATACCTTCGAACACCGGGCACACCGACTTACAGAACCCGCAATAGGTACAGGTCATCAAGGTCTTCTTGGCTTCCCTGAGATTCTCGGCCTCAATGAAATCACTCATTCCGCACCAGCCTCGGGACCAGCACGCTGCCGTCCATAATGACCATGACCGTGGCGTCTGGATCGTTCTCTATAACATCGTTGACGGCCGATTGGGCATCGTTAAAGGGTGTCATGTTGATCCTTCTGATCAATGACGGGTCCAGGTCAGTGACGGCGGATATCTTGGCCCAGGTCATTATCTCCGCCACCTTGGCCGCCTTGTGATAACCCAGCTTGTAGCCCTTCGCCAGGTTCCTCAATATCTGAAAGGGGTCCTTGGAGAGCGACAGCTGATCGTAGAACACTTCGTCGCCTACACCGGTGCGGCACTTTGAAACGAGGATCAAGGTCCCGCCCTCATTGAGCGCCCACTTTCCGTTGTCCAGCGCCTTCTGGGATTGGTACAGATCGATGTCCATGGGATACTGGGCGATGCTGACTACGACGTCTGCCTTTTGTTTGATCTCGACGGAGAACACGTCGTTGGCCCATTGGACCGCTTGCTCGAAGGATGACTGCAGATCACCGGCCGCTACCTTATAGATGTGCTGGTGACGGTCCAAGACCGCTTGGATGGAGAAGATCCTCTTGCCTTTGACCACCTGGAGCGCATCCATCATGTCCTCGTGGACTGGATTACCGGCCAAGACGATTGCCTGGGCTTCTGCCCGCATCGCCAGCTTGTGGTTCTGTTCGATCGTCTTGTAGGATGCCACGCCAGGTAAAAAGGACTTTCTTCCACCGGTATAGCCTGCAAAATAGTGCGGCTCCACACTGGTGATGATGACTAGACGGTCTGCGTTTACCGCGATCTCGTTGACCGCCATCTCGGTCCCGTTCTTGGAACGACCCAGGAACACCATCTTGTCCCTGCGCGAGTCATGGGGATGGATGCGGTCGTTGAGCGACTCATAAAGCTCCCCGAATATCATCCTGTACTCTTCCTCGGTCGGGGCTCGGTGAATGCCAGTGGCGATCAGGAATCGTACACTGCTCAGATCGATCTTCTTGGAAAGGACCCTCAGAATGGCCGCAGTGGGTGTCGGCCTGGTCCCGTCGTTGACAATGAACACGATGTCCTTGCCACCCTTTAGGAAATCCTCAATCCTCTCAGTTGAAATGGGGCTCGAAAATGCCCGCTCCAGTTCGCGCTGTTCATCAGAATGGAGGAGCTCGTTCGGCCTCAAAGTTCCAATGAAATTGGCATCCGGTATGGTCAGCGTCTGATGACTGTCCTTGCCATATGGTATCTCGATTATCATGTGCGCCTGGCCTCTAATGGGCCTCGGGTTCTAAAACCTTGTCACATTTATCCCCAGGAGAACGTGGCAAACATTTTATCCACCTTCCTACCGTGACATAACGATGAGTCGATTGATGGACATTGGAGAGAAGGCGGTTGTTGCAGACCTTATCAAGCTGGCCGGAAATTGCATCGGGATAGGCCCCGGCGACGACGCAGCAGCAATCGATCTAGGCGATCGGTATCTGGTGATAACCACCGACATGATCGCCAAGCACACCCATGTGCCCGATGTGATGACCCCCAGGCAGGTCGGTTGGACGGTAGCGGCGGTCAATTACAGCGACGTAGCCGCTATGGGGGCAATTCCGTTATGCTTTGTGGTCTCCATGGGATTTCCGAAGGAGACCGACATCTCTTACGTGAAGGATGTGGTTAGGGGCATCAAGGAATGCTCCGAGATTGTGGCGGCAGACTATGTCGGAGGAGATACGAAGGAATGTTACGAGATGGCGCTCTCCGGCACGGCCCTCGGAACAGTGCGCAAGGACGGCATCATGTTACGTTCCGGGGCCAAACCTGGTGATCTGCTGGCAATGACCGGTTCAGCCGGTTTGGCAGGAGCAGGTTACGAGGATCTGACGCTAGAAACAAAACACCTCCGAGCCAGGAAGGCATTATTGGAGCCGACCCCAAAGGTGAAGGAGGCCTCCCTTCTATCGGCATCAGGGTCCGTTACCTCCTGCATGGATACATCCGATGGCCTGGCCTCATCCATATATGAGTTATCTAAGGCCAGTGGCGTCAGTTTTATGCTCAATTGGGATTCCATTCCGATCCCCAATGATGTCTACGAGATCTCTGAGCTAAAACTGCTGCAGGTTGAAGATCTGGTACTATATTCCGGCGGCGACTACCAACTGCTGTTCACAGTAAAGCGCGAAAACGTGGATGAACTCTACCAGATGATGGGAAAGGACTTCACCGTGATCGGCGAGGTCAGGGAAGATGGTTCTAACGTTGTACGCCGGAGTGGGCAGTTGCTGCCATTGGAAAATAAGGGATTCGAGCATTTCAAGAGGTAAAAATATGAAAGCAAGGTTCTGGGATACTGCCGAAGGAAAGGTGGCTTGCCACCTGTGCCCACACGAATGCCGCATAGCGGACGGCAAAACCGGCATCTGCAGAGTAAGGAAGAACATGGAGGGCGAACTTTTCGCACTGACCTATGGAAGGGCATCGTCGATGGCGGTCGACCCGATGGAGAAGAAACCTCTCTTCCATTTCCACCCTGGGAAGGAAGTACTCTCATTCGGAAGCGTCGGTTGCAACCTTGGTTGTCTCAATTGCCAGAACTTCACTATCTCCCAGGCCAAGATCGAGGACGTTCACCTGCGCGACCTTGTTCCTGATGACATTCCAGAACTATGCCGGAAATCCACCTGTGAGGGCGTGGCCTGGACCTATAACGAACCGACCATGTGGCACGAGTTCGTCTACGACGCATCGAAGGCTTGCAAGGCCAAAGGGCTTTTCACGGTATTCGTGACCAACGGTTTCATCAACGAGGAGCCCCTCAAGAAGCTGGCAGAGTGCATAGATGCAGCGAACATCGACGTGAAGGGATTCCGAGACGAGTTCTACCGAAAGATATGCAAGGCCCGTCTCCAGCCGGTCCTGGACGCGGTTGAACTCGCACATGATCTTGGCATTCATGTGGAACTCACCTACCTCATCATTACCGGGCGCAACGACACGAAGGAAGAGATCGCCGATTTCTGCCGCTGGGTGGCCGGGATCGACATACGCATGCCAGTACATTTCTCCCGTTTCCATCCGGACTACCTTATGAACGATATCCCTTCAACACCGATCAAGACCATGGAGATGGCCCACTCGGAAGCGGTCGACGCCGGACTAGGTTTCGTCTATCTGGGCAACATTGCCACGACCGATGGGGAGAATACAAGATGCCCAAAATGCGGCTCGCTGGCGGTCAAGCGCCTCGGGTTCTACACTGAGATATTGGCTATGACCGACAGGGGCAACTGCAGCGAGTGCGGCGAACCTCTGAACATGGTCATCTAACTGAGAGGCATCGATCAATGGACCTAGACCGACTGCTGGGACTACTGCGAGACACATATGATGTGCGGGACTGGTGGCCATCTGAATCCCCATTCGAAGTCATGGTTGGTGCGATACTCACCCAACAGACCGCTTGGGAGAACGTGGTCAAGGTTTTGGATCAGCTGCGGTCGGAAGGCCTCTTGGACATCGAACGCATGGCGTCGGCCGACCTTCCATGGTTAGAATCTATCATCAGACCCGCTGGTTTCTATAAACAGAAGGCCAAGCGGGTCAAAGGCCTGGCGACATATTTCAGGGACCGCTATACATCGGATCCCATGTTAATGCTGAATGGCCCGACCGAATCTGTGAGACGGGAACTCCTTTTGCTGGACGGCATTGGCAAAGAGACAGCCGATTCTATCCTGGTCTTCGGTGCCCAACGAGAAAAGTTCGTGGCGGCTGCGTATTCGGCCAGAATCCTCCGGAGGACTGGAGTGTTCAGTTCTGAGGACTACGACGAGATCCAATCCTTCGTAGAATCGAACCTGAAGGGCGGTCCGAAAGGATTTCACGACCTATATGCCTTGATGGTGCAGCTTTCCAAGGACACATGCCGCCCAGTCCCATCTTGCACCCGATGTTCCTTAGGGTCAGAATGCAAGTTCTTTACCGAACAAAGAAGAAGATAATGTTGCCCACGATAGTGGAAAACAACAACGACACCGTGATCGAGATAAGGAACGGTATCTTCGGAGTAACCCATATCCTTGTTTTACCAGCAGCTTCTAGCTGGTTGATCTGCTCCTCCGTCGAATCATCCGATCTGACGAATACCGACATCTTCAACGCACCATCCTTGATGTATTCCATCGGCCAAACGAACTTCTTTCTGGCCTTGGGGAGCTCCATCATGTAACCAAAGAACATTGCGGGGAACTTCAGATCACGTTTGAACAGATTGTAGACAAACATGACCACCGGGACCACCAGCGTCAACAAAGCTGCGTTGAACAACACCAGTATTGCGAACGGCATGATATATTGGGTGGTCTCGACGGTCACGTGGATCAAGGGGAATGGGCCTAGCATCGGATACTGCGGTATGAGCAACGCGATGGCCATCAGTGCCTTCGCGTCCGCCCCTCCCTTGATGATGTTGAATTGGTACAGGAAGAAGATGAGCACGAACAATATGGGTATCACTAACAACTGCCACATGTAGCCGTCGTTCCAGAATCTTGAGAGAAGGAAAGCTATTATGGCGAAGCTGCCGACATAGAGCGCAATCGGCAACGGATTGATGCCGTCCTCGAACATTCCCCGCCGCTCCACCAGCATATCGAAGAAGTACCAGGCCATTGGCAAAAGGAAGAGCAGGTAGGTAAGGTCCACATTATCTTGTATGATCTGAACCGCCAACAATACCAGACCGGCAATGCCCATTGCAGCCCAGTGGGTGTCTGAGACCTCCCTCTTCCTCCAGTCTGAAATCGAGGCGGAGCACGCTATGACGAAAGCTATGGCAAGCCTGACGAGAGGGAGCCAATCCATGCACCTGCCAAGATATATTGGTTATAAACTTTTGTTGTCGCATTATCGCACGGGATAACAAAGGGAGGACTGGGCTTCATTCTGAACCTTTTAATATTCCGAAACAATGCATCCCTGTTCCATTGGCGAAGGGTGTCGGGATAATGGCATTATCATTAAAGAATGGCAAAACTTTGGTTGGACTATTGGTCTTGCCATTCGTCATTTTGCTGGTGATGGCAACAATAGCCCCTTCAGTACAGGCCAATGGGGTCAATGTTTTCGATGTTGAGGAGAAGAACTACTATCCTAGCATCGACGCGGCGGAAAATGCCACGTTCGAATGGGTCGTTTATAATAATGACAGCTCGCCGTTCTTGCTGAAAGTAAACGTCACCGGTGTTGATTCAAATGGCATAAAACCTGTCTTCGATCAAACGTTCATTTCGATAAATCCTGGGGAGTCCAGCGCTGTAAAATTAACAATGATTCCAAATCCGGACCTAGCAAACACCGATACCACCTTCGATGTGATATTCACCTTCACCCAGATGAACGATCCTACGCATAATATCACTATAACGAAACAGGCCTCGATGCACGTTGAGTCTACCTATGGTGCCAAGGCTGGACAGAATAAGATATTCGGAATATGGCAGAACAACCTGCCGCCGCCATTTCCAAGACAATTACGGGGCTTTCGTTGTCACCCTTTGGGATGGATTGGGATTGCGCTTGTTGTTATGTTTGTCGTGGACCCGATCATTCACTTCATCACCCGGAAAACAGAGACCCAGTTGGATGATATATTGTTGCGGATATTGAGATATCCGGTCTTTATCTTCATAGTTGCCTATGGAATTGTGATCAACTCCTGGAGATCTTGAATCTGCCTAGGCCGGACGTGAGGCTTATCGAAACAGCCTACAGTTTGATCATCATCCTGCTGGTCGCCTACGTGGCCTACAAGATCTTTGATGAGGTCGTCCTCTATTATGCCAAAGAGTTCGCCAAGAAAACCGACACGGAAATAGACGACATTATCGTGCCAGTGGTGGAGAAGCTGGGCATGGTGCTCATACCGGTCCTGGCGCTTATCGCCATATTCAACATGTTCGGATACGACGTGACCGTCCTGCTAGCCGGTGTGGGATTCCTGGGCATCGTGATCGGTTTCGCAGCCCAATCCACCCTGGCCAACTTCTTCGCCGGCCTTCAGATGCTGGTGGACCGCCCGTTCAAGATCGGGGACCTCCTGGAGATAGAGGGCGGCGACATATGCGAGGTCACCCGCATCGGGATGCGGTCGACCACCCTCTACAACACCTTCACCCACGAAGAGGTCATCATACCCAACGACCAGATAGCCAACAACAAGATAGTCAACATGGTCGAGCCAGACCGCAAGCTTATCGTCACCGTCAAGGTGGGCGTGGCCTACGGGTCGGACGTGGAACAGGTCAAGAGGATACTGCTTG
>CAVWKV010000029.1:0-5611 GCA_963755265.1 uncultured Methanomassiliicoccales archaeon | reverse complement strand
TCTTCTTGCCGCTACTGGTTCAGATTCTCGTATTGCTCGAACATAGACATCCTGATCCCCCCTGCGGGATCGTCCCCATGATCACTACCCGGACATTATCCGACGTCAACGCCGAATGACCTTCCAATACTTCATCTGGATCAGCATTATGGTCATGTGCCTCCATCGCACTTCCGATCGCCATCTTGTCTTCTGCGAGGGTCCGTATGCTGGAATATGGGATTCCTAACGTCATCGCCAGATTCATGCTGGGATCGCAATCGAATACTACCACTTTCTTTCCATCCCGAGCCAGCATGCTGCATAAAGTGGAAATGATGGTCGTCTTCCCGACACCACCCTTCCCTGTAGTTATCAACCTAATCATGGATGCGATGTCTCCATGATGAGCGTTGTAACAAAGACCGTTTCATCGTACTCGTCTTCGACCTTTTTCGATGCGTCACGGTATCTCATCAGGAACATCCATTCACCTTCCTGATCAATTTGGACTTTTACTTTCCCTTTCGCATCGGTCTTTATCATCCGCTCCTTCTTGTCTTTCTTCGAGTAGACCTTCAACTCGATTCCAGCCAGAGGCTTACCTTCATATAGTACGTGGATGGCCGCATCCTTACCGAGGGTGAGGCCGGTTGAACCCGGTATTAATTCGAGTATTCCATGTACGATCGCTTCACCGATATCATTACCAGGCTCGCTGGGAACTATCTTTTTTGCCATCTGGTGGAATGCCCCGGAGTATGATACGTCGCTGAACTGGGATTTCGATCCCATCTTGTATCCGCTTTCGGTCTTGTTCCAGACTGCGGAAGAATCTACATACAACGAATAATTGCCCTTGTCTTGGATAGGGAAACCGAGCACATAACCATCCCTCATCGCCATGATCTGCGGTCCCATCGTCCTTCCATTTGGAGTATATATTGTGGGATTTACCATGTGCCTAGGGGGAATTCCGTCAGATACCAAATTGTGTCCATACCGTAGAAGGACTGTCACTTTCCCCTCCGAAATGAAAGGGCTGTCCAACCATATCTCATGACCATGCACCATTCTGCTGAGCTTCTCGATCAAGATCTTATCCATAGCATTTCACCAAAGGAAACATTGTGGAGATGCAACTCCTTTCCTAAAGAAGCGATACGCATATTTAATTCGTGTTATTAATTACCGAATAATGTTACTGGATAATAATCACATTCCGAATATGGCCAGATTCGAAATTGATTGCATTAGGTTCATTTCGAATATCACCAAGGCATGGAACAGGTGCATGTGGCGGCTCATAAACACCATTTTTCAACTTGAGTGATAGGATACTGGTCGATTCCAAGGCATGCTGTCCCACCCCTGACGACAACAGTAACCGCAATATGCGGGATAGCGGTGATTAGTAACACTATAATAATTATCGTAGCAACTATCTTAATCACCGATTTCGATTATCAATGTGATGATAAAATATGTCTTCTGAACCAAAGCAAAACCTGAATACTGATAGAGAACTATCAACATTGTTTATAAAAGAAAACGCCATTCATCTCGGGCCAGACTTGTGCGGTATTGCCTCCGTGGATCGCTTCGACGATGCACCATGTGGCTATGGTCCATGTGACATATTACCGGAATGCAATGCCGTTGTTGTTTTGGCCTTGAATTCATTGAAGGGAACGATGTCCTCGAAGAGCATGATACCGTACACCATGATGCGGAACCAATGCTATGATAGACTGAACACGATCTCCCTACAGCTTGCCAGCATCCTTGAGGAAAAAGGGGCGTTGGCGGTCCCTATCCCGCGGGAGAGCCATGCGATGTGGACCATAAGGAACGGAAAATCAAAGGGATCATTTCTCTGAAGCACGCGGCCGAACGCGCAGGACTGGGCAAGATGGGTAAGAACACGCTACTCATCAATGACCGGTACGGGAACATGCTATGGCTGGGAGCTGTCCTGACATCCGCTGAACTTGAACCGGACGCCCTTGCTTCATACCAAGTCTGTCCCGAGAACTGCTCAATATGCCTGAAATCCTGTCCGGTAAATGCGCTGGACGGCATATCGATAAATCAACGCAAGTGCGGCAAGCACGCCTTCAATAACGACCAGTACGGCGGCTGGCGCATCGAATGCAATACCTGCCGTAAGGTCTGCCCACACTGCCACGGGACAGTCGAAAGATCATCTCATTAAGGTGATTCATGTAATGTTCACCTAATAGATGCCTAATATAAACCGCACAGTTTGTACTGCGATATTAGGGAATATATTACCCTATATCTGGGGATGTGGGTTCAATTTAATCCTAACAATTCTTATACAATAATCATTACAATAAATGCTAAATAGCATTTGTTCATTCTCGGATATTACGAATTCATATTTCGTGCTACTAGTGGGGACACGAACGTGAACTCGAATCATGCCGGTCCCAGGTCCGAAGGGATTAAAAGCCCCCTGGGTCAGTCTCCAGCGCTTTCCTCCAATGAATCCCGGTCTAAGACCGAGCGACCGGCATGATAAACACCACGGTCTTCTTAAATATGATTTTGAAAGATAGGGGATAGTATCAATTCAATCTCATTACGAAAAAAAATGCAGGTTCAGTCCATATTATGGCTTATATCAATGACCGATTGAAGCAATGCATGGAACGTGGCCTCTTTGGGCATCACGTCGACCCTGACCCCCATCTGTTCTAACGTATCTTTGGTCGGTTCACCTATAGCAGCGATTATCGCGCAGTCCAGCATGTCCTCTACCTCCTCGTCGGTGTAATGCTTCTTCGCCTCGTCTATGAACGACTTTGCCGACATTGAACTGGTGAATGCGAACACGTCGATCTCACCCCTGATGCCCTTATAGAACATGTCCAGCAAGGGTCGACCAGCTTTCACCTTGGTGAGCTTGTAGACCTCTATTTCCTGGACGGTGGCGCCCAATCCACGGAGGCCTTTCTTCAGCACGTCGGAACCTTGATCGGACCTCAGGATCACCACCTGCTTCCCTACCATATTCGTTTTCGCCAGCAGTTGGACCAATCCTTCAGAGGTGAACTTTTCCGGCAACGTGTCGACCTTTATCCATTCCTTCTCCGCCGTTATGGCGGTCACGGGACCTATGGCGATGACCTGTGCTTGGCGAAGACCGCGGCTGAGTTCCTCGACCTGACCATGTTTCTGGGCCAGCTCGAACGTGGATTTTACAGCCGTGGACGATGTGAGGACAACGATGTCCACATCGCCGAACGACAGTCCCTTCAGGAACGCCTCGAACTCCGGCGAATCGTTCGTTTTCAGATCTATCGGCGATGCGAAAACAACCTCGAAGCCCATCTTCTTCGCCAGTTCCACCGATTCTTCCATCCGGTCCGTCGGCCTCAGGATCGCGATGGTGGTCAATTCAGGTCCCCCAGCGACATCCAGAGCGAGGCCACTTTGCCCACGACGATCACGGCCGGGGACGAAATTCCCTTTAATCTGCAATCGGCGGCTATCTCGGTTATCTCCGCCGATACCACTCGTTGCTCCGGAGTGCTGCCATTCTCGATCACGGTCACAGGGGTCTTTGGGTCCATGCCGCCGGCTACCAGACGCTCCATGTTCTTGCCCAGGTTGGACATGCCCATCATGATCACGATGGTCCCGCCCAGCTTCGCCAGGCTGCTCCAGTCCAATATCTCCGATTCTTTCAGCGCCGATTCGTGCCCGGTCACAATGGTGACCATCGAGGCCAGGTCACGATGGGTCACTGGGATGCCGGAGAGCGCTGGCACAGACAACGAAGAGGAAACGCCCGGAACTACGTGGACCGGTATCCCAGCAGTGCGCAACGCCTCCGCCTCCTCCCCGCCGCGTCCGAACAGGAACGGGTCCCCGCCCTTCAGCCTTACGACCAGCTTCCCTTCGGCTGCCTTGTCCACTAGGATCTGGTTGATCTCTTCCTGTTCCACCTTGTGGCGCGAACCGCGTTTCCCCACGTCGATAAGCTCCACATCATCCCGCGCAGAATCAAGCAGTTCCATGCCGATGAGAGAATCATGCACGATGACGTCCGCCTCGGATACCAGCCTCAACCCTTTGACGGTGATGAGCTCGATGTCCCCCGGACCGGCCCCTACCAGGTAAACTTCACCGTTCGTTTTCATTTAACCATCTCCCAGCCGAACTTCAATTCTTTCGAGAAGGCGTTCAGACCTTCCGTCAAACGATCTATGTCGATCGAACGGTCCAGCCGGAACGAGGTCATCCCATCGTTGTCCAGTACTATGGCACGGATGCGGAGCCTGCCCAGGTCCTTGGTCGCCCAGATCCCGATGGGCACTGAGCATCCTCCTCCCAGCGCTTTCATGATGTGCCTTTCGGCATCCACGCAGATCCTCGTTGTGCTGTCGTCGAACGTCTCCAGCATCTTCTTGTAAGGGGAGCCGGCCTTGCGTACTATCGCTATCGCCCCCTGCCCCACGGCGGGAACGAACTTCTCAGGATCTAGAACATACATCGGGCAATCGATTTTCAGCCTCTCGATACCGGCCCTGGCGATGATTATCCCATCATATGAACCGTCCTTCATCTTGCCGACCCGGGTCGGCACGTTCCCCCTGAGGTCCTTGACCACCAGGTCCGGACGCAGGTTCAGCAGAAGGCATTTCCGCCTGACGCTTGACGTTCCGATGACCGAACCGGGCATCACCGCCTCAAGTGGCATGTCGGAGACTAGCACATCTTCGACCGGTCCGCGCGGCAGTATCGCTGCGATCTCCGTTCCCTCTGTCGGCTCCACCGGCATGTCCTTCAGGCTGTTCACCGCGATATCTATTTCACCTGAAAGGATCTTGTTGTCCAGCTCCTTGACGAAGGCGCCGAACCCACCCAATGCGGCAAGCGGTTGGTCATGTACCCGATCGCCAACGGTCGACACGATCTTCAGCTCGACCATCTCGTTCGGAAACATCTCCGTCATTCGCTTCAGGACCATGTTCGACTGGGCCAATGCTAGCCTGCTGCCCCTGGTTCCCAGAATCATCTGGTCACCTCGCCTAGGGAAACGGCAAAAGCGCTCACGGTGTCGTCGACCTCAGCCTGAGTGTGAACCGTGGATAGGATCTTAAGCGCCTTCACTGTTTCGCCAGTCAATCGTTCCGTCGCCGGGCCATAGATGCTCGTCCTTGAATCCATGATTGTCATGGACGTGAACGGAGGCGATTCGCGCACCCAGAGTGCTGATTGCGGCCGCGGTTCAGTGGTGACATGCGCATGGCCAAGATCGAGGGCATACGCCAACATTGTTCAGGTGACCCATCTTAAGAATCAGCACCAGGATTTCGGGCGTGGTGGCTTCGCTCAGCAGATTCTCCACCAGCAGGCGAACCCCGAGCGGGCTTGCAAACGCGCCCAAATGCTCGAGCGCAGTCAGCGCCAGCTCGATGGTGCGCTGCGACCACGTATCGTCCCGCTCGCCGAGGTGCACAACCATATTGCGGATGGGGATGTGCTCGGCCGATTCCAGCGCACGCTTGATCTCGTCCATGGCATCGATGCGGCGAGTCTTGTCGGGGTGCAGCACATTGACACCCGGCGCGCCGGCGCGGCCCATCTCAGCAATACATGA
>CAVWKV010000028.1:0-7097 GCA_963755265.1 uncultured Methanomassiliicoccales archaeon | reverse complement strand
GCTGGTCAGGCATACGAACGGCTTCGGCGAACAAAAACACACCGCTGGCATGCCCCAACAGGACACGCGGTTTTTCATGTCAGGAACGCGCGATACGGGGCTGTCTGATTGCTCCGGCGAACTCTCCCACGTCAGCGCCCCAGTTCGTTGAAGCGGGGTGCATCATATGTTGACATGCGGCAAATATAATCGTATAAAAATTACCTTAAATGAGGAGTAATTTCCATGGACAACAACACAAGAGAAGATCTTCTCACATACGAAGTCTCTGATGAAGCGCTGGAAGCAGCAGCAGGTCAGGATCTTCAGCTTGGGCTTATGTGGGACGCTAGTTGTGCTTCTACGTGTGACGGGTGTAGTAGGTGCTGCTAGCCCTAACTTGGCAGGAGAGACGTGTCCACATCGGGCGCTCTTAACCGACAAGCGGAATCTTAAGCATAACGTTACACTCCATCGAGCCAGGGTGGGGACGCCTTGACGCCCCAGACCGAGAATGACGACGTGGACCGCCATACGAAAGTTTTTCGCGAGGCCGTGAAGGAACTCGCCGCCTAGCCGTCTGCGAGAAAGCTCCGCAGTGCAGCAGGATCGGAAAGGGAGCGACTTCCAAAGGCTGCTCAAACGGCATAAGCGAGTCTGTCACCGGGAACGAATGTGTCACCATGGACGTATGTGTCACCGTGGAAGAGCGGCCCTTCAGGGCCGCGCAAGTCGCATTGAATTCTTAGGGCTTTAGCCCCGCTACGCCCTCGGCGAAGCCTGGTACGTTTTTTCCCAGCCTGCTAGAGAAAGCAGCACTGAGTCGCGACCTGGAACCCTCAGTTAAATATAAATATCGTCGACCTGATGAATGCCTGTTTTATTATGTCCAGTGATGGAGATTTTTCGATTATCGCGGATAACCTGACAAAGGTTTACCCCGGAAAAGTTGGTGCAAAGGGGAAAGGGGATCCCCCGAAACCGGCCGTGGATGGTGTGAGCTTCCGCGTGAAGCGAGGGGAGATATTCGGTCTCCTGGGTCCGAACGGGGCCGGGAAGACGACGACCATCAAGATGCTCTCCACTCTGCTTATCCCAACCTCTGGTACGGCAACCGTCCTAGGTCAGGACGTCGAAGAGTCGTTCATGGATATAAGACGCAGGATTAACTTGATATCCGGCGGCGAACGTGGTCTGTATTATAGGGTGTCTGGACGTCAGAACCTTCGGTTCTTCTCCGACCTTTACCGGATCCCACACAATCTCCGGGAGAAGCGTATCGACGAGTTGCTCAAGACTGTCGGTCTGGAGAAGGCAGGGGACAAGAAGGTCGAGGACTATTCTCGCGGGATGAAACAGAGATTGCATATCGCCCGTGGTCTGGTTAACGATCCCGAAGTGCTTTTCATGGATGAACCGACCATGGGCCTCGATCGAGAGATAGCGATGGAAATACGCAGCTTGATTAAAGACATGTCCAAGCAGGGCAAGACTATGCTTCTGACAACCCATTACATGTATGAGGCGGAGGAACTCTGCGATCATGTGAACATCATCGTGCAAGGGAAGATCGTCGCTCGCGGGACCGTCGCCGACCTGAAAGAAGCGGTCAGGGACAAGCTGGTCCTAGAAGTGGAGGCGAATGAGCTTTCCGAAAAGGCAATCAAGGCGATCCGCGCTATCGACGGCGTCCAGGATGTCACGGTGAAGGTCGAACCATACCATTCCGTGGCAAGGGTGCGCACCACTAGGGATAACAATCTGATACCGATCATAGCGTCCAAGCTCGGTGATTGCCAGGTGACCAGGATAAGCAACGAGGAGCCGACCCTCGAAGATGTCTACATGAGCATGGTGACGCGAAATGGTTAATCCACAAGCCATCTTCTCAGCATTCAAGCAGGAATCCCAAAACTTCTTCGCCGACCCGCAATGGATCATCCCCAGTTTGGTCGCACCGTTCACTTTCTCGATTGTCACCCTCATGCTTTTTCCGAGCGAGAGCAGCTCATTAGTGCTCTATGCCGTCCTAGGAGGCGGCATCTTGGGCATGTGGAGCAACACCCTGAGGGCGTCCGGTTTCAGCGTGAACTACGATCGCATGATCGGAACCCTGGAACCGGTCATGCTGACGCCCACACCATTGATGGAGGTAGTGGCCGGTAGGGCTATCTGGAATGCTCTGATCGGATTGATGAATGCGGTCCTTGTCTTCATCATTGCGGAGCTGATCTTCCAGGCCAACGTCGGACTCGCCCATCCGTTCATTTTCTTCGGGGCACTGGCTATGACCCTGCTTTCTCTATCGGCTATGGGATTGGCACTTTCCGCATTTTTTGTCTTTACCCGGGCATCCTCGGTTCTGATGCAGGTAATCGAGCTGCCTATCTATGTGGTCAGCGGTGCGATGATTCCTCTGACCGTCCTGCCCGGCTGGACCCTGCCGATAGCCTATGCCCTGCCGCCATGCTGGGGGGTGGACGCGCTCCAGGTGTCGAGCGGCATGGTCAGCCACAATCCTGCCAATGTCGGTCTGGTGGGCGATTTTGTGCTCATAATCATAACGACCGCTGTATTCCTAATAATCGCGCTTTTCCTGTTCAAACGGATGGACAACAAGGCTAGGATGGATGGTTCCGTGGGGAGGTGGTAGATCATGGTGAACATAAGAGAACAGTTGGCGATCTTCCGCAGTTCATCGAGCATCTCGATCCGTTCCATGTTCGCGGCGGTGCCGCTATGGTTATGGCTGGTCCAGCTGCTGACCGTGAGCATCACCCAGATGGCCTTTTTCGTTTTCATCACACAGTACGCCGGTAATCCTAACATTAGCGTCCAGCAAGTAGCGCTCGGCAATGCTTTGCAGGCGATCACGTTTTCAACAGTATTCTCCATATGTAGCATTCCGGGCAATGAGAAGCACAGCGGCACGTTGTCGTACATCATGACCACACCTACCCGGATTTTCTCGGTTATCGTAGGTCAATCCTTGTTCATGATCGCCACGGGCATGGTCACCGTCGGTCTGTCCCTCGGCTTTGCGGCCGCCTTCTTTGGCGTAAACTTTGCCAACGTCGACCTCTTAGCTGTCATATTGGTCATCGCGATCACGGCTTATGCGATGTCCGGGTTTGGATTGATGCTGAGCAGTATCGGCATATACCTCAGGTCGTCCACCCTTCTGGCAAGCCTCTTCCTTTACGTCGGCCTGATATTCTGCGGAGTCGATTTCCCTGTCTCCCAATTGCCGGGATACCTGCAGCCGGTGTCCCAAGGGTTTCCCCTGACCTACGGTGTCAGCGCCTTAAAATCAGCCGTCTCAGGGTCTACGGTAGTGGCCATCCTTCCAAATCTGGCCGCGATGACGGTTATCGGGACTATCATGATAATCGCAGGATATCTCATGTTCGGGATGTTCGAAGAAATGGCTCGGAAAACGGGGGCAATGGAGACATTCTGACTTAATTTATTCGATTGGAATAATAAGACGACGAGAATTGACAATTATGAATATGGAACGAAAGCAAAGTCGTTGGACCAAACAGAAAAAAACGATAATCAACATAATCTATGATAACAAAGTCCACATGACCGCTGACGAGATATATTCTGAGGCTAGGAAGGTTTTACCTAGGATAAGCCTCGGGACCGTCTACCGCAACCTCGCAGGATTGAAGGAGATGGGTTTGGTGGCCGAGGTACCGAAGGGCTCAGTGAACACATACGCGAGGCATCCGGATTCCAACGTCCATTTTGAATGTGATGTATGTCATAAACTGTATTGCGTACAGTTCGATATGAGCGTCTTTGACCTGTCCAGGAAATGTGGGTATGATGTGAATCGCTGCTCATTAAGAATGAACGGCGTTTGCAAGGATTGCGAAATGAAGCGACCGAAGCCTTAAGAAGTCATATGATATTCGTTTTAATCCGGGCTGAATATCTAAACTATAGCTAATAGAAACATTACAAATCGATTATATCTGTCAGACAGTGTTTATTAAAGAATCATTAGTTCGAATTGTTAGGTATCGTACTATTTTTTTAAATGGGGTGGGCCTTTTTTCACCTTTATTAACAAAATGGCCTTGTTGACCGGGTCGAAGTTCGAGGTCAATGCGAGAGGGGCAATTCGAATCTTTGTTAAGGCATATTGGCAAGTGTTCCGAGACGTTCTTTTTAACGATGATACGTATCCGAGCGGTCGAGAATTGTCAACCTTGATCCGGTCGATCACCTTGCAGGTCTCGATCATCCTGTACGGAATGGCTTCGATCCATGCCCCGTCCGACTCCCGGTCGCCTATCTCGGTGGATATGAACAGATATCTTCTGCCCTTACGGACAACCGCTCCCCAGCAGCAGGTCGCCTCCGGCTCCCCGAGCCCGTCGATCTCGCCCATCTCCATCCTCTCGTATGAGTGAACGTCATACCACTTGATCTCGACGACGTCTCCGACCTGAATCCTTTCCTTGTCGGATACAGTGTCTTTGTTGACGGTTTCCTTCAGTTTTGTCCTGCTAATGATCTCAACCCCAGCATGCATTCTTTCCGGGAACATCCCGCCCAGGATCGGCCAGCCGTTGGGCCTCCGATCGGGATTGTAATAACCTATATACGTTATATATATTGATTGCATAGATAACCATATATGCTCTAACAACATCTCTCATATGGGAGAAGATGACCTACCTCACGGAAAGGGAGAAGGAAGTCGTCTCAATGCTCAAACAGGGCATGAGCGTCAATGATATCGCTAGGAAGCTGAAAACTCCGACAACCAGCATATCCCGGTCGATCACCGGCATCAGGCGGAAGGCCCAGGACATCCAGGAGGACGTGGCGTTCCTGAAAGAAGTGGGCTTCCTCAAGATCAAGGGCGGAGAGCTGTCATGCATCTCCCCGAACCGTGATCCGAAGGCGCTGAACAAGATCAAGGGCTCGAAGAATCCTTGAACATAGCTCGAGCAGGCATAGGAAATGCTTCAATGATCGGAGACGGCAATCATTTGACTCCCCCTAACTTTCGCCTTGCTTCCCGATGAGCCGGTCCGAATCGTAATTCGTCCTCACGACCAGGTTCATCCCCCCGCGGGTGTATGATGTGCTCAGGCTCACCTCCGCCCTCCAGCCTTCGGCGGCGATCTGTGCCGCAGGCCTGGTCATCAGGTCGAGGGCGAAGGCCAGGTTCATGACCTCCTTGATCCTCCGTACTCGTGAGGGGCAGTTGCCTGCTCTCCTCGTTCTTCACCGGAAGATCGAACGGAATCTCGTTCCCGAGGAGCATTCCCAACGCCTTGGTCGAATCCCGGGCCATGCTCTCGATCTCGCGCAGGTCGGAAGGATCCACTATCCCGTCCAGCCCGCGGGATGCGTGCAGCCTCGACCCGAGGAAGTTGGCCATGTCCGAGGCAATGATCGCCTGGCCGAACTCCGCCTCCCGGACCACTCCCAGGATGCCGGAGCCGTAGTTCAGGTAAATGTCCGAGAGCGCTTTCAATGATGGCCGGATGAAATAATGTTCCGTGTCGCCCTTCTTTTTCGGAGTCACCGATGGCTTGCTATCGACTATGCCCAGTTTCTTGAGCCTCACGCAGGCGGCCTTGATCCCCGGTTTGTTGAAGTGCTTGAGCTCCCAGTTGCTCAACCTTCGCACCGGCGGCCCCTGCCTGGCTATCTCGGCCACGTAAAGAGGCTCGTTCTTTGTTCGGGACAGGGCGCTGAGGACCCCCAGCTCGTTCAGCCAGGCCGTCCCCGTCTTATGATCCGTATGCTCGGTCGAAGACATGATAGTGAACGAAATACGATTCGATAATATTATTTTATCGTTATGACATATAAATGCAACCAACATGGACACATTTTGATAATTACCAGTTGTGAACTAATGCATCGGTAAGGAACAGTCAAGAATGTTTACTGTCCACCCTCAACCTTTATTAGTAAAATAAAATTCCTCTTATTCATAAACAGGTGCGATCGCGACCAACCTCGCGATCCTGACCAACGATGGAAAAGGTTCAAATCTAGTAAGAAGGGGCGGGCATGAGGAGGAAAGGAAGGGGAAGTCGACTCATACGGGAGAACGACTGGCCGACTGAAAAATTAAGTAGTCGGCAGCACCCTTCCTCCGCTGAGGGCATCGATGCTACGCAAGAACGTAGCGGCAGCAAGCCCTCCGTCAGCAGAAAAAAAGGCAGGCCGGGCAGGAAGCGGGAGGCGAGGTCTACGGGCCGATACCCATTCCTAGCCTGGATGAACAAATACTTTGAGAACTGCGATCTGGCCGAGCCGACGATCGTAGAACGTCGAAGAAGACTGAACCGAATATATCGGGACCTCCAGGGTCTTGAATCGAAAGGCAAGATAAGCACGACCAATCCGGAGAAGATGACGGGAAAGGATGTGGGTGCATTCGTCGGATCGATGATAGAGAATGGAAAGAAGGGAAAGGACTTCGAGCATGACATGACCGCCTTAAACGCCATTTTGATGCAGGCCGACAACACTGCGTTGACCACCTATCGTAACCAACATGCCAACCAGTTCCGGAAGAACGCAAAAGTTAGAAGACACCCTTCCTTTGAACTGGAGGAATTTGATAGGATCATCCGGAGTGCCGATAAGGTAGAGATCGGCGACTGGGATAAGATGGAATCCTACGCCATCGTCATCCTGGGTGCTCTACTCGGTCGGCTGGAACGAAACGGATGACGGCGGAGAGGTTGGCCTCACCAAAAACGGCAACGTGGACATCAGCACCGGCGACTGGGTCTGGCGGTATCCGGCCAGGTAATTTCCCAAACATTCAACATCGAACCTTCAACAACCAATTTCTGCGGCGAGCGCGGGTTGGGATGGCCTGGTTTTGATTCCGTCCGTGGATTTTCAACGCGCGACCAGGCGCCCGTGGCGGCCTTAAAATCCGCATCGCCACGACCGGAGTGATTGGCTCGCGTGACATAAGCGATGCTGGCCGGTCTAAACCATTAATGCCGCAGCCGCGTGCGAACGCGCGGAGATCCCGGCGGTATGAATGGAAAGGCGATGACCGGTTTATGAATGAAAAAACGAAGAGCCCCTGGCGCAAAACCAAACGCTTCCTTTTGGGCCTGGCG
>CAVWKV010000027.1:0-4777 GCA_963755265.1 uncultured Methanomassiliicoccales archaeon | reverse complement strand
GACTTCTACCAGGCCCAAGGTTACTCTCACTATAAGACCTCCCCACGCGTCGATGACCTGGCATTGAGGGAGCTGTTCGTGGACCGCATATACGACACGCTGGTCGATGAGGACAAGTTCCGCGAGACCGATGCGGTCATCGGCGGCATTGCGGAGAAGCTCGAGCCCAGGGGTTACTCTTCCAGGGAGTTCATGGAGATCCTCGGCGATCATGTCAAGGACAAGAACTCAATCCTCTACAATTGCCGCAAGTACGGCGTTCCGATGTTCGTCCCGGCACTCAACGACTCAAGCATCGGCATCGGTCTCACTGGCCTATATCAAAGGGCCCGAGCGGCCAAGAAGCCGTTCATGCACATGGACTCGATACGCGACAACTGGGAGCTGACCCAGATGAAGATCAAGGCGGAGAAGACGGGCGTCATCTACATCGGAGGCGGAGTACCGAAGAACTTCATCCAGCAGACCGAAGTGATCGCGGAGACCTTGGGCTATGACAAAGGCGGCCACCACTATGCCATCCAGATCACCATGGACGCACCGCAATGGGGCGGATTGTCCGGATGTACGTTCGAGGAGGCGCAGTCCTGGGGTAAGATCAACCGGGATGCGAACAAGTCCGTCGCGTACGTCGAGGCGTCGATCGGTCTGTCGCTGCTCGTCGGCTATATCCTGCAGTCCGGGGCTTGGAAGGGCAGGAAGAGGCTGAAGAACACCTGGACCGGGGACATGCTAACTTCAGTGAAGCAGGTCCCGCTCAATATCGAGAAGTGAAACGCCTTCAGGCCCACGGGCCCGTATCATCTTTATTTTTTTATGGACAGACCATGAAAGAAACACGCCGGTTAGGCAGAGCGACCATCGCCATCTACAATTCCTATGACCCGAACAATTTCCGCGAGGCACATCGCCGCATCTTGGCCCGCGCCGGACCCTTGGCCCTGGCGTTCGATTTCAACCTAGTGACACTTGGCTTTCCATTCCCCCAGGACCTTACGACCCCGCTGGAGATCGCCGAATGGGTCTCCACCACGACATCGATCGGGGAGGACGGCACATACCTCAAGGACGTCACGGCCAAAGGCCGTTTCTCCACGTTCGCCTACCCGGGGAAAGGTTTCCAGCCACAACTAGGAGAGGTGGTGCTGACGACCTGCAATCCGGACAAGAAGAAGAAGCGTTCGGTCGATGAGGTGGTGGACATGCTGCTGAACGGTAGGAGCATCTGCCTTGTGTTCGGAGCCGGTCCCAAAGGCGTTCCCAAGGACATCCATGAGATGGCGCCACATCACATGGACATCACATTCGGCGAGTACTCGTTGGAGACCTGCACCGCTCTCGGTGCATGCGTTGCGGTCATATCCCATAAGGTCCACGAAAGGGCAAAATGAGCTGCCGTTTCGGGTCAATCCAAATCGATCGGTTTGAACGCGCCCATGTTCTCGCTCCGGATGACCCTACCGAAGTTGTTCAGGCGCTCCAACGAACGGTCAAGGTCGAAGCGCTGATATCGTTTCTTGCCCAACTCGTCCTTGATGTCCTGGACGGTGACGTACTCCTTTCCCTGCTGCCTGGCGATCTTGCGTACGTATGAAAGAAGGATGAGGTCGTTCGCATCGAGCTGGCCAGCCATGGAGCTCACTCCCTTGCGCCCATATGAGATTCTTCCCGGCTTGAAATTGTCCCTGCGCGTGTCCAAGAACTCGCGGTATAGCTCGAAGAACGTCTCCTTGCTTCTGGAGAAGGCGGAGTCGTCTATCTCCTCTCTGCCATCCAGGCGGCATATGGCCATCGCCAGTTTGGTGATGGCATAGCGGTCGATGGGCAGCTCGAGCGCCACCGATTCCGGTTCGACCTGTTCCTTGACCAATCGCATCCCCGCCTCGATCTCGGAAATTGCCGATCGCTTGATCACTGGTCGGAGCATTAGAGAGTACAAGAGATATTCCAGCACGTCCAGGTTCGGTTCCTTTTCTGCTCCTATCTTATGGGCGTTGATGATGGCGGTAGGAACCTGTACTGGCAGCGGGGCCTCCATCGGGTTCATGAACGTGAGGAAGTTGAACGATGTTTCCCTGGTTGACGGATGGCCCAGCCTTTCCTGTAGTTCCCCGGTCTGCTCGTGCTTCTCTATGACGTCAAAGCGGTACCGTTCGTTATTCCCGGTGAACTCGAGCGGCAGGTTGTTCCTTATCGTCGACTTCAGGTCCAGGAGGGGACCTTTCTTGGTCGATAGGCAGATCGACTGGGCGCCGATTCCACCGTTGCCGTAAACATCCGACGGGCATGAAAGCAATTGCAGCGCAAGCGACTTGCCCAGGCCATCATATTCGGCATCCCTCCATTGCTCGGTAAGAAAGTACTGGAAATCCTTTGCGTCTATCCTCGGGCGGGGCAATCTGAGCACTTCTGTTTCCGCGCTCCGCACATCTCGATACGAGGCCTTGTACGACGGAAAGACTGACCCATCATCGATCTTGATGCCAGCCCATCGCAGCGGACCGACGTTCAGGTTCACTAGTTCGCCCTCGTTCAGCCTGATGTCCTCTGGCACATAGTAATAACAATCGGAGTAGTGCTCGGAGAATGGAGAATGCCTAAGCTTGATCACGCCGTCGGCGATGAACTTTACCCAGCCAGCATGACGATCGGGGAGCATCAGCTCTCGCTCGAAAGCAGCGAACTCGGAACCTAGCGAACGGGAATTGAGAGAGATGCGTCTCATGTCAGTAGTTCTCGTAGTGAACGCCTAACGAAGGCGCTCCAGCCCCATTGCCCTTGGAAACCTGACCGACAACCTTTGCCCCTTCACCTAGGACCTGCAACGCCTTCTTGACGTTCTCCGGCGGGAGCACGATTCCGTAGCCCATGCCCATGTTGAAGGTCTTGTACATCTCCATGGCGCTCACGTTTCCCAATTCCGAGATGATATCGAAGACTGGTTGAGGCTTGAACGGGTCGGAAATCTCGAAGAACACGTTCTTCTTCAGACGGACGAAGTTCTTCAGTCCGCCTCCCGTGACGTCCACCATCCCATGGACCTTTACTTTATCGACCAGATCTACAATTTTCTTGACATAAAGGTCCGTGGGCGTCAGCAGTTCTTGGCCAATGGTCTTTCCCAATCGGTCGAACTTTTGATCGAGCCTGATCTCCGCGGCTTCAAGGACCTTTCTTGCCAGCGTCATTCCGTTGGAGTGAATCCCGGAGGACCTAAGCCCAATGATGGCGTCGCCGATCTGCACCTTGCTGCCGTCGACGACCTTTTCCTTCTCCAGCCAGCCCAGGGCGCAACCGGAAAGGTCCACGCCATTGATTATCTCTGGCAGGACCGCTATTTCACCGCCGACGATATCCACGTTGCATTCTTCGGCAGCCTTTTCCAAGCCTATGCCGATCTGCTCCGTGATCCTCTCGTTCGGACGGTCGATGGCAATGTAGTCAACGAACGCGAATGGCTCTGCACCGACGCAGATGGTGTCGTTTACGTTCATGGCCATGCAGTCGATGCCTACGGTATCCCACTTGTCCAGCGCCTCGGCGATAAGCAGTTTCGTCCCGACACCATCGGTGCATAGTGTGAGCACCGTGCCATCAAAATCGATAAGGCCAGTGAACTGTCCCTTTATGTCGATGACCCTGCCCTTCCCGGTCCTACGGTATGTCAGCCTGTTGACTAGAGATGCGATGGAGCGGGACTTCTTGTCGATGTCGACACCGGCGCGGGCGTACGTCCAGTCATTCTGGGTCATGGAAGGCACCAGGGGTAAATCGGTCCGGCGTCTAAATAGTCTTTCATAGTCACTATATTCGTTGCATCAGATTTTCATAAAGAGATCATCCTCATTGCAAAACGTTTTATCCCCGAATTGCATCGAACGGCATGTTATGTCGAAGAACTGGCTCTCGGCCCGCCGCAAAGACTTCTATTACCGTAAGGCGAAGCAACTGGACTATCGCAGCCGTGCCTCCTTCAAGCTCATCCAGATCGATGACCGTTTCCATATTATAAAACCAGGGTACGTGGTCGTGGACCTAGGGGCTGCGCCCGGGGGTTGGCTACAGGTCGCCTCAGAACGGGTGACCGAGTCCGGGCACGTAGTGGGGGTGGACCTGCAGAGCATCGCCCCGGTCGACGGGATGGTAGAAACGATACGCGGAGACATCAAGAAGCAGGAAACGGTCGACAAGTTGCTGTACATGATCGCAGGAAAGGCGGACGTCGTGCTCTCAGACATGAGCCCTAACATCTCCGGTGCCTACGACACGGACCAGGCCCGATCCGTCGAGTTGTGCGAATATGCATTGGCCTTTGCCAAGAAGAACTCTCGTCGACAACGGTACATTGGTCATGAAGATATTCGAGGGCCAGGATACCAAAGAGTTCGTTACAGAGGTAAGGAAGTACTTCGATAATGTCAGAATGTTCGCACCGAAGGCGTCGAGGGATAGTTCGTCCGAGATGTATATCGTGGCCAGAAGGTTCCGGGCCACAGAGCATGTGGATCTCGCCGAGGAAAAGGAAGATAACTAAGAAAATTCCGCAACGATTAAAGGAGCGGAGCTAGGTATCACTTTTATGTTGACGTACATCACCGTCACGTTTAGTTCCGAGGGGAAGCGACCATCGGAGATACTGGACGCGCTCCGGAACCTGGGTTTTGAACCGACCAAGGGGAACTACGATGGCATTTTCAAATGGGACAGGAATGCAACCCTTGACGACGCGATCTACCTAGCGGACAAGGTGCACGCCACGATGAAGGGGATGAACATG
>CAVWKV010000026.1:0-11302 GCA_963755265.1 uncultured Methanomassiliicoccales archaeon | reverse complement strand
GTGGATGAAGTCCCTCGGTGATTTGACAGGTCGGTCCGACAAGGTCTCGGCCATCGTCAATAAATGGCAAAAATGGTATGACGAGGAACTTAATTTCCTAAGACCTTCCCTCCAAGGGAAAGGAGTGGTGATCATCACCGGAAATGCTAATATTGACTGGCTTTTCGATCTTCTAAATGATATTGGAATGGACGTCAAGGTCTGCATCTCCACGAACAAGCTCAACGAAATGAAAGCTTCTTCTCAATACTCGGAACGGATTATATTCCAAGAAGGCTCGCCGGTCGATCTCCCTTCCATCATGGTCCAATATATTCCGGATTTGATCCTGTCCAATAACACCATCCCGCCTAAGTTCGATTGCCGGAGCGATTATATACCGTTCTGTCCTGAGATAGGATACCGTTCCGGTATTGCCATGGCTAGCAGATGGGCACAGTTGATGCGTGCCCCCAAGGTTGAGGGATGGAGGAAAGAGGAGTTCGCCTATGAACATTGAACCGGACGGCCTGACAGGGGCGTTGCTGGCCGTAGAGAGCATAACTGATGCCCGTGCCGTCCTTAACGGTCCCCTGGGATGCAAATACTATCACGGTTTCCTTGCGGATTACCAGTATCCTAGACCTCGGGCAGCGTCCTTCCACGACCGGCAGGAGAAGTACTACTTCGGGCAGCCTCGAATACCATGCAGCTATCTTGACGAAGATGACTATATAGCAGGGGCGAAGGACAAATTGGAGAACCTGCTACCGACGATATCAAAGAAGAGGGATGGACTTGTTGTCATCGTCAACTCCCCCGGGGCAGCATTGATTGGGGATGATATCGAAGGGGCGATCCGAGAATTCGGTGACCCGGCACGGATGATAGCGTTGGAGGAACCAGTGTTCTCGGTCCCCGCTTCCACAACATACGATGGGACGATTTGTCATGTTCTTGAGCAAATAACCATGCAGGAGGGACGCAAACTTGACGAGGGTGTAAACCTGCTTGGGCTTTCCATCATGCATAACAACTGGCAGGGCGCAGTCCACGAATTGAAAAGTTTACTAGTCATGCTGGGGCTGTTTGTGTTCTCCGCGCCTGGAACGGCATGCAGCCTTAATGATCTCCAACTTTCGGTTGGGGCGTCGCATAACATCATGGTTTGCCCCGAGTACGGCGCCAGGACTGCAGACTGGTATGCAGCACATGGGATACCTACGTTCACGTCTGTCGAGGGGGCTCCGATCGGTTTCGATGCCACTGAGGCCTGGGTTAAAGGGATAGCGACAATGACTCAGTCAGATCCGACATCCGCTTTGTCGTCCATTCGCGCTGATCGCGAGAGGGCGTGCCAGTTGCTCGACCGCTTTAATTTATTGACTGGCTTGCCGAAGGGGGCGACGTTTGCTGTTAAGGCGGATAGTTCCGTGGCATTGCCGTTGACGAAATGGCTCTATAACTATCTCGGAATGGTTCCCTCGTCAGTTACTGTTAACCCAGGGTCTTCCGAGCAAGACAGTTCTCTGTTAGCCGAGTTCCTCAACTCGATAGGATTGGAGGACGTCATTACAGATTGCATTATCAATAGTAGGGCGGACATTGTCCTGGCAGATGGGCACACAGCCGAGCTAATAAAGGCATCAAGGAGATGTCAGGTCGGCATTCCACTTTCTCTCCCCGGAACCGGGAGCGTGGATTTCGTCCAAAAGCCGTATTTTGGCTCCAAAGGGGCTCTTCAGCTGCTGGACCGGATCGTCAACGGCATGAACGATCTCCGGAGATGACTAGGATTCCCCCTCGATTATTTTTGGTCCGCATCGCTCATCTCCTCAAGGTCATTCTCGCTCTCCAGATATATTGACTGAAGCCGATCCTTGGTCGCCTCGTCCGGGTCCCACATGCCCCTCTGTACAGCCTCAAGCAGCCTCCCTGACATGGCCCTGAGTGCGTAAGGGTTGTTCTCTTCGATCCACTTCCGGTTCTCTTCGTCAAATATGAACTTCTCTGCGACAGATTGGTACATCCATGGCTCGATGACATCCGAGGTCCCATCCCATCCGATCATGTACTCGGTCAGTTTCGAAAGTTCGATCGCCCCGCGGTATCCATGCTCCTTCAACCCTTCAAGCCATTTCGGGTTAAGCACCCTGCTCCGGAATACGAATCCAGTCTCTTCCTGAACGGTCCGGGTCTTGATCCGTTGTGGGTCCGAACTGTCCCCCATCACAGAGACCGGATCCTTCTCCCCGTACACGCGGACGCAGGCATTCATGCCTCCGAGCATGGAATAATCATCATCGATATCCAGTAGGTCGAACTCCCGGTCCTCGTGGTTCTTCACCGTAACATCCAGTTTAGACATCCTATCGGTGAATAATTCGGGAACCTTCTCACCCTTCCATCTCCTTCCGTAGGCGTGAGCCCCCCAGGTAGCGTAAGTATCGGCTAAATCCTTAGTGGTCTCCCATTTGGACGATTCGATCAACTTATCGACCCCTACCCCGTAGGTTCCTGGAGGGTCCCCGAATATGCGGACGAGAGCATAGGACCTGGCCTTCTCCGGCTCGAGTCCCTCCTTCATGGACTTGATGATGCTCTCCCGCAGATGCATGGCCAGATAGTTGTCCTCATTGGTCTCGTCCAGTAGCGCTATTTTTTCCACACCCTCATCTATCATGTCGACCAAGTTGGGAAATGCATCTCGGAAAAGGCCGCTGATACGCAATGTAACATCTATCCTCGGTCTTTTTAGCTCATCCAGAGGCATCACCTCCAGGTCTACGACCCTCCCACCGGACGCGGCCCATTTTGGCCTCAGCCCCATCAGCCAGAGGATATATGCGATGTCGTCCCCCCCAGTCTTCATGGTGTCTGTGGCCCAGATTACTATTCCGACGCTTTTCGGATAGCATCCCTTCTCTTTGATGTGACGTTCAATCATCTGATCCGCCATGATTCTTCCCATCTTCCAGCAGACCGGACTGGGGATGGCGTCCGGGTCGATGGAGTAGAAGTTCCTCCCAGTGGGCAATAGGTGAGCATTTCCCCGGGTAGGTGGGCCGGACGGTCCCGGCGGAACATAACCTCCGTCCAGACCGACCAAGAGATTGTCTATTTCCTCACGCGTTCTTATTATGTTAGGTACCAGTATATCGCAAACATAGTCAACGACCGTCATCAGAGCCCCCTTTCCCTCTCCGTACCTGGCGATGGCGGTGGCCCGGCTCCTCTCGCGGTTGAAGCTGACCGCTTGCATGTCCTCAATAAGTACGCGGAACTGTCTATCTATTTCGTCCAGCATAGCACCTTTCGTCATCCCCATTCCGGCGAGCCATTCGGACGGGTTATTCTGCAGATCGTCGAGTGCAAAGCCGTACAATGTGCAAATCGCCTCACGCATTGAAGGAATCGCCCCGTTCCTAAGCCGCACCAGGCAATAGACCATCTCCGTCAGCCTCTTCCCTTCAGGTACCTTCCCCAGGACGTGTAAACCATCCTTTATCAATGCATCCTTGATTTCCGTTACATAGTCATACAGGTTCTCCAGCTTTACTTTCAATTCTTCTGAGGACGCTCCCTCCTGCAGTCCCAGCTCCTTGAACAGCGATAGCTTGGTGACGGTGCCGTGAATCTTTTCGGCGATCACACTCACCTTCTCCATCTGTCCAGCGTTGACCGAATGAAAATATGATTGAAGGTCGGCGTCTAGCTCCATTAATTCTTCGTAACTTTCCGCCCTGGTCATAGCTGGCACCATATGGTCGATTATCACTGCATCGCTCCTCCTCTTAGCCTGGATTCCCTCCCCCGGGTTCTCCATGATGTATGGATAGATGTTCGGCATGTCCTCGAGGACGACGTCCGGATAACAATCCTTAGAAAGGCCAACCCCCTTCCCGGGAAGCCATTCCAACGTCCCATGACATCCCATATGTATGACAGCTTGGGCCTTGAAGACGTCCTTGATCCAACGATAATAGCCAACATAGTGGTGTGGCATCACCACATCTGGGTCGTGATATAACGTTTCCACCTGTTCTAGCAGTCCCCTGCTCGGTTGCAGGCCGATGAAGACATTTCCGTCCTTGATGCCTTGTATAACCATGGAACCGTTGATCACATACAAATCTCCCGGGGGTGACCCCCAATTGCGGCAAATGGCCTTCTGCACATTCTCGGTGGTTGCCTCAAACCATCTGCAATAAACTTCTGGAGCTATCAGGTCAGCTGCCCTATCATGGATCTGGTCCGGTGATTGCCATTCGGTATCATTTGTCACTCCTTCTATGAATAGCTTGATCAATTCATTGCCTTTGCTGGGTATCGAATCGATTCCGTATCCCCGCTCTTTCATTGCCTTAAGTAGAGCGATGGTGCTCAAACAGGTGTCCAGGCCGGCCGCGCTTCCAATCCTGTCATTCGTCGGCGGGTTCTGATAGAGCAATATGGCCACGCGCCTTTCTGAAATTGGTGTCCTTCGTAGGTCCGCCCATGCTCGCGCCATTGCGGCCACTCTCTCCACCCTATCTGGAATGGGCTGGAGAAGCCTTCTTCCATCATCCATTATCTTGGTACTTGTAATAGGCACGGTGATTATCTGTCCATCAAACTCAGGCCAAACGACGTTAGTGGAGATTTCGATCGAACTGAGGCCTGTCGTTCCCGTCTCCCACTCCTCCTGCGCTCCCCATAAGTTCATTGTTTGGAGCACTGGCACTCCTAAGTCCATGAAGAAGTTATAGACTATAGCCTTAACATCCCCATCTCCCGGATTCGAAAGTGAGATCTGGGAGAATCCTGAATTCATGATTACGGCATCCACTCTGGCGATTCCGTCATGAGAAAGGAATTGCTCGCATATCGCTCGGATACCGATCGCACCGGTAATGTTATTCGGAGCGGAGGATGCGAAGAAAACAGGAATGGTGTTTGATCCGTTCTTTTCGATCGTTCTAACAAGTTCATCGATTCCTTCAAGGTTGTTATTCAGGAGAAGATGCTGATGGAATAGAATACCGATCGTCGGTCGTGACGTATCCAAGGAATCTAGAAAATTTTCAAGTTCAATACCAACGGGACGATCAGGATGATATATTCCTTCCATCTTAGGTTTCTTCGGAGCCGGGACCATGACATCGATCCCCTTGATATTCTTACATACCCAGAGTATCAACCCCATCTGGTTCTCATCACCGCCAAGCTCGACAAACGAGGTCAGTGTGTCATAGCTTTTCTCATCGAATGGAAATAGGTTTCTATATTGTTTCATAATCCCTGGCACATTAGTATCTATGAATGCGGGGCGTTTATTCTGATATAATGCTTCTAAAAACCTTTCAAATTTTTTAAAGTACGAAGGGTCGTTATGAAACCGAATTACGACAAAATCGATGTCTCTCAACCGCCTCATCGTTGACACGAACGTCTGCTCGTTGAGATCCATTTCCTCAGAATCGATACAATAGACATCGACATCAATCCCTTTCTCTCGAAGAATTCTCACAGCAGGCATGATTGATGCACTGTCCTTCGTGCCTGCAGCTATATTCATTATTTTAGTAGTCAAAGATGAAGCCCCCTGTATCGATAAATAGGATATGTTGGCGCTCAAGGCATCGGTTGGCTACATCCATCCAAATGAGAGGGCGGTGTCACCTTCCAGTCAATGGATAGATGAATAATCCTATCTGACAGAAGAATCATCGTATTCCTATATATTATTTAAATTATCGATAATCATTATCAATAAACGGTTAAGGTTTTATAATTTCAATAGCATCCGTTAATGACATTGGATGTATCATCCAATTGAACACCGTCCGGCTTATGCTGAGGAAAATACGAAAGAAAAAAATGAGGGTTTGACATGGCCATAAAAAGAAGCAGCGCGATTATCGCGGTCTTGGTGGTCTTAGTATTGATATTGAGTTCCACCTTAATTGCAATGAACCTGGGATCGAATAATAAAAATACTGCCACCTCTGGAAGTCCGATAACCATCACGGACGCCTTGAATAGAACTGTCTCTGTTAGCGAGGCACCGAAGAGGAT
Organism: uncultured Methanomassiliicoccales archaeon; assembly: GCA_963755265.1. Lineage (GTDB taxonomy): Archaea > Thermoplasmatota > Thermoplasmata > Methanomassiliicoccales > UBA472 > DASXVU01. Next base: position 5,266 of record CAVWKV010000026.1, on the reverse strand, counting down.
AGTATCAGTCGCTCCATCGATTACTGAAAGTATATGTGCAATCGGTCTGGAAAGCAGGTTGGTCGGGGTAACTGATTATTGCGACTATCCGGCTAGCATCGCTGCCATGAAGGCCAATAAAACTCTCCCCAGCATAGGGGGTTATTGGGATCCGAATGTCGAGGCGATAGCCGTCCTAAACCCAGATATCGTTTTCCTGACAGCTTCAGTTTCGGCCCAAATCCAGATGCTCCCTTCCCTTGAGGAACTTAACATCACCACGGTGGTCTTATCGGATGAAAGCAATATTTCCGAAGTTTGTCAAGACATCATCAGGATCGGTACGATCTGTGATGTGAAAGATGTCGCTACATCATATGTCTCCAGTATGGAATCCAAGATATCAGAGATATCGGCATTTGTCTCCAATGTGACCAGTAAAAAGAGCATCGCCTACCTCCTGTACGGTGACACATACTGGGTCGCTGGAGGGGCCACATATATCCAGGATCTTATCAACGACACAAAAGCAACAAATGTGTTCTCGAGCGAGTCTGGCTGGGTTTCCATCAGCGAGGAAGGTCTCCTGGAAGCGAATCCAGATGTCATCATCATAGACGGAGACGGAATGGCAGGCACTACACCACAGGAGCTATTGTCCACTCTCAGGAACGATACTCTCTGGTCGACTCTTACCGCAGTCAAGACCGACTCGGTGTACGTGCTCACTGGTCAGGCTTCCAACGCTTTCGATCGGGCCGGACCACGGTTGGTCGACGCCATCGAACTGATGGCCGACATGTTATACCCCTTGAATACAGGCGTCAGTCTGCCCACAACTCTGGACAGTAATTACACGACCTATCTCAAAGCGGCCGGGCAGCAGACCGATGATAACATCCCGCAGACCATCGTCGACGGTCTAGGGAGGACGGTCACATTAACTACCCAACCAACCAGGATCGTTTCAACCAGCAATACCATCACCGAAATGCTGTACGCATTGGGCATGAGAAATGATATAATCGGGGTGAACAGCGACAATGCAAGCATGCCGGATACGATTGTGGGCATGAATCTTAGTGATGGCTTCCCTTCAGATATCGAGGCAAGAATAGCGAACGGTACTGTCGCCACAACTGGAGAAACATGGTCCCAGAATGCAGAGACGATTGCAGCTCTGAATCCCGATTTGGTCATACTTGATTATAATTCATGGGCCTATTCTGGGATTGGCGATCAGCTCAGTTCGTTCGGAATTCCGTACATAGTTACTGGTCAAGAGGTGAGTCTTGGGCAGATCTACAATAACATTCAGGTTATAGGGAATGCAGTCGGGAAAGAGTGTTAGTGCCGAGAGGATAATCAGCGAGATGGGGCAGGCTCTACTATCCTCGTCGGAAAAGATCAACAAAACCAGCGTTGAACCTACAGTTGCTTACGTTTTCATGGAAACTGGCGGTGTCATCTACGTTATTGGAAATGGCACTTTTATGAATTCCGTGATTAGCCTCGGCGGGGCCAAGAATGCGTTTGGTAATGCTAGCTCTGGATACGAGCAGGTCTCCGTGGAAGCGCTTCTGCAAGCGAATCCAGACATAATGATTATCGATCAGATAATGGGAGGGCCTGGAACAGACTTTAATGCGACATGGCAGACGATGAAATCTGATCCGCTCTGGAGCCAGATCAATGCAGTGAAAAATGATAAAGTATACTTCCTGAACGGTTCGGCCAGGTACGCCTTCGAGGATGCATCCCTTCACATCGTAGAGGGCGTGGCGCTCATGGAAATGATAGCTTACCCGACGAATTTCTCGTATACACTACCTACCATAATTGGTAATGATTACCAGAATTATCTGGTCGAAAACCTGAAAGGTTAGATGCCTGGAGGAGACAAACAAACTTGATCGGGTCGTCAGGAACGGTCGGTGTGGCTGCTTAAGGCCACATTGGCCATCAAATCATTTCTTTTTCAATCATGGTATGGAGGTTTCAACATGTGGAAGAGTTGGGAAGAGGCGGTTGCCAGCGATAAGGCGCCTGTCGAGAAGCGACTGATTAAAAAACTCGGGAGCGGGGAGAGCATATACCGGCAGGGGAGACTACTTGTTGTTGATCTGCCAGATACACGGGACACACTTGCGACAACATGGCTTGGGGGTGGCTACCGGGACGACCTCAAGACGGTATTCAACAGCCAAGTCTACGAAGGTACACACGACCTGATGAAAACCGGTGATTTTACCAAATATATCCGCACGATTGCGGAAAAGATTGGCCTTGATCCAAACCGCTGCTGTGGGCTGAGCACCGCCGCCAACATGGACAATGCTGGAATTGTGAGCAGAGCGTTCCGTAGTACGGGGGTAACCGCAATAATTACCGCTGGCGTGGAAGGTAACGGGGGCCGTGCAGGAGATCCCGCGTCATATAACGAGGCCACTGGGTTCGAGAAAGTCGGTGGGACGATAGTCACTATGCTCGTTATCGACGCAGACATCCCCAAGCACACAATGGCCAGGGCAATCATGACCGCTTCGGAAGCGAAGGCGTGCGCCCTGCAAGAATTGATGGCCCCAAGTCTTTATTCCAATGGGATCGCCACCGGATCAGGGACAGACCAAATAGCAATTATATGCAATCCCAACAGCAGCAATCATATCACCGATGCGGGAAAGCACTCCAAATTAGGAGAACTCATCGGTAAGAACGTCATTGAGGCTACAAAGATCGCGTTGGAGAAACAAAATGGCTTAAACGCGGCCTATCAGTGCGATGCACTGAGGCGACTGAAGAGATATAAATTCACTGAGAATGATTGCTGGATCTCAGTCAAGTCGTCCTGGAGAACTAAAGATTCAGCCGATTTCTCGAGGAAATTGAAAGCAATCTCGAAAAGTCCAGAGATGGTTGCTCTCGTGTCGTCGATCATTCATATCAATGATGAGATTGACTGGGGGATGATACCAGAGAAGGAAGGCAAGCGCATAGGATTGGCCTTGATCCAGAGAATGCCTGAGATCTTGACCATAGACGGGAGTGCGCCGGCATCGATCAAGATCCACAGTTCTAAGACGCTCATGGATAATCTAGTGGGTGGGATATCACAGATGGTGAGGCCGGATGAGGCTCCATTAAAGAAGTCTCGCACACAATCAAAGACGAAATCGAAAGGCGAAAAACAATGACCCCTTTTACGTTCGACATTTTTCACCATTTGGTTAACAAGATCGTCTGGGGACCGGCCAGATGGGATGACCAATCATCCCGGTGGTGGAATTAATGGAGGCCAGGGGAAAGGTCGGCCTAGAACGAGAAGTGCTTCATACCTGTGCGTTCAACGGCGCTTTCTCCTGCGTTTCCCAGATATCGGATGCCCTGACCATTATCCACGGTCCGAGGAGTTGCGCCCATATCGTTGGGGCGGGCCTTGATTACTACCGCCTTATGTCCTATAAAAGATCTGGTGTGGCTATCGACGAGGTGAGGCCTAGAGCCCTCTGTACAGAGATGGACGAAATGGCTTCAATATTCGGGGGGAAACGTTACCTCCAATTGATGCTCGAAAAAAGTGCTGGTGAAGGCTGGCCTCTTATCTTCATTATTACCACATGTGCTTCAGGAATTATCGGGGACGATGTTCAAGCCATCGCGGATAATATTTCCTGGCATTACCCAGGCGTCATCATCAAGGCGATAACGACGGATGGAAACATGCAGGGAGACTTCGAAATAGGCCGGCTGATGGCCATGCGTTCGGTCTTGGATCTGATCGATCGCCCCGTTCCCCAAGAGCGAGGGTCGGTCAATATCATAGATGAGTCGGATTTCTTTGTCTACAACCGAGAAACTAACTTCAGGACGATATCTGAATTGTTGGACAAGCTGGGAATGAAAGTCAATTGCAGATTTTTGACCCATACTAACCTTGAATCGATAAAGGCCTTTGGGCGGGCGGAGTTCTGCTTGTCTGCTCAATCTGGTAACGGACACGAAGTGGTACGGGCAATGATCGAGAAAGAAACGGGAGTTCCTTTTTTCCATTTGCCTCTTCCCGCCGGGTTCGATGAGGTCGTCTATTGGCTATCCGAATTAGGCGCTTACACAGGTCAGCAAGCTCGGGCTTCCGAGACCATAAAGGAGTTGGAGAAGAGATATCGTGATGTTATACAAACACATCGAACGACCCTAGAAGGCAAGAGGGTTCTAGCCTATGTCCATTCGGAAAGAGATGGTAATTGGATAAATGGTTTGAGCAAAGATTTGGGGATTCACTTAGTAAGGACGGGCATTTATGGTCAGGGTGATAAATTGCCAAATGAACATAGTCACGTTAATAAAAAACTATACAGTATTCAAGAACTCAGGAGCGACGTTTCGGACCTCAATCCCGACCTGATCCTTACAGACTCTCGCATTCCAACCGACATCCCTTGCCGTCAATACCATTTCAATAGGCCCGACGCCTCCTTGGAGTCAACGATTGCTGTCATAAAAAATATTGAGAACCTGATGAGACTTCCACAAGTCGCTGGATGGGAGATGGATCGAGGATTACCATGACATTCCTGCCTGACGGCCTTACCGCCAGCCTGCTGGCGGTGGAAAGCGTGCTAGGGGCAAGGGTATTGCTGAATGGGCCGGGGGGCTGTCGCAACTATCATACATATCTTGCCGATATTCTCATACCCAAGCGTTGTGATATCCCGCGGGAATCATTGGGGCGATATCTCAACGGTATGTATCGCATCCCTTGTACATATATCGATGAGCCAGATTATGTATTCGGGTCGTTGTCCAAGGTAGAAGAGGCGTTGGCCTCCCCGAACATAATGGGAGAACTTACGGTCATCATTAATTCTCCCGGAACGGCATTGATCGGGGACGATATTCAGGGTATGATCGCAGCTCACCCGCGACCTTGAACATGGTCGGGATCATGAGCAAGAGGCCCTGCGCGGCCGTGAAGGTCGTGGTCAGCGCGCCCGCCTGAAGGGCGCCGTGGGTCGTGGCGGAAAGCGCCCGCCTCGCTCTGCATCTCGACCACGGACGGAATCGTGCCCCAGATGTTGGTGCGACCCATGGCCGACCACTCATCGGCCCACTCACCCATGTTCGACGAAAAAAGGGCGATGGGGTAGATGGCGCAGACCTCGTTGGTCTTGTGCGCGACGTAGGCAGCGGCTTCGTTGCCTGCTCAATGGTGACTTTGTTGAGCTATGTCGTGGTCCTCCAGGGGGTAAAACTTAGGAAAAACGCAGCTTTCTTACGTCCGCTGTGT